>NZ_CBFCWJ010000011.1:97500-130813 GCF_965601605.1 Gilvibacter sp. | reverse complement strand
TTGGCCTTGGAAAGACACATTTGGTGCATGCCATAGGTGTGGAAATCAAAGACAAGTATCCGGAAAAAACCGTACTCTATATTTCTGCGGAGAAGTTCACTCAGCAATACATAGAGTCTGTTAAAAAGAATAACCGAAATGATTTCATTCATTTCTACCAGATCATCGATGTACTGATTGTAGATGATATCCAATTGCTTTCTGGAAAAGCGGGGACTCAAGATGTTTTCTTCCACATCTTCAATCACTTACATCAAAATGGCAAGCAGGTAATCCTTACCTCTGACAAGGCTCCTGTGGACATGATCGATATTGAGCAGCGCTTACTCTCTCGCTTTAAATGGGGATTGTCTGCAGAACTGCAACACCCAAATTTTGATACGCGAATTGCGATCATCAAAAACAAGCTCTTTAGAGACGGGGTGGATATGCCAGAAGAGATTGTTGAGTTTTTAGCCAACAATATCAAGACCAATATCCGCGAACTTGAAGGGGCTATCATTTCCTTAATTGCACATTCTTCTTTCAACAAGCGAGAGATCACTATAGATCTGGCCAAGAAGATCGTGGACAATTATGTGAAGCACACCAAACGTGAAGTTTCTATTGATTACATTCAAAAAGTAGTTAGTGATTATTTCCAAATGGACGTGGATACCTTGCAATCCAAAACGCGTAAGCGTCATATTGTGCAAGCCAGACAGTTGGCCATGTTCTTTGCGAAGAAATTCACTAAGGCTAGTTTGGCCAGTATTGGATCTCAGATTGGAAAACGCGACCACGCCACTGTGTTACACGCCTGTAAAACAGTAGACAACCTCTCTGCAACAGACAAGCAATTCCGCAAATACGTGGAAGACTTAAACAAAAAGCTTACCCTCTAAATTCTTATGGAAAAGACCAGAATTCTTATGGTCTGTTTGGGAAATATCTGCCGAAGTCCTTTGGCAGAAGGCATTATGCGTGCTAAACTTTTTGGACGTAAAGAATTTGAGGTGGATTCTGCAGGCACTGGCGGATGGCACGCAGGAGAGGCACCCGATCCTCGCAGCGTAGCTATTGCCAAAGAGAACGGCTTAGACATTAGCGCGCAGCGCGGGCGTCAATTCAGCGTTACTGACTACGATCGGTTTGACCATATTTTTGTGATGGACAATTCCAATTATAGAGATGTGATTCGATTGGCGCGTAATGATCAAGACAAACAGAAGGTATCCATGATTCTTGACGCCATCTTCCCTGGAGATAACGTTGACGTTCCTGACCCCTACTATGGAGGCTCCGATGGCTTTGCCAATGTTTACGATATGTTGGACCAAGCCTGCGATATTTTAAAGGAGCAATTCTAGCCGATAAGCCGCTGATTTTGAACTGCTGAATAATTTTCCCTAATTTTAGCAAAATCTAAAAAACCTACGCTATGAAATTATCTACCTTTTTCAGTGCAGTAGCTTTGCTCTTTGGGAGCCTAAGTTTTGCACAAGACATTGATGTTGAGTTGTTTGCAAGCGGATTTGACAGTCCGGTTGATCTTCAAAATGCTGGAGATGAGCGCCTTTTTGTTGTGGAACAAGATGGAGCCATTCGGATCTTAAACCCAGACGGTACCATCAATTCAACACCTTTCTTAGACATTGATCCTATTGTAAATTCTGGAGGAGAACGCGGTCTTTTAGGACTGGCGTTTCACCCAGACTACGCAACTAATGGTTTCTTTTACGTTTACTACACCAATACTTCAAACGATACGCAAATCTCTCGTTTTAGCGTGAGCAGTGATCCCAATGTGGCAGATGCAGGCTCTGAATTACAGATGCTTAGTTTTTCACAACCCTTTACCAATCACAACGGCGGATGCTTGCAGTTTGGACCTGATGGCATGCTTTACATCGCCTCTGGAGATGGAGGAAGTGCTGGAGATCCTGGCAACCGCTCTCAAAACCTTGGAACCTTACTTGGAAAGCTATTGCGCTTAGACGTAGATGCTGCAGCGCCTTATATTCCAGCAGACAACCCTTATGTAGGCGACAGCTCTGCTTTGGATGAGATCTGGGCTCCAGGACTTAGAAATCCTTGGCGTTTTAGTTTTGATGCCGATACTGGAGAGTTATGGATCGCTGACGTTGGACAAGGAAGTCGTGAAGAGATCAATAAAGTAGCCTCTACTGCCGCTCCAATAAACTACGGTTGGCGTTGTTACGAAGGAAACGCCCCGTTCAACACCTCTGGCTGTGCTACGGCAGATAATTACGAATTTCCAGTCGCTGAATACACGCACTCTAGTGGACGTTGTTCCATTACTGGTGGATATGTTTACCGCGGAGACGATTACCCTTCTCTAGACGGCTTGTACTTCTTTGCAGACATTTGCACCGGCGAAATAGGAACTGTAGATGCCAGTAACAACCTAGAATGGGTCTTGGATACCAGCCAGCCTTGGGCGAGCTTTGGTGAAGACATCAACAACGAATTGTACGCTGTTTCTTTAGGTGGAGGTATTTACCGCGTGGTTGATCTTCTACTTAATGTTGAAGAGCAAGAAGCCGCTAATGCTTTTAATTGGTTTGTGGATCAAGCTACAGAACAATTGGTATTCAAGTCGACCAATAACAGTTTGCAGTCGCTGCAGTTGTTTCAAATCAATGGAGCCAAAGTTTTAGATTTAAACAACCTCAACACTCAAGAATTGAGCGTTTCTAAATCCGCTTACGCAAAAGGACTTTATATTGCACAGATCACCGATACTACCGGTGGTGTGCAAACACTTAAAATAGTACTATAATAATGGACACCCCCAAGGGAAAGCTATATTTGATACCGACTACCTTGGGGGAATCCAATCCTTTGGAAGTTCTTCCACTAACTGTTCGCAAAGCTGTGGAACAGATCAATCATTACGTTGTAGAACACGAAAAGAGCGCTAGACGCTCCATTCAACGCATTGCACCGGGTAAATCTCAACCCGATCTACACTTACAACAACTCAATAAATTCACAGATCCGGGAGAGATCAGGAGCTTTTTAGATCCTTGTTTAGCCGGATTTGACGTCGGAATTATTTCTGACGCAGGTTGCCCAGGTATTGCTGATCCAGGTGCCGCAGTGGTTGCTCTAGCTCATGAAATGGATGTGCAGGTTGTTCCTTTAGTAGGCCCCTCCTCCATCCTATTGGCCATGATGGCTAGTGGTATGAACGGACAAAAGTTTGCTTTTCACGGCTACCTTCCGATAGATAAACGTGAACGCAGAAAAGAGATCAAGCAATTAGAACGCGACTCTAAAGCCAATGATCAGGCGCAGCTCTTTATAGAAACGCCTTATCGGAATGAACAATTGATGGAAGCTCTATTGAGCACACTTCTTGGGGATACTCGTCTTTGCGTAGCAGCAGATATCACACTACCCACAGAATACATCAAAACCTTGACGGTGGATCAATGGAAAAAAAATAAGGTGGACCTACATAAAAGACCCACCTTATTTATCATTCAAAATAACTAACCAACTAAACTTAATTTGACTATATGCGTTCCACTTTCGCGGTCTTATCTGCAATGACTCCGGAAGTATCGTAGCCAGCAAATTTGCGCATATAATATCGTATTGAGGTTCCGAAAGCATCGTTGAAACCAACTGTACCTCCACTTCTCAAATATTTCTTTACGTTCCCCGGACCAGCCAAATGCGCGGCAGCGAGAATTCCGGATTCCGTTACTTTTACTCCGTTAATGGTTCGGCCAACAAATCTGTTGATGTCTCTTCGCAACACCCACTTATTGCGTGAAGTGTAAACTGCGAAAGCCTCTTCCTGAACTTCAGGACTTTGTAAATAATCACTGGCATCATAAACCCCGATCATACGCAAGGTTGCTTTACCAAATTGATATTTACCCATATACCCGAACTGGTTTACTACCGTGTATCTTCCTTGAGACTCCTTAAAGGCCAAGGCCTCACGAAATCCTAGATACGAGTATCCCAAAAACGGAGAAAACATGTCATAATCAAAAAAGCGTTGTTCTTCAAGGGTAGGTACATTAAAACAAACATCGTTCTCTGTAACCTTGTATGCTGATAGATCGTCTTGATCTGTAGTAGCATCCTCGCGAACTTTGAATCCAACCGTGATGATTAGGATCACCATTGGAAGTACTACAATTCGTATTAAACTACGTATCATATTGTTTGGAATTTGCAAAGCCATAGCTTTACATTTTCAGCGGGCAAAATTACGACATATAACAGAACCTGCAAATTTTTTCTGTTAAGCTTGTCTTAAACACAGGAAAAACCCCTAACTCGCTGATATACTTGGTTTTATTAAAAGTATAGCGAAAACGTTTGCGTAGTACGAAGGCCGCAAAAAACTTGCTAACGGCTTATCAACACGTCAGTTTTAGGTGAGAAAGTATGCGAAAATGATAAAAATTAACGATTGATGCCTTGTTCGTTAATCCAGCGCACATAGGCCGCGCGGTTGCGATTGTGCTGTTCAATAGACTCGGCGAACTTGTGGTACCCAAAGTTCTCCACATTCACTACAAAATAGTAGTAGTTGTGTTTTTCATAATTGAGTACGGCGTCAATGGAAGAGATATCCGGCATGCTAATAGGTCCCGGAGGAATTCCGCCGTATTTATAGGTATTGAACTTAGAATCTAACTCCAAGTCACGATAAAGCACGCGTTTGATCTGCTGTTGAAAGTCATTATCTAAAAGTTTCTTGGCATAGATCACGGTTGGATCAGCTTGAAGCGGCATGCCTACTTTAAGTCGGTTTACATACACTCCAGCTACGCGAGGACGCTCATCCGCCTTTGCGGTCTCCTTTTGGACGATAGCAGCCAGCGCAGAAATTTGCAAAGGAGTATATCCCATTTGTGCTGCTTTAGCTTTGCGCTCTTGATTCCAGAAGTTCTCATACTCCTTCCACATCTTTTCGCGCAGGCCTTCAGGACTGGTGTTCCAGTAAACCTGATAGCTATTTGGCAAATACATGCTCAATGCATTCGCTTGATTGAAACCCTTATCGGCCAAGAATCGCGGATCGCGCATTGCTTCTAGTAGCGTTAGGCTATCTATCTCAACCTGCGCCGCTAAACGACCTGCCAGATCCTCTAAACGCTCTTGATTATTGAATCGGATAGTAACCGGGACATTATTAACCCGAAGGGTATTGATGATGTCATTGTTGCTCATCCCTTTGGTGATCACGTAATGACCTGCCTTGATATTTCCTATGTAAGATTTCTTTTCCGCTACGGTTTCAAAAGCATCGAGATCTTTAAGCAAAGGGCGCAACTCTTCTTTTACGTCCTTGAATCCAGCGGTACTTTCAATATATATATGTGCCTGATCATTATTAAATGCAGTATTGTCTGCAAAAATAGTTTGATAAACTACATAGGTGAAGACTCCACCCGCAACGACTCCAAGGATCAGCACCCAAAGAATGACTTTTTTAATATTACTCATTGATCTTTTGATAGATTAATTCATCGGCAAAACCCGCACTGGTCCAATGCCAATCGCGCTTAACTCCGCTTTTGGTAAAACCTAAGGCTTCAAAAAGCTGAATGCTCGCTAGGTTTTGAGCTCCAATATTAGCAAAAACCTGATGCAGCCCCAAATGATCAAAACAATAAGGCAGTAATAAATTCAAAGCTTCTCGTGCGTAACCCTGTCTGCGATTGTTCGGCTCGTAGACTACAATACCCACTCCTACTCGCTTGTTCTTCGGATCAAAATCGAAAAGATCTACAAACCCTAAAGCCTTGGAATCCTCGGCAGTACAGATAACCAAGCGCAGCTGTTTGGCAGTGTAAATGTCTAAATGGGCTTGTTCCAAATACTGTTTGAGCACAAAACGCGAATAGGGAACCAAGGTATTGGAGACCTCCCAAATCGCAGTATTGTTTTCCACCTCGAATAAGAAATCGAGGTCCTGAGGCTCAAGAGCTCTCAGTCTTACCACATTATTGCTTAATTTGACGTCCATTGGCCTTGATATACTGGAGTTGCTGGTCCCGCTAGAATTACATCGGTGTAACGATCTGCTGCTTTGTTAAAGGATATTTCCAATGCTCCTCCCGGTGTTGAGATCTTGACCGTATTGGCAGTTGTCTTTCCCGCGTGATACATCGCTAGAGCCACAGCAGTGACTCCTGTTCCACAAGAATAGGTCTCGGCCTCTACGCCGCGTTCGTAAGTTCTCACTTTAAAATGATCTGCGGAAACAGGCTCTACAAAGTTGACATTCGCACCCGCAGCTCCATAAGTATTGTAACGAATATCAGCGCCTTCTTGTTGTACGTTGACCTCCTGCACTGCATCACAGAGCTGTATGTGATGCGGAGATCCAGTATCTAAGAAATATGCTCCGTCTTTGTCGACTATGGTTTGCACATCACTCATATGCAAGGCAACCCAGCCGTCGGTTACGTTAGCTTCATGAATTCCATCCACAGCCATAAAACGAGTTTGATCACCGATCATACCTAAACTGTGCGCATAATGCACCGTGCATCGACCGCCATTGCCACACATACTACTAGGCTTACCATCGGAGTTGAAATAAACCATTTCAAAATCTGCCTCGGGGTGCTCTTCTAGGAGGATCAAACCGTCAGCCCCAATACCAAAACGTCGGTCGCAAAGCTGTGCGATAAGTTCGGCATCTTCTTTGTTGAAGAAGGGTTGTCTATGGTCGATAAGGACAAAATCATTACCGGTTCCTTGATATTTTACAAAGTTTATAACCATGGAGCACAAAGATAGAAAATCACAAGTTCTAAGGTTGCGTTAACTAGTGTTAAAAGGCGTTAAACCGTTAAGTTTTGGTCAATATTTCGACTAAATTTAAGTTGTTAATCCAAAGATTAAAAAAGAAAGAAGATGAAGAAAAACCTAACCCTATTTGCCGTTGCTCTACTTGCCGGTATGGTAACGTTGGGCGGATACAAATTATTGGAAGACAAAACCCCAGTGGTTATTACTCAAAGTCAACAGGAGATTCCTGTAGTGAATACCGGATTCACCAATCTAGACAATACAGCCCTGGCTTTTGATTTCACTACGGCCGCAGAAACCTCTGTCAACGCAGTAGTACACGTTAAAAATACGACGATCAGTAAAGGCCCCACCAGCATCATGGATTTTTTCTACGGCGGTGGAGGCGGACGTGAAATGGTCGGCACCGGAAGCGGTGTGATCATTTCTCCTGATGGCTATATCGTGACCAACAACCACGTGATTGAGAACGCCTCTGAATTGGAGGTAACTTTAAACGATAATCAAGTGTTTGCCGCAGAACTCATTGGGACCGACCCAAGCACAGACATTGCATTGATAAAAATCCAATCAGACACCAATCTACCTTACCTAGCCTTTGGAGATTCCAACGAGGTAAAAGTAGGCGAATGGGTCTTGGCGGTTGGAAATCCTTTTAATTTAACCTCAACAGTTACTGCAGGTATTGTAAGTGCTAAATCACGAGATTTGAATCAATACGGCTCCAGTACACAGAGCTTTATCCAAACGGATGCCGCTGTAAACCGCGGAAACAGTGGTGGTGCTTTGGTCAATGTACGCGGAGAGCTCATTGGCATCAATACAGCGATCACTTCACAAACAGGTTCTTATGTGGGCTATTCTTTTGCTGTACCCTCAAACAACACCAAAAAGGTCATTGAAGATATTTTGGAATTCGGATTTGTTCAACGCGGTATCCTTGGGATTCGTGGAGTAAATGTGGCTGATGCAGCTAAAAGATTACCGGACGTTTCTGAAACTGAAGGAGTTTATGTCAGTACCGTAGAAATTGGATCTGGTGCTGATCTGAGCGGAATCCAACAAGGAGATATTATTAAGCAGATCGATGGGATCAGCATCAACAAGTTCACAGATCTTGTGGGCTATGTGGGCTCTAAACGCCCGAATGATATTGTGGATGTCACCATTATTAGAGATGGCGACACAGAAACGCTGCCCGTTACTTTGGTCAAATTAGAAACCTATCAGATCGATGATCTGGGTATAGAGGTCAAGAATGTATCAGAGAAGAAACTCAAAGAATTCAATACCAATTACGGGGTCTCCGTGAATCGCGTGCTTACACGAGATATGGGGAAATTCAATTGGGACGATGTGATCATCACTAAGATCAACGACGAGCGCGTTGAGAATATAGAGGATGTTCGACGTATCATTGAAAACCGTGACAGCAGCGAACCCTTTAGCCTAACGATGATCGATCGTGATGGTGAAGTCAATAAATTTATTGTGCGCTAAGATTAGTTTACACAGTTCCTACCCCTTCCGCAGTCTGTGGAAGGGTTTTTTTTTATGCCTCAGGACGGATAAAATCCACCTTAAAAAATATTTCATAAAAGTGCTACTAAAACGTTTGAAATGGGTACTTTTGCCCAAAATTTTAAACCTGCTTTTATGAGTTTCGAAGCCACCTACGAAAAGGAGCTGTCCTTCCAAACTGATCGCCGAAAGGCCACCGTTGAATTCATTAAGATCGTCAGTGATCTTTGGTACGACAAGAACATTGAATTGGTACTGTTCCGCAATCCGCTTATTGATCAGAGCGTGAGTGAGATCTTGCGTTTGCATGAGTACGCCGGAGCCTTTGTAGGCAAGCCAATCTCTATTTTTGATTCTGTTGAGATCGCTCAAGCCATCAAAAACATGAATCTTCCTGCTGCCAAATTAGACATCGGGAAGCTTACTTATGAGTATCATATGGAGGATGGTGCTAACAGAAACGCACCTGCATTTGTTCACACCAAGCTTAAAGATGCCAAGAACGGCAACGGTATTGAACCTAAAGATGTTGTGCTTTACGGTTTTGGACGCATTGGTAGACTGCTCGCACGAATTCTAATGAGTCGCACGGGAGACGGATCTCAATTGCGCCTCCGCGCTATCGTGACTCGTGGCGCCGTAGACAAAAGCGTTTTGGAAAAGCGCGCTTCACTCTTGCAGTATGACTCGGTACACGGAGACTTCCCGGGAACCGTGCAGATCGACGAAAAGAACAACGCCTTGGTGATCAACGGAACTACGGTTCATGTGATCTCTGCCAACGGACCAGAAGAAATTGATTACACCGCCTACGGCATCAGTGATGCCTTGGTAATGGACAATACAGGGGCCTTCCGTGATGATAAAGCCTTGCAACGTCACCTTACTGCAAAAGGAGCTTCTAAAGTGTTGTTGACCGCTCCCGGGAAAGGAATTCCAAACATTGTACATGGAGTGAACCATTTGGATAATGATCCGGATCAAGTAGATATCTTCTCCGCAGCGAGTTGTACAACTAACGCCATCACGCCTGTTCTTAAAGTTATTGAAGACAGCTTGGGTGTAAAGCACGGACACTTAGAAACCATCCACGCCTACACCAATGATCAAAACTTGGTGGATAATATGCACAAGAAATACCGCAGAGGTCGTGCAGCTGCCCTTAATATGGTGATCACAGAAACAGGTGCAGGAAGTGCTGTTTCTAAAGCATTACCATCTTTTGAAGGTAAGCTTACCTCAAACGCGATTCGCGTTCCCGTTCCTAATGGGTCTTTAGCTATCTTGAATTTGACTTTGGATAAAAAGACCACGGCAGCCAAACTCAACAAGATCATGAAAAAGGCAGCCTTAGAAGGAAACCTGGTAGAACAGATCAAGTATTCGCTGAACAACGAATTGGTGTCTTCGGATATCGTTGGGTCTTCTGCCCCTTCTATTTACGACAGTAATGCCACCATTGTGAACGCTGAAGGTGATAACGCTATCATTTATGTTTGGTATGATAACGAATACGGATACAGCCATCAGGTGATCCGTTTGGCAAAGTATATTGCCAAAGTAAGACGCTATACGTATTACTAGTAGTCTTTAACACTGAAACTTTAAACCCCGGCCTTTTGGTTGGGGTTTTTAGATTTCAAAACCTTCGCGATAGTTTCTTCGGACCCATTCGTTAGCCTTGTCGTAATTGGTGACTTTCATGGCTTCTCCATCCCAAAGGATGGTTTTACGACCTGGATAGTTATAAGGCGCCCAATCTCCTACCTTTTTGCCGTCCTTGAGTTGCTTGTATTGGAACGCTTTAATAGCAAGATTCCCCATTAGTACAGCTTCAGTCAAAGGTCCGCCATAAGAAAATGGTGAAGAGGTAGTTCCTCCATTTAGACAGGCCTCCACCCATTCTCCTGCATGCCCGGTAGTCACGCGCTTAATGGTTTGGGCAGGTGGTGTGAAGTCTTTCATGCGCTCACTAGGCAACAACCGCGGATTGGCAGAATAAGTTCCGGTAACCATAATACCATCGGTCCCGTGAAAAATACTACCCCCACCGTTATCACCAGGAAGTTCTCCGTCTCCGAGTTCAGGCGGAAGGTCTGGCATGATTCCACCATCGTACCAGTTCAAACCAATATCACCGTGCTTCTCCGTCTTAAAACGCAAACGGACTACTGACGACGGTGGACAGGCCGCCGGATAATCAGCTTCTACAAAATCATCGATCCAAACCGTGGTGCAACTGGCTTCTGCCTCATAAGGGAATTTCAAATCCAAGGTTTTGAAAGGCGTCTCCATAATATGACAGCCCATATCCCCCATAGCTCCGGTTCCGAAATCCCAGAATCCGCGCCATTTAAAAGGATGATAACCTTCATTATAAGGACGCATGGCTGCTGGCCCTAACCACAAATCCCAGTCAAAGGTGTTGGGAATGGCTTGTGGCTCTGAAAAACGTTTAAACCCTTGCGGCCAAACCGGTCTGTTGGTCCAACAATCCACTTTTTGAACCTCCCCGATGAGTCCAGCATCAATCATCTCTTGCGCCAGGCGGATACCATCTCCAGATGCTCCTTGATTACCCATTTGGGTTACAATTCCTTGCGCCGCAGCAACCTCTGCCATCATACGAGCTTCGCGAATATTGTGAGTCAAAGGCTTCTCCACATAAGCGTGCTTTTTGGCCTTCATAAAAGGTATGGAAATACAGGCGTGGGTATGGTCTGGTGTCCCCACCATAAATCCGTCTATCTCGTTTAGGTGGTTATCATATACTTTACGATAGTCTCTGTAGCGCTTGGCATTGGGATGCGCCTTATAGCTCGCATCAGCCCGTAGATCATCCACATCACAGAGCGCAACAAACTTCACCTTGCCCGTTTCTGCGAGTTCGCGCACCACGCCTCCACCGCGACCACCCACTCCAATACCTGCTAGATATAAGGTATCACTAGGGGGCACATGAGTTTTGCCCAAAACAAAGCTGGGCACTATGGTAAATGCCGCAGATGCAGCAGCGGTCTTCTTGATAAAGCTTCGGCGTTTCATAGGGTTGGAATTAGTATTTGACTAAAGGTATAAATTCCAAATGGTTTCTCTAAATTGGAATTCAATTTGAATTCTATGAATACCCTAAGAGCATCTCGTGAACATCTGGAACGTTTAACGCCATTATTTAATGGGTACCGCGTCTTTTACAAACAAGAATCCAACGCGGCAGCCGCAAAGGCGTTTTTACAAGAGCGTTTTGAAAAAAAGGACAGTGTGATCTTCTTGGCAGAGGATGGAACTGGCAATGCCTTGGGCTTTGCTCAACTCTATCCCAGCTTTAGTTCTGTAACCATGAAACGGGTTTTTATTTTAAACGATCTGTTTGTGACCCCAGAGGCTCGTGGTCAGCAAGTAGGTACTGCCCTTTTAGAACAGGCTAAATCATTTGCAAAAGAGCAAGGCGCAAGAGGCTTGGTCTTGGAGACTGGAGCAGACAATCCGGCTCAAAAGCTCTACGAAAAAAACGGTTGGACCCAAGACCCAGCACTCCACTATTACTGGGAGGTTTAATGCGGGGATTGTTGTACTTTTACCCCAAATTATTCACGCTATGGATCATTTGACTCGATTGGAAGAATTATTGGACCAAGCCAATATGGACATTAAGAATGGTCAGTATGAAGCAGCATCCAATAAACTGGAAAAGATCATTGATATCGATCCAGATTTTGGAAAGGCCTATAACCATCTCGGATATCTATATGAGGTTAAATTCAAGGATTACGAGAAAGGCGAAACCTTATATAAACTCGCCTTAGAAAAGAGTCCGATGTATCCGAGCGTCTACTACAACTACGCTGTTTGCTTGTCTACCCTGGGAAAATTTGATGAACTCAAAGAACTCTTGGACACTGCGATGAACATTCCAGGAATCACCAAAGCGACTATATATAATGAGTATGGAATCATGTATGAGCAGCAAGGGGAGATCACCAAAGCGATTGATCATTATAAAATGGCAGCACAGTTGACCCTTTCAAATGATGTACTGAATCGCACCAAGAATTCCATTGAACGTTGTAAAATGAAGCTCGATCTCTAAATGATGCGCATTGATATCATAACCGTATTACCAGAACTCATAAAGAGTCCTTTTGAAGCCTCGATCTTAAAGCGGGCTACAGAAAAAGGCTTGGTTGAAGTTCATTTTCACAATTTAAGGGACTACGCTACTAATAAGTACCGCCAAATAGACGATTACCAATTTGGTGGTGGCGCAGGTATGGTGATGATGATAGAACCCATTGATAAGTGTATTTCTAAGCTCAAAGCAGAGCGCGATTATGATGAGATCATTTATTTGACTCCCGACGGAGAAACGCTGAACCAAGGTATCGCTAATTCACTGTCTTTGAAAAAGAACCTTATGATGCTTTGTGGTCATTATAAAGGCGTGGATCAGCGCGTGCGTGATCAATTCATTACTAAGGAGATCTCTATTGGAGATTATGTTTTAAGCGGAGGAGAACTGGGAGCGGCCGTGCTGAGTGATGCTATCATACGTTTGTTGCCAGGTGTTTTAAACGATGAGACCAGCGCCTTGACAGATTCGTTTCAAGACGACCTATTAGCTCCGCCCGTATATACGCGTCCTGCAGACTACAAAGGCTTAAAAGTCCCTGAGATCTTACTCAGCGGACATAGCCAAAAGATCGAACAGTGGCGCGAACAGCAGGCCCATGAACGAACAGCAGACCGCCGACCAGATCTTTTATCTTCTGATTCTGACGAAAATTAAGTCAGAATAAATTGCATCAATAAATAAAATCCTTATTTTTGCAGCCGATTTCGGCCCAACCTCTGACGAGACACGTGAATGTTGTTCTGAACTAATGATTTAGATAATCAATATGGAATCTTTAATCAAATTTGTACAAGACGAGTTCGTAACCAGAAAGGAATTCCCAGAATTCAGCGCAGGTGATTCAATCACTGCATACTACGAAATTCGCGAGGGTAATAAAACCCGTATCCAGTTCTTTAAAGGCGTTGTAATTCAACTAAAAGGTACAGGGACTTCTCAGACCTTTACCATTAGAAAAATGTCTGGAACTGTTGGTGTAGAAAGAATTTTTCCAGTGAACATGCCTGCACTTCAGAAAATTGAAGTGAACCGCAGAGGTAGCGTACGCAGAAAGCGTATCTACTACTTCCGTGAACTTACAGGTAAGAAAGCACGTATCAAGGAAAGAAGAATGTAAGGCCATCCAGCCAATCCATTTCAAGGGCGACTCCAAAAGGGTCGCCCTTCTTTATTAACAAAAGTTAATAAGTGCGGTTGGTAAACTGTTGATATAAAGAACTCTAAATTTCTTGGATTTTAAAATTGGGTCTCTATATTTGATTCAAGAAATTACAAAGAAGGATAGCTAACACTAAACTAAAAAGTAATTTCCAGTAAAGTAACGTTCTTTATATAGCGGTGAAAGATTTGTTTGAAGCACACCCCCTAGCAATAGGGTTGTCACATGACAAAACCTCTGGAAACAGAGGAAATCGTTTCAAGTACGTCCAGTGGCAACATTGGCAATCGAACGGGTGGACTAACCGGCAACGGTGAAAGACTCAGGAGACAGGAACTCGGCAACGGGAACCCGACTTGCAAACAAAACCTGGAAACAGGAGGTGTTTAGAATCTAAGATCCGACTGGATACGGCTCCTAGCAAGGAAAACCTCTCGAGGAAAGAATTGAAGCGACCCGTATTCGATGAAGCCGAGCACGGGAGTAGTTTATTAACAGAATTGCTTATAGACCCGCAAGGTAAAACCGGTAACGCCGTGCTTCATTAAAAAGCCATATCATAGTACTTCGTGCACTGATATGGCTTTTGTTTTTTCTACACGATTGGGAATTTCACAATTTTGACCCCAGAATTTTATCAAATTGACAAAATTTATAAACGTCAGTGTTTAAGGGATATAGCGGTGTTTCTGCCCTGCTCGATTTTTGTATATTTGCAATCCGAATAAACGAAACGATCTAAACATTACTGCAGTAACGATTATGACTGACACGCCTAAAATTATTTACACAAAAACTGATGAGGCTCCAGCCTTAGCCACCTATTCCCTACTTCCAATCATTCAAGCCTTTGCAGGACCTGCAGGACTAAGCCTTGAAACCAGAGACATCTCTCTAGCCGGAAGAATCTTGGCAACCTTCCCAGATTACCTTAAGGAAGATCAGCGCATCTCTGATGCATTGGCAGAACTGGGAGAATTGGTTAAAAAGCCAGAAGCCAATATCATCAAGCTTCCGAACATATCAGCCTCAGTACCACAACTTAAGGCTGCCATTAAAGAATTACAGGCTAAAGGTTACGCCCTTCCGAATTATCCGGAAGAGCCTCAGAACGAGGAAGAAACTAACCTCAAAGCGCGTTATGATAAAATCAAAGGAAGCGCGGTAAACCCGGTACTTCGCGAAGGAAACTCAGACAGACGAGCTCCTAAAGCAGTTAAGAACTTCGCCAAGAAAAACCCACACCGTATGGGGGCTTGGAGTTCAGACTCTCGCACCCATGTTGCAACCATGAGTTCTGGCGATTTTAGAAACAACGAGCAATCTGTCACTATTGATAAAGCCGGTGCGCTGGATATCGTTTTAGAAACTGCTGGAGGCGCTTCTCAAGTCCTAAAAGCTGGAGTAGCTGTGCAAGCTGGAGAGATCGTTGACGCAACAGTTATGGAAAAGCAAGCCTTACTGGAGTTTTTGAATCGTGAGATCAAAGCGGCCAAGGATGATGATATTTTGCTTTCCCTGCATATGAAAGCCACCATGATGAAGGTTTCTGACCCAATCATCTTTGGACATGCCGTTCGTGTTTATTTTGCGGATTTGTTTGAAAAGCATGCAGATGCTCTAGACACTGTAGGTTTTGAGGAGAATAACGGTTTCGGGGATCTGATCGCCAAACTGGACAAGCTGCCAGCAGATCAGAAAGCGGCAGTAGAGGCTACTATTGCCCAGTGTATGGAAAATGGGGCTTCATTGTCTATGGTTAACTCGGACAAAGGAATCACGAACCTACACGTACCGAGTGATGTAATTATTGATGCTTCTATGCCGGCAATGATCAGAAACTCTGGTCAGCTTTGGGATAAAAACGGAGATACTCAAGACACTAAGGCAATTATCCCAGACAGCAGTTATGCGGGATTGTACCAATCAACTATTGACTTCTGTAAAGCCAATGGCGCTTTTGACCCTACCACTATGGGAACTGTCCCTAATGTAGGATTGATGGCTCAAAAAGCAGAAGAATACGGTTCTCACGACAAGACCTTTGAGATCAAAGATGCCGGAACTGTAAAGGCTATTGATCAAAACGGAAACGTCCTTACCGAGCATGCGGTGAATCCAGGAGACATCTGGCGCATGTGTATGGTAAAAGACGCCCCTGTAAAGGATTGGGTGAAACTAGCCGTTACCCGTGCGAAGGCTACAGGAGTTCCTGCCGTATTCTGGTTGGACGAAACTCGTGCCCACGATGCGCAATTGATCCAAAAAGTAAAGACTTATCTTCAAGATCACGATACTGCTGGGCTTCAAATTGAGATCCTTGACGTGATGAAGGCAACTCAGTTTACCTTGGAACGTGTAAAAGCTGGACAAGATACTATCTCAGTTACCGGAAACGTATTACGTGATTATTTAACGGATCTCTTCCCTATTCTGGAATTGGGAACCAGTGCTAAAATGCTCTCCATTGTTCCTTTAATGAACGGTGGTGGACTATTTGAAACTGGCGCCGGTGGATCAGCTCCTAAGCACGTACAACAGTTTAATGAAGAAGGACACCTGCGTTGGGATTCTCTAGGAGAGTTCTTGGCATTAGCGGTTTCTATGGAGCATTTAGGAAACACCTACAACAACCCAAGAGCTTTGTTGATGGGAGCAACGCTAGATGATGCGACTGAAAAGCTTTTGGCCAACAAGAAAGGACCGTCTCGAAAAGTCAATGAGATTGACAACCGCGGAAGTCATTTTTACTTGGCCATGTACTGGGCAGAAGCGCTAAGCCTTCAAGATAAAGACGCTGAATTGAAAGAGAAATTCACGGGTATTTACAACGCCATGTCTGCAGCAGAAGGCCAGATCATGGATGAACTCAACGCCGCTCAAGGAAGCGCTGTAGATATTGACGGATATTACTTCCCAGATGAAGCATTGGCTAGTGCTCAAATGAGACCGAGCGCAACGCTTAACAACATACTGGCCAGCATTTAAGAGAAATGCTAAAGTTTACTTAAGCCTCGCATCGTGCGGGGCTTTTTTGTTAACTTTATTAAAAAGTTCAAATTGAAAAAACTACTACTGCTTTTGTTGCTGTTCCCCGCAATCGCGTTAGGGCAACAAAAATACACCCTCAGTGGTACGGTTCTGGAACAAGCCTCTGGTGAAAGTCTCATTGGAGTGAGCATTTTGATTCCAGAATTAAGCACCGGTACTACCACCAACGAATACGGTTTTTATTCCATCACTGTTCCAGAAGGTACTTATGAAGTGACCATAAGTTACCTAGGATTCTCAGACATTACAGAAACAATTGACCTGAGCAGTAACCTGCGGAAGGATTATCGTCTCGAAGAGAATTTGGAGAGCTTGGAAGAAGTGGTGATCACTGCCGATAATGATCGTTTGGATGTGCGCAAGCCACAAATGAGTGTCAATACGGTAAAGGTGGCTACTATTAAAAGCATTCCAGCAGTTTTAGGTGAGGCCGATGTGATCCGATCAATTCTATTGCTCCCTGGAGTGACCAATGCTGGAGAAGCGGCTTCTGGTTTCAATGTACGTGGAGGTGCTGTGGATCAGAATTTGATCTTGCTGGATGAGGCAACGATCTTCAACTCTTCCCACTTGTTTGGATTCTTCTCGGTATTCAATCCAGATGCCATCAAAGATGTAAAACTCTACAAAGGAGGTATTCCTGCCCGATACGGTGGACGTGTATCTTCTGTATTGGAGATCTTCCAAAAAGAAGGTAACAGCCAAGAATTTAAGGCCAATGGAGGTATTGGCGCGGTTACCAGCAGATTGCTCTTAGAAGGTCCTTTGGAAAAGGACCGAGGAGCTTTTCTCTTTGGAGGACGTGGGTCTTATGCGCATTTGTTTTTGCCGCTTTTTGATATAGAGAACCGTGCGTATTTCTATGATGTAAACACCAAACTCAATTATCGCATCAACGAACGCAACAATGTTTTTCTATCGGGTTACTTTGGACGCGACCTTTTTAGTGTGAACGAAAGCTTTGTGAACACCTATGGAAACGCAGTGGTAAACTTTAGATGGAACCATATCTTTTCGGACAAGCTCTTTTCAAACCTTTCGCTGATCTATTCGGATTACTTCTACGGATTGGAACTGGACTTTGTTGGCTTTGAGTGGGATTCTGGAATACAGAACTTCAACGTTAAGTACGACCTCAAACATTATCTGAACGATAAATTCCAACTCAACTACGGATTGAATAATATCTATTATGTATTCAATCCCGGAGAGATCAAACCTAACAATCCCGACTCTGGAATTGTGGAGGATCAGCTTATTAAAAAATACGCCAACGAGTTTGCAGCCTATATAGATGTTGAACACGATATCACAGATAGACTTAGCATGCAATACGGTTTGCGATTGAGTCATTTTATTCGATTTGGACAAGACGAGATCAACGTCTACGCAGACAACAATCCCGTAGAATTTGATCCCTTCCTTTTAGTCTATAGAGAAGCAGAACCTATTGAAACCGTAGCTTCATCGCGCAGCGACCAATTGGCCAGCTTCACGAATTTTGAACCTCGTGTATCTATGGCTTATGTCTTTGATGACAACACCTCAATCAAGGCCAGTTATACACGACTTGCTCAGTACCTACATTTGTTGTCCAATACCAGTTCACCAACGCCGCTGGATGTTTGGACGCCCTCTGGGCCTTTTGTAGAGCCGCAGTTGTTGGACCAATACGCCATCGGATTCTTCAAAAACATTAAAGACGGAGATTACTCCTTAGAGATCGAAGGTTTTTACAAGGATATCCAAAACCGCATCGATTATATTGACGGAGCAGAGCTCATTGCAAACGACGCTATTGAGCAAGTGATCCTCAACGGAGAAGCTAGAGCCTACGGAGCCGAACTACTCTTTAGAAAGAATGAAGGTAAGCTTACCGGATGGCTGGCTTATACCTGGTCTAAATCGGAACAACGCACACCGCCGAGAAACGAGAACGAGATCGGGATCAATTCTGGCGAATGGTACGCTACTCCATATGACAAAAGACACGATATTTCGCTTTACGCAAATTACGAGCTGAATGATAAATGGAGTTTCAACACCAATTTCATTTATCAAACCGGACAACCGACCAACTACCCTATTGGACAATTTGAGTTCCAAGGTTTGGTCATTCCCTACTACGGTTTGAGAAATCAAGAACGCTTGCCGGACTTTCACCGTATTGACGTATCTGCCACTTTAAAGCCTAAGCAAAAAGCGGGGCGTAAATGGCAAGGAGAATGGGTCTTTAGCATTTACAACCTCTACAACAGAAGAAACGCTGCGGCCATTAATTTTAGACGCAACCAAGACACAGGTGTCAATGAGGCTGTGCGGACCTCTATATTTGGAATCATCCCAGCGGTAACCTATAACTTCAAATTTTAATGCCAGGCATACTGCACATAAAAGTTTTTAATACAAGGCTCTTTGCAGTTTGTGCCTTAGTCTTCAGTTTGTGGAGTTGTGAGGACGTGATTGAAGTTGACACGCCTTCTGAGGACCCTCGCCTGATTGTGGATGCTTTAATACGTGTGGACACCACGACGGCTTTTACCAATGTCAGAATTCAAGTGAGTCAAACCAATGGCTTTTTTGAAAGCATTCCTCCTGTGGATCTTCAGCAGATCACACTCACGGGCTTAGATGGCGGTTTAAGCGCTATTCTTTTAGAAACCGCTCCGGGTGTATATGAAAAAGAAATTACTACGGCTGCCCTGAGCAGTGGTGAGGAGATCTTTTTACAGATCGATTTTGAAAATGAATTCTATGTGGCCTATGCCACCTTTGTCCCAGCACCGCAAATTGATGAACTAACACAAGGAGATGGTTTTCTCTTTGATGAAGACGACACCGAGGTCGTGCTGCGCTTTACAGACATTCCAGATCAAGACAATTACTATGTTTTTGACTTTGGTTTTGGAAACTTTTTAGCCTCAGAAGATTCTTTTTATCAGGATCAGGAGTTTATTTTCTCCTACTTCTATGACGATGAAATTGAGGCCGGTGATGAGTTAACTATAAGTATTTTGGGGGCTGACGCTCCTTTTTACAATTATATGAATCAGTTGGTAGAGCAAAGTGAGGATGATTTGAATCCTTTTCAAACCCCTACTCTGACCGTTCGTGGCAACTTAATCAACGCCACAGAAATTGACAACAATGAATTTTTCGACAATGTCGAAATGGAAAATAATTTCGCCTTGGGCTATTTTGCCATCGTCCAAGAGCACAAAGCAAGTTTGACAATAGAATGAAACGCTTTAAAATAACATACTTTTTGCCTTTGATAGGCCTGATGCTCTTAAGCAGTTGTGAAGATGTGGTCGACATTGATACGCCCACTGGAGATCGCCGTTTGATCATTGATGCCCTGGTGAGAATAGACACCTCGGAGCCCATTACAGAAATGCGCGTGGTGGTAAGCGAGACCAATGGTTTCTTTGAGACCATTCCACCGGCGAATTTACAACAGATCACTTTGAGTAACTTGGACAATCCACTCCCGGACGCTGTAGTTTTTATTGAGGAGGAACCAGGTTCTGGAGTTTATGTGAAGTCTTTAGAGACCGCCCTTTTACTTGAGGACCGTTGGCTACTGCAGATCGATTTTGAAGATCAATTCTATTTGGCAGAGACCACTTTTGTAGCCGCCCCAGAAATTGACGAGTTGGAGCAAGGCGATGGTTTTGTTTTTGACGACGACGATACAGAGATTGAAATTACCTTTACCGACATCCCTGGAGAAGACAACTACTATGTCTTTGATTTTGGCTTCGGAGAGTATTTAGCCACAGAAGATACTTTTTATCAGGACCAACAGTTTGTGTTCTCTTACTTTTATGACGATCCTTTTGAAGTAGGAACCGAAGTGCCGATCTCAATTCTTGGCGCCGATGCTGACTTTTATAATTATATGAATCAGATCATTGAGCAGAGTGAAGACGAAGTCAATCCGTTCCAAACTCCCACCCTTACCGTACGTGGGAATTTTATCAATGTAACGGATATTGATAATGACGGGACCTTTGACAATGTGGATAACGAGAATAATTTTGCCTTAGGCTACTTCGCCCTAGTACAGCAAAACACCTCCACAATAGTTATCGAAGACCTATAAGGAGTTGATGATCTTTGCGGCTCTTTGCTGAACAAGCTCTGGAGCATTTGTAAAGCTATAACCTTCCGGTTGATCAGGGCTGTAAAGCTCCTCTACTCCGGCCAAACCGAGATCAGAGGCTTCTTCTTTAGATAAAAAATTACGTCCACAAATGGCGTAGACCGGTACTTTATGTGCTTTCGCCGCCGACACCACTCCGCTGACCATTTTTCCATGTTTGGTCTGATTATCAACACTGCCCTCTCCCGTAATGATCAAGTCTATATCGTGTTGCTCTAAGATCTCGTGAAAGCCACTGAGTTGTAGCATAAAAGGAGTTCCTTGTTTAAACTCGGCATTTAAAAAGGCTTTCAGGCCATAAGCAGTTCCACCAGCCGCGCCCGTACCCGGGAACTCTCCAAAACTAATTCCGAAGAACTTAGCAACTTGCAGGTCTAAATGCCGCAGACCAGAATCTAATAATTGAATTTGAAGCGGACTGGCTCCTTTCTGTTTGGCATAGGTATAAGCAGCACCTTCTGGCCCGTACAAAGGGTTTTGAACGTCATTTACCGCAGTTAGTTGAATGCTTTCCAATAAATTCTTTTTAGGCTTTATGATCTTGGCTACAAGGTTAAGACTACCTCCACAAGGCTTTAGCTCATTGTCATAAATATCTAAAAATCGATATCCTAAGGCATGGGCTATACCCATTCCCGCGTCGTTGGTGGCAGAACCACCCAGTCCGAGATAAATATGCTTAACCCCTTGGTGTATGGCATTCTTTATAATCGTTCCGGTACCCAGCGTGGAGGTTTCCATCACCTGGCGCTCTTCTTGCATTAAAAGCTCAATACCCGAAGCCCCAGCCAATTCCACATAAGCGGCCTGTTCTTTCATGTCATAAAGGTAATAGGCAATCAAATCACGCCCGAGCGGATCTGTAGTCTGGCAAGAGATGGAATTAAGATCTGGCTTGTAGTGGCTGATCACGTTGAGAAATCCATCGCCACCATCGGAAGCGAGCATTTCAAACAATTGGGTGTCTGGATTGGCATCTTGGATGCCTGTTTTTATTGCAGTAGCAACCTGCGCAGCACTTAAGCTGTCTTTAAAACCGTCGGGGATGATCAGGACCTTCATTTAACTACCAAAAATCAGAGGTATGAAATAACTGATTATCAATATAGTGATAAAAAATCCAACAAGAATATAAGTTTCCTTTTGAAGTATATCTTCACGTTTTAAGCGGAATGGAATCCCTTCTTTAACTCCAACCATATTTCGGGTCATGGCCGAAACGGCATATGCCACAACTAAGGTGAGTAAAACTCCGGTAAAGTTGAGCCAGATCCAAAAGATCTCTACTCCAATTTCATAACCCATGATCTCTTGCATGGTAGAAGAAAAAGCCAAATTAACAAGGACAGCGATTACAATTCCAGCGTTCATTCCATAATGGTTGACCTTCTTTGAAAAGATTGCCAACAAAAAAGTGACCAGAACAGGGCCGTAAAAAACGGAGCCAATCGCATTGATGATTTCAATTACGGTACTTTTACTGCCCCCAAAAAGAAAAGAGGCAGAGATGCACACAATCCCCCAAAACAGTACCATAAGTTTAGAAGTTCGCATATAAGCAGCTCCTTCTAACTTGCGTTTTCCACGGTTAAAGAAGTCTTCAACACTAACCGCAGATAGCGAATTCACCGTGGAACTGAGCGAACTCATAGCTGCCGATAGGATAGCTACCATAAGTAGACCAATAACTCCGTGCGGCAAATATTTAATGATAAAGATTGGGATCATCAGATCTGTATTGATGCCATTGTTAGCTGCTGCGGCTGGGAAGTGTTTTTGGGTGGTGGCTACCAGATCTGCCATAAAATCTGGAGAACTTGTGACCAGCGCACCTATGATCAATCCCATAACACAGTACACCAAAACCACTGGAAAGCGCAACAACCCATTTGCCAAGAGCAGTTGACGAATTGTCTTTTCATCCTTAGCGGAAAGCATCCGTTGCGCTTGGGTCTGGTCACAGCCGTAGTAAGAAACATATAAAAAGAAGCCTCCAATAAGCATGGGCCAAATTCCGTATTCTTGGCCTTCTCCGATACCCCAATTGAAGTCAATGACTTGCAACCTGGACGGATCAAAACCATTGGCCAATCCACCGACAGCATCTAATTCTTTATAACCAAAAATCAAACAAGCCAAAAGCCCTCCAAAGAGCAAGATCATTTGAATCGCATCTCCCCAAACAACGGCTTTCATTCCACCCTGCCAACTGTATATAATAGTAATCACAGAAATGATCAGAATGGTATATCCTTTGTCAATATCGAGTACGGCTTGTATAATCAAAGCAATGGTATACACCATAACACCAGTCGCCAAAGCGCGACTCAGCTGAAAAACTACACTGAGGATCATCCGTGTAGAGGCAGAAAATCGGCGTTCTACAAATTCGTAAATACTCACTACTCCAGATCTGAATAAAGGCGGAATGACCATCAGCATTATAAATAGCATCGCCAAGGGCACTGCAAACTCAAAAGTGAGCCATTTCATTCCTCCACCCATTTTTATACCTACAAAAGCTGGGGCAGAAATAAAACTAATGGCAGAGAGTTGGGTGGCCATAGTTGACAAACTCAATGGGAACCAGCCCATAGAACGTCCGCCTAAAAAATAATCTGTAGAATTTTTATTGTTTTTGAAGAAGTAACCCATCCCCAAAAAGAAGACAATATAGGCCGCAACAATTAGGTAGTCATAGATATTCATTCCTGATTCGATTTTAAAAGATCCAAACACAGCGCAGCGCTCCATGAGAAGTTGTTCCCTCCATAGCCTTGACTCAGCGCCTTGTTCTTTTGCGCGATCACATTCAAAATATTCGTAGAAACCGTATTTATCCAATAAGGCCAAAGTGTCGGTTTTTACGCGTTGCGCTAACTCGTTTTGTCCGTAGTTTAATAGTCCTTCATGGATCAACCAATTTAAATTGATCCAAATAGGGCCGCGCCAGTATTTTTGACTGTTGAACAAATCACTGGTTGGGTCAAAGGAAGCGCACAGGAGTCGTTCAAAATGTTTACCACTAAACCGACCTCCATCCAAGTGATTCATTAGGGAATTCGCCATCTCTCGCCCAGGTATCTCAGCAAAGAGCGGCGTAAAACTAGACGAGCTCAAGTGAGACAACAAGCGTTCGCCACGCAGATCGTAGTAAACATAGCCGCCCAATTCAGGATCAAATAATTTTTCATTGAATCTCCGTTTGGCTTTCTCGTTCCAAACTTCCAATTGGGCTACTTGCTGCGATTTGCCTAAAAGAGAACCCAATCGAATCAAACTATTGTTAGAAGCGATCAGCATGCTGTTAAACAAGGGATCTTGAATTAAAAAGGGAGATTGAGCTGCAATGGTGGCATCGTTGTAGTTCCACTCTTTAAAGAGCTCTATAAGGTGAATGTAATAGCAGTACTCCGCATTTGTTGGCCGGTGAGAGGCGTCAATCATTGAGGTATCCTTACGCGGAAGGTCATATTCAGGAACTTCAAAGGTCTCCCAAATAAAATCCCAGACCGGTGTATTGTCGGTTCCCGCTTCCCAATTATGACAAATATAAACAAGGCCCTCTTGTTGCGGATCCCGATGGGTATAGAAATACTCGTGATTGGCATAGACCGCGTCGAACACCTCGGCTATAAAATCTAAAAACGCTTGATCTTTATTTAAGCGATTAAAAATATATTCAAGTATAAAGCCAAGTACAGGCGGCTGGGTTATTCCAGAGGTAGGCACCTCAGGACTGTGTGGACTTAAATTTGCGGCATGAACCTCTGGTCCAGGATAATAGGAATCTGCTGGGTTGTGAAAAACAATATGTGGCAAAAATCCGTTAGACCACTGCCCTTTTAATAAGGAGCGAATTTCTTGTTGGGCATATTCCGGTTCCAGGTGCGCCCATCCTAAAGCGATAAATCCAGAATCCCAATTCCATTGAAACGGATACAAGCCTTGACAAGGAATGGTAAAGCCTTGCTGCCAATTTGCCTCGAGAACGGCAGCGGCAGTCTTTTCTAGTTGGTTCATAAAAGCAAAATCCTTAACACCTAAATATAGGCTTTTATCCGTACTTTTGGTAGAGCTATTTTTGACCTATGTTCCACAAAACCACAGAATCAGATTCCCTTTATAACGATCTGGAACTAAAGAGTACCCGCGAACTTTTGGAGGGGATCAATACAGAAGATCACAAAGTACCTCAAATCATATCTGGAATCCTCCCAGCTATTGAAGCTGTTGTAGAGCAAACGGTTACACGTCTGCGCGATGGTGGCCGATTATTCTATTTGGGTGCAGGTACCAGCGGTCGATTGGGTATTGTTGATGCAAGTGAGTGTCCGCCGACTTTTGGCGTTCCGCACGAGATGGTCATTGGACTCATTGCGGGCGGCGATCAGGCCATTAGAAAAGCAGTGGAGTTTGCCGAAGATGATAGCGCCCAAGGTTGGAAGGATCTGCAAGATTTTCAAGTGGATGCTAAGGATATGGTTATTGGGATCGCTGCTTCTGGCACTACTCCTTATGTAATCGGAGCATTGGAACAATGCAATACCAACAATATTGCTACGGGATGTATTACCTGTAATGCAGAAAGCCCTTTAGCTAAAACGGCGAAATATCCTATAGTGGCCGTAGTTGGACCTGAATTTGTTACGGGTAGCTCCCGGATGAAAGCGGGAACCGCTCAAAAATTGATCCTCAATATGATCACTACTGCTACGATGATTCGTCTTGGGCGGGTCAAAGGCAATAAAATGGTCGATATGCAATTGAGCAATGACAAATTGGTTGAACGAGGAACGCGCATGATCGTGGAGGCCACAGGGCTTCCCGAATCCGAAGCGCGTGAACAACTTTTAAAACATCAAAGCGTTAGAGACGCTTTACAAGCTATAAATGATGGAAAATAAGTATCCCGATCAAAAACACACCGATATGAATAAGCTCAAAAAAGGGCTTAAGTATATGTTCTTTTGTTTATTGCTGATTGTTTTAGGGCCTTATCTGATTACACTCTCCTTCATCAACGATACCGCCCTATTTATCTTGATTCCGGGGCTTGTAGCTGCCGCAGGAGCCATCTTTATGGGTTTTAAAGGGATAAGGACCATTATGAGCGCGGTATTTGATGGTGTGCCCGCAAACCCGTCTAGCGAGGACTGATCTTTATTGTTTGATCAATTTTTTAGTCAGTCGGCCTGAATCGGTAAGGACTTCAACCCAATAAGCACCAGCAGTCAGGTGTCCCACCTCAAGTTGTTGTGAATTTGCATTATCAAAACGCTGATTTAGAATTAACTGCCCAAGGGTATTGTAAATACGAACAGCCTCTATCTGCGCGCCTGTATGGAGTAAATTCAATTGAGAAACTGCCGGGTTGGGATACATAGCGAATCCGCTTTGATCCACAGGAGTGTTTGCGCTTAAATAACCAACACCTTCAATTAAGGTCAAACGCTGATTGGGTGTGATATCGTCGTAGAAATCTACAGTTCCACTGGGCCAAATGACCTGGACATAATCCAAGCCATGATTGCCCAAACCGATGATCTCTGTATTGGAGTTTTGACTTAGATAGCTTTCCCCCAAAGCCACGACTCTGTCTTGTTTCTGACCTCCTGACATAATCACTATTCTCGCCCCCGCTCCATCACGATTACTCGCAACCCCTTGCATTTTGAGCGCTATATAATTATTGGCGGTCAGGGAAAAACTTTGATTTTCCCAGAGGTATGAGAGGTGCCCAAAATGATTGGTTACTACGATGTCTTGATAACCGTCGTTGTTAAAATCACCTAGGGCGTTTCCAAAGGAGTTGGCCAAATCCTCTTCAAAACCGTTTTCATCTTCTTCTGTAAATGTCCCATCACCATCGTTTACATAGAGGGCCGCCGCATTTAAGGTTGCTGTATTGACGGGAGATGCTCCACTGACATACAAATCGAGGAATCCGTCGTTATCGGCATCGGTCCAATTCGCGCCCCAAGACCAGGTGTCAAAACGGACTTCTGCTGCTACAGCCTCATTACTGAAGGTACCGTCTCCATTGTTTTTCATAAGGACGTTACCTACAGTCTCCCCACTAGGGGCAAAGACATTGGTAATATACACATCGATATAGCCGTCAGCATCATAATCCTCTAGAGCCACAGACATAGCATCCATTCTATAATCTGTTCCAGATTCAACAGAAACATCACTAAAGGTCCCATCACCATTATTGCGGTAGAGAATATTGCGCGTAAAGGCCCTGTCGTTTATCAGGTAGAGATCCAAATGTCCATCGTTGTTATAGTCAAAAAAAGTGCCTTGAAAGGTCAATTCTGAAACCTCTCCAATTCCTGAGCTCAATGTAACGTCAGTAAAGGTATTGTCTCCGTTGTTTCTAAAGAGTTGATTGCTGATGATTTGATCCGGATCCCGACTCGCTAAGAAAAGATCTAAATAGCCATCATTGTCATAGTCCCCCCAATTCCCACTTTGGGTCATGCGGGAAACTGTAGGCAGTCCAGATTCCGCAGTAATGTCTACTAACTCGCCGGCTACATTCTCGTAAAGCACATTTGGAAATTCTGCATTGGCCGTGAAGAAATCTTTATCACCGTCATTGTCAATATCGACCCAAATGACCTGTTTATTGGTGTAAAGTGGTGTGTCATCAATTAGAAATACCTCATTAAAACCACCGCCAGTATTTTCAAAGAAACGCACTTGAATCCCTTCTTGAGTTGCAAAGGTGAGATCGTCCCAGCCGTCACCGTTAAAATCACAGAATGAAACGCCGCTTCCCAGATCAATATTGGAGGTTACTTCTATACCCAGATCGTCTGCAACTTGATCAAACAAGACTTGCGCTTGTGAAAAGGAAGTTGCAATTAATAGTAATAAGAGCCAGAATTTTTTAAGCCTGATTTGCATGAACGAAAGTGTCGTATAATTTGAGCCTAATGTAAAAAAAAATCAACGAATAGTGAACGGCTAAATTGGACTATATAAGCCGTCAAATGCTGTGGTCCAATTTGAGCCATCCGTTGAGACTTCCCAATGCTGACGGACCTTTCCATTTTGCATTAGTGACCAAGTAACTCGATTGTATCGCTCTATCCCGTCAGATCCCAGAAGAAGTTCTGATGTTAATACCATAGCGTCATTAACAAGTCCACCTCGCATATACAGGCTTTGTCCTTGACTATCTACCCAAAGCTGAACCCATTGTTGCAGTACCGCATCGTAGTAATTCATACTGGTACCCGTGTATCCCGGCGTGGCACTAGTCCATTGCTCTCGGATCACGCATTCGCCCTCCACCTTAGTAATGGAGTTGGTTCCTGCATAGCTTCCATCAGGATTAGTTACGTTCCACTTTCCAACCCAAAAATCAAATGCTCTGTGGTTCTCACTGCAGCATGGGCACGTGTCCTGAGCGAAGCTCAATTGCACTGAAAAGAGTCCGAAGTAGATTAAAATGAGATAACGCATAAAAAAAGCCATACTTAAAAGTACGGCTTTAGTTTGTAAAACTACAAGGTATTCTGGGTACCCTTAGAGTGGATTACAGCTACTATCGCTTTTAAGCCATCCCTTAATTTTTTCATATGATGGAGTACTCATCGACCATCTTCCACGGATATCAACACAAGCTCCGTCTAGACTATACATTTGAGTAGCCTCCCAAGTGATCATTCCTTCTGCTCCGAATTCGAACTCGCCATCCATATCGTTGTAAACTAGAAGTCCAACTTTGTCATAATGATCGTAAAGGTTACCAGCTGTCAAGAAGATCGCTTCTCCGAAGCTCACTTGAATCCCAACAACACTTTCTTCAATACCTTCTCCAATAAACATAGCGTTCCAAACAAAGCTCGCTTGCATATTTTCATCGCTAAGGATTGGGTGTCCTCCGCAATCATCACAACCGAAAGTTCCTGTAGCCAGACGAACGGGGGTAGCGGTTACGTCTTTGGCTATTAAAATTGATCCTTCTGCTCCTTCAAGATTTACTGCAGAAACTGTAGGTGAAGAACCAGTGGCCGATACACTAAAGTCAAAACTTCCCTCTGGGGCATTAAATGAGAATGTTTTTAATCCAGACAGGCTAGTTGAACCCGTACCTGTTAATAGTGTTTCAGAACCATCTACAAAGCGCAATAGGGCATTTGCACTTGTTTCGTTAATTGTGATTTCCACAGTACCTCGTTTAGAAGAACCTAATTCGGCATAGAGACCTTTGTAAGTACCTAAATAAGAAATATCAGTACTACTGAATGACTTCAATGCAACTTCATTGTTTTGCGAAGTCTCTAATTCTTCTTTTGAACATGAGACTAATAAGAGTCCCAGTGTAATCACAAATAGTAATTTTTTCATCATAGTTAGTGTTTCAATACGTCGCAATATACATCCGAAAACATGTAGGAATACACATACAAACACTTCAAAGTGAGAGTAATAGCAACTTTTAGCCCTACGACACGTTTTTGTCGACGAAATACATAAATATTGCGACTATTATGTATTTCAACGATGAACTTTTCGATTAAAAGCAGTCTATTTCCTACTTTTTTGCTGAAAATCGTCAAATTTGGCCGTGTGAAAACCGTAAAAAACGTCAATTATCCACTCGAGTACCATAAAAATGATTCGTTTCACGAATAGACCGTCATTGAATTAAGGATATAATACGAGCTATCTCACTTCTTACTTGTTTATAGATTGACTAACTAGTAAAGGATAGCAATTTTGCATTATTAAAGGGTAGTATAACTTAGAACCATTCGCATCGGATATCGCTAGCCTTTTGGGTTTGTTTGTCTCTGTATTTGGAGTTGGATTATGCGCAACAAAAAACCCTTGCTCCGGAATGGAACAAGGGTTTATGATAAAAAAGGCAGCGACATACTCTCCCACTTGGTATAGCAGTACCATCTGCGCAGATGGGCTTAACTTCTCTGTTCGGAATGGTAAGAGGTGAGCCCCATCGCTATAGCCACCTTAAATCGTTGGCTTGCAATAAGATGCAAACACTAATATTTTGACATATAGGAAAAAGAGATTCAAGAAGTTGTAGCAAGTTCCTTTGAACTGCATTAAATTTTTAAAGCAAAGAGTGGCTTCCCTGACCCGAAGATCAGGGAAGTCGACGTACATAAGCTTATGGGTTATTAGTATCACTCGGCTATGATGTTACCACCTTTACACCTGTGACCTATCAACGTGGTAGTCTCCCACGACCCTTTAAAGAAATCTCATCTTGTGATGGGTTTCGCGCTTATATGCTTTCAGCGCTTATCCCTTCCCAACGTAGCTACCCAGCAGTGCTCCTGGCGGAACAACTGGTACACCAGAGGTTAGTCCAACTCGGTCCTCTCGTACTAGAGTCAGATTCACTCAAATTTCTCGCGCCCACTACAGATAGAGACCGAACTGTCTCACGACGTTCTGAACCCAGCTCGCGTGCCACTTTAATGGGCGAACAGCCCAACCCTTGGGACCTTCTCCAGCCCCAGGATGTGACGAGCCGACATCGAGGTGCCAAACCCCCCCGTCGATGTGAGCTCTTGGGGGAGATCAGCCTGTTATCCCCGGAGTACCTTTTATCCTTTGAGCGATGGCCCTTCCATGCGGAACCACCGGATCACTATGCTCTACTTTCGTACCTGATCGACCTGTATGTCTCTCAGTCAAGCTCCCTTATGCCATTGCACTCTACACACGATTGCCAACCGTATTGAGGGAACCTTTAGAAGCCTCCGTTACTCTTTTGGAGGCGACCACCCCAGTCAAACTACCCACCAAGCACTGTCCTCATTTCTGAGTTAGGCTTCAAATAAGTAAAGGGTGGTATTTCAACAATGACTCCACAACGCCTGGCGACGCCACTTCAAAGTCTCCCACCTATCCTACACATTACTTATCCAAAGTCAATACTAAGCTATAGTAAAGGTTCACGGGGTCTTTTCGTCCCGTAGCGGGTAATCGGCATCTTCACCGATACTACAATTTCACCGAGCTCATGGCTGAGACAGTGTCCAGATCGTTACACCATTCGTGCAGGTCGGAACTTACCCGACAAGGAATTTCGCTACCTTAGGACCGTTATAGTTACGGCCGCCGTTTACCGGGGCTTCAATTCAATGCTTCGCCGAAGCTAACATCTCCTCTTAACCTTCCGGCACCGGGCAGGTGTCAGGCCCTATACATCATCTTTCAATTTAGCAGAGCCCTGTGTTTTTGATAAACAGTCGCCTGGACCTCTTCACTGCGGCCAACATTGCTGTTGGCGACCTTTCTCCCGAAGTTACAGGTCTATTTTGCCTAGTTCCTTAGCCATGAATCTCTCGAGCACCTTAGAATTCTCATCCCAACCACCTGTGTCGGTTTACGGTACGGGCTGCTTCACTCGCTTTTCTTGGAAGTCGCTTCTCTGGATTATCACCGCAGCCGTAGCCTTAGTGTACTATCGCGGTATTACTACTCGCTTCAACGTGCTATTCCGTCAGCACGCACCAAATATACGCCTCCGTCACTTTTAACGTGAGCAGGTACCAGAATATTAACTGGTTGTCCATCCACTACCCCCTTCGGGTTCGCGTTAGGTCCCGACTAACCCTCAGCTGATTAGCATAGCTGAGGAAACCTTGGTCTTTCGGTGAGGGGGTTTCTCGCCCCCTTTATCGTTACTTATGCCTACATTTTCTTTTCTAGCCGTTCCAGCAAACCTCACAGTTCACCTTCAACACAACTAGAATGCTCCCCTACCCATCTTTACAGATGCCATAGCTTCGGTAGTATATTTATGCCCGATTATTATCCATGCCGGATCGCTCGACTAGTGAGCTGTTACGCACTCTTTAAATGAATGGCTGCTTCCAAGCCAACATCCTAGCTGTCTATGCAATCCAACCGCGTTTTGTCAACTTAATATACATTTGGGGACCTTAGCTGATGGTCTGGGTTCTTTCCCTCTCGGACATGGACCTTAGCACCCATGCCCTCACTGCTGATCATCATTTTATAGCATTCGGAGTTTGTCAGGAATTGGTAGGCGGTGAAGCCCCCGCATCCAATCAGTAGCTCTACCTCTATAAAACTAAATCAACGCTGCACCTAAATGCATTTCGGGGAGTACGAGCTATTTCCGAGTTTGATTGGCCTTTCACCCCTACCCACAGGTCATCCCAAGACTTTTCAACGTCAACGGGTTCGGGCCTCCACTGTGTGTTACCACAGCTTCACCCTGCCCATGGGTAGATCACACGGTTTCGCGTCTACTACTACTAACTATAACGCCCTATTCAGACTCGCTTTCGCTACGGATCCGTTCCTTAAAAACTTAACCTCGCTAGTAAAAGTAACTCGTAGGCTCATTATGCAAAAGGCACGCCGTCACCACGAATGGCTCCGACCGCTTGTAAGCGTATGGTTTCAGGTTCTATTTCACTCCCTTATTCAGGGTTCTTTTCACCTTTCCCTCACGGTACTGGTTCACTATCGGTCTCTCAGGAGTATTTAGCCTTAGCGGATGGTCCCGCCAAATTCATACAGGGTTTCACGTGCCCCGCACTACTCAGGATACTGCTAACTGTAACTTTCTTTACCTATACCGGGCTATCACCGTCTATGGCCACGCTTTCCAACGTGTTCTAGTTCATCCAGCACAGTACATCGCAGTCCTACAACCCCAGTATTGCCGTAACAACACTGGTTTGGGCTACTGCGCGTTCGCTCGCCACTACTAACGCAATCACTATTGTTTTCTTCTCCTCCGGGTACTTAGATGTTTCAGTTCTCCGGGTTCGCTCCTAATTAAAGGTGACATGTCTTCAACATGCCGGGTTGCCCCATTCGGAAATTCGCGGATCAAAATGTATGTGCCATTCCCCGCAACTTATCGCAGCTTATCACGTCCTTCTTCGCCTCTGAGAGCCTAGGCATCCCCCATACGCCCTTATCTTGCTTATTGTACTTTTTTGCTCTTAATGAGTTTGATTCAAATTTATTTTCGATGTCTGTAATCAATGATTACAAACAAATAACTTGCTTTCTCGTATTTCTTTTCCCAATATGTCAATGAACGTTTTCAACCTCCCTATATAAGTAGTTTAGGATACCTATATAAATCATAAGCCGATCGTGGAGAATATCGGAGTCGAACCGATGACCTCCTGCGTGCAAGGCAGGCGCTCTAGCCAGCTGAGCTAATTCCCCATAATTTAAAAAATCAAGAAGCCAATAACCCCTCCCTTTTAATTGATGAAGTACTCAACTTCTAAAATTTCCAAAATGTCATTCTTTACAATGAACGTCGTAGTCTCAGGCAGACTCGAACTGCCGACCTCTACATTATCAGTGTAGCGCTCTAACCAGCTGAGCTATGAGACTGCATTATTTATTAAATTGACAGTAAACCAAGTAAAAATTCTTAAGCAAGTTATCTTAGTACAAACCCGTTTTTTATGATATAGATCATAGTCGTCTTTCTCTAGAAAGGAGGTGTTCC
>NZ_CBFCWJ010000011.1:0-95000 GCF_965601605.1 Gilvibacter sp. | reverse complement strand
AAAAGCTGATGCTCTAGCCTATTATCAAGGAAAGAACGAATATAAGGTTGACCTTATAGAAGGACTGGAGGATGGCGAGATCACTTTCTGTGACCACAGCAGCTTTACCGATCTATGCCGTGGTGGGCATATTCCAAATACAGGAATTGTCAAAGCCGTAAAGATTCTAAACGTAGCTGGAGCCTATTTTAAAGGTGATGAAAACGAGAAGCAATTAACGCGGGTTTATGGGATTTCGTTTCCGAAGCAAAAAGAGCTCACTGCCTATTTAGAGCTTTTAGAAGAAGCTAAAAAACGAGACCACCGAAAGTTGGGTAAAGAATTAGAATTGTTCACTTTCTCACAACGTGTTGGACAAGGGCTTCCACTTTGGTTGCCTAAAGGGGCAGCATTACGAGAGCGCTTAGAAAGCTTCTTAAAGGCAGCACAGAAAAAAGCGGGTTACCAAACGGTGATGAGTCCGCACATTGGAAACAAAGACCTTTATGTGACTTCCGGTCACTTTGCAAAATACGGAGAGGACAGTTTTCAAACGATTCAAACTCCACACGAAGGCGAAGAATTCATGCTTAAACCTATGAATTGTCCTCACCATTGTGAAATGTATAAGGCAAAGCCGTGGTCTTATAAAGAACTACCTGTTCGTTATGCTGAATTTGGAACGGTTTACCGTTACGAACAAAGTGGTGAGCTACACGGTTTAACAAGAGTTCGTGGATTTACTCAAGACGATGCCCACATTTTCTGTACGCCAGACCAACTCAACGATGAGTTCATGAAGGTGATTGACCTGGTACTCTACGTATTTGGTTCTTTAGGATTTGAAGATTTCAAATCTCAGGTATCGATCCGTGATATGAGTAAGCCAGAAAAATACATCGGAGATCCTGAAGTTTGGGAAAAAGCGGAACAAGCCATCATCAATGCCGCCGAACAGAAAGGTTTGGATTATGTGGTTGAGGAAGGCGAGGCTGCATTTTACGGACCAAAACTTGACTTTATGGTTAAGGATGCCTTGGGACGCAGCTGGCAATTAGGAACAATCCAAGTAGATTACAATCTTCCAGAGCGGTTCGATCTTACGTATAAGGGCTCAGATAATGAGTCACACAGACCGGTTATGATTCACCGAGCTCCCTTTGGTTCATTGGAACGTTTCGTTGCGATCCTCTTAGAGCATACGGGTGGGAACTTCCCATTATGGCTTATGCCTGAGCAGGTTAGCATCCTGTCTTTGAGCGAGAAATACGAGAATTACGCGCAAAAAGTTTTAAATTTGTTAGAAAATAGCGAAATTCGCGCGCTCGTCGATAACCGAAACGAGACCATCGGAAGAAAAATCCGAGAGGCCGAAATGAAGAAGATCCCTTATATGATCATTGTTGGGGAGCAGGAAGAGAAAGATGGCACAATTGCTGTAAGGAAACACAGCGAGGGCGATATGGGAACCATGAAAGTGGAAGACTTTGCCGCCATTATTGAGAACGATATTAAGAGTACCATAAAAGAATTTAATGTTTAACAGCCCGTTTAGGGACAAATATTTTAAGTCATAGCAATACGAAGAAAAAGAGGAAGAAGAGGTCCGGCAAGGATCATAAAAGAAGATCAACACAGAATTAATGATAAGATTAAAGCTCCTGAGGTACGCCTTGTTGGAGATAATGTAGAAGTTGGTGTTTACCCCTTAGCCAAAGCAAAGCAAATCGCAGCCGATTTGGAATTGGACCTGGTAGAGATTTCGCCGAATGCGAAACCACCGGTATGTAAGGCCATCGATTACAAGAAGTTCGTTTACGAACAAAAGAAAAGAGAAAAGGCCTTAAAAGCCAAAGCGACCAAAGTAACGATCAAAGAGATCCGTTTTGGTCCTAACACAGACGATCACGATTACGAATTTAAAAAGAAGCACGCCGTTAAATTCTTGCAAGATGGTGCTAAGTTAAAAGCGTATGTATTCTTTAAAGGTCGATCGATCATCTATAAAGACCAAGGGCAGATTTTGCTACTGCGTTTGGCTCAAGAATTAGAAGAATACGGCAAGGTAGAACAAATGCCTAAGCTGGAAGGGAAGCGTATGATCATGTTCATCGCTCCTAAAAAGAAATAAAGAGAAAGCGAGATAATTATAAACCTTAGGAACAATGCCTAAACAAAAAACAAAATCCAGCGCCAAGAAGCGTTTTAAGCTGACTGGAACTGGTAAAATCAAAAGAAAGCACGCGTTTAAAAGTCACATCTTAACCAAGAAGTCTAAAAAACGTAAGCTAGCCTTGACGCACGACACTGTCGTACACAAAGCGGACGAGGACAATGTGAAACAAATGCTTCGAATGAAGTAATAACTTTCACCGGTTTAAACGAGTAATAACCCTGGAGTCAGGCCCAATAAAAGTATTCTTCACAGAATCGCCTGCTACAAAAAACAAGTAAATTATGCCAAGATCAGTAAATGCAGTTGCTTCAAGAGCCCGTAGAAAAAAGGTGATGAAGCACGCCAAAGGTTACTTTGGACGTCGTAAAAACGTTTGGACAGTAGCGAAAAACGCGGTTGAAAAAGCTATGCAATATAGCTACAGAGACCGTCGTGCTAAGAAAAGAACGTTTAGAGCTCTATGGATCACCCGTATTAATGCAGGTGCCCGTGAGCACGGTATGTCGTATTCTAAGTTTATGGGACATTTGAAAGCCAACAATATCGATTTGAACAGAAAAGTTCTTGCCGATTTGGCCATGAATCACCCAGAAGCTTTCAAAGCGATTGTCGATAAGATCAAGTAAGGGCTTTAGGCCTAATCAATAACATATTATTTCGCTTAAAAGCCCTGCTCCTTTGGAGTGGGGCTTTTAGTTTAAGTACGATTTTAGTTTTGAGGCGGGGCATTCCATGCCCTCCCCAGATTTAAATTAAGCATTTTCAAAGTGTGTTGTAGAAAGTCCAATTACGGATTTATCAATTGGTGTAATTCGCTAAATTCTTTATAGTTTTAACAAATACGCACAGCAGTATAAAAGCATCGCAATGTCAAACCTAAAAATGTACATCTTAGTCAAAGACAGTATCCCTGGTGGTAAAGCGGTTGTAGGAGTTGCGCATGCTAGCCTGGCCTGCTATCTCAAATTTGCAAATGACCACACTGTAAAACAATGGTTGGATGGCCCCTTCTACAAAACGGTTTGTTTGGTCAATGAAAAGGAATTTGAAAAGGCAAAATCAGAATCAGATCGGGTGGTGATGACAGAATCGACCTTAGACCATCAAGAAACGGTGATCGCATTTAAGCCTCGAGAAGAATATCCCAAGTACTTTAAGTTCTTTAGGTTGTACAAGTAGTTACTCTTTCATTATCAAGGCGCCAAGTGCCAAAGAAACTACTCCAAAGGCCAGGTGAATATACCAATCTCCAGCCATGGCATCAGCAATAATAAAGCCTACTAAAACAAAAGAAACGATTCCAAATAGAATAGCTAAGGAGGCTATATAAAAGAGGGTGCGTTGTTTTTTATCCATGATCGTGCTTTTGATCAAAGATACACTTTAAGTTTTTTGACGCTTCTTCTTTGCAGCCGGAAACAGAACGTTGTTGAGAATAAGTCTGTAACCTGGTGAGGTTGGATGCAAAGCGAGTTCTGTAGGTGCATCTCCTACTCTATGGGTGTAATCTTCCGGATCATGTCCGCCGTAAAAAGTAAAGAACCCTTTGCCTTTAATTCCATGGATATAACGCGCCTCACCATTGGTCTTGTTTTCACCCATAATTAAAACGTTGGCTTTAATCAGATCGCGATCATAAGAGGTAGTTTGCCCCATAAACCCTTTTACCAAAGCCGTATGGTTTTGAACCAACATGGTAGGGATAGGATCCCATTTAGCCGAGTAATCCATTAAAGTAAAGTAATCCGTCTCCTTGGGAATGGCTCGTTTACGTGTCATATCGATATCGGAGAACTCATATACATTTGGACTACGCTCCAAAATAAAGTCCTTAAAAGCGAAGGTGCGGGAATAATCAAGCTTGCTTTGATAGCCTCCTTCTGACGGATCGCCATCAAACATAGATTCACAAATATCTACACCCGCAGCAGATAAAGCGATATCAAAACTATCTGTAGCACTACACATGGCAAACATAAAACCACCTCCAACAACATAATCGCGTATTTTCAGCGCGACATCACGTTTGGACTCAGAAACCTTGCTATATCCCAGTTTAGCGGCTCGCTCCTCAGCAAGTCGTTTCTCTTCAATATACCAAGGCGCAGATCTAAAACTACGGTAGAACTTACCATATTGACCTGTGAAGTCCTCGTGGTGTAAGTGCAGCCAATCGTAAAGGATCAGTTGATCACTCAACACTTCTTCATCATAGATAACAGTATAAGGAATCTCTGCATAAGTCAAAACCATAGTTACTGCGTCATCCCACGGCTGATTCCCTTTAGGAGAATAAACGGCGATACGCGGTGCTTTTTCCAGTACAACCGCCTCCATATTCTGTGAAGGACTTGCGATCAAAGTAAGTATCTCTTCAGTCTTGGAATCTGAGAGTACTTCAAATTGTACACCTCGAATCTGACATTCTCTCCGGATCACCTCCGAGTCTGGAAGTAAAAAAGCTCCTCCTCGGTAGTTCAACAACCACTTCACTTTGAGGTCCTTTTCTAAGGTCCAATAGGTGATTCCGTAAGCTTTTAAATGCTCGGTTTGCCCCTCGGCATCCATAGGAATAAGGATGTAGGAAGCTTGAGCACTAAAGGCTCCGAGAAATAATATGATAAAGATCCATAATCGCATAAGGCTAAGATAACGACAAAAAGCGTTCCAAGCTTATCCTTTAATATAGATTTAGCAGCTGGGAAAAATTCCTAGAATGGAATATCGTCATCCGGAGGCGTTGCCGGGCCGTCAAAGGCGTCTTCTGCCGATGGGAAGCTGTCTGGCTTAAAGGTATCGTCATTGGCTGCAGCATTCATACGCGAGTGGAATTCAAATGGAGAATCAAAGGTCTCCAAATTCTCAAAACGACCCAGGTGTCCAACAAACTTTAATCGAATCTCATCCAAACCTCCATTACGGTGCTTGGCTACAATAAACTCAGCTTGACCTGCGGTAGGACTGCGCTCTTCATCATCCCATTCATCAATTTTGTAGTATTCCGGACGATAAATAAAGGAAACAATATCCGCATCCTGCTCAATCGCACCAGATTCACGAAGGTCGGAAAGCAATGGTCTTTTACTACCACCACGCGTTTCAACAGCACGCGATAGCTGAGACAGTGCGATGACGGGAACATTCAGTTCCTTAGCAAGCGCTTTAAGGTTACGAGAAATAGTAGAGATCTCCTGTTCACGGTTCCCTCCTTTTTGACTACCACCAGCGGTCATCAACTGCAAGTAATCGATAACCACCATCTGAATGTCGTGCTGAGATTTTAGACGTCTCGCCTTTGCACGAAGGTCAAAGATGGAAAGTGAAGGCGTATCATCAATAAATAAGGGTGCACGCTCTAAGTCTTTTACTTTCACGTTGAGCTGCTCCCACTCGTGTTGTTCTAAATTTCCAGTACGCAGCTTCTCTGAACTCAAACCAGTTTCTGATGAGATCAAACGGGTGATCAGCTGCACGGAAGACATCTCCAGTGAAAAGAACGCTACAGGAATGTTGTGTTCTACTGCCATGTTTCTAGCCATAGATAAGGTCAAGGCCGTTTTACCCATACCTGGACGTGCCGCAACGATAATCAAATCCGAAGGTTGCCAACCCGAAGTCAGCTTGTCCAATTGGGTAAATCCAGAAGGTATACCTGACAAACCTTCCTTGTTGGCAATTTCCTCAATGCGTTTCTTAGCTTGGATCACCAAGTTCTGAGCCGTTTCTGAAGAACGCTTAATGTTCCCTTGGGTGATCTCATACAGCTTGGATTCAGCAGTGTCCAAAAGGTCGAACACGTCCGTGGATTCGTCATAAGACTCCTCAATGATCTCGTTGGAAACCTTGATCAAACTGCGTTGAATAAACTTCTGCAAAATGATACGAGCGTGAAACTCGATATGAGCAGAAGAGGATACTTTTTGAGTGAGTTGAATGAGGTAAAATTCACCGCCAACCAAGTCGAGTTGCCCGTCTTTCTTGAGCTGAGCGGAAACGGTTAATAAGTCAACAGGTTGACTGTTTTCAAATAATTTGTGGATGGCCTCAAAAATGTGCTGATGTGCTTCTTTGTAAAAGGCATCGGCGTGGAGAATGTCAATAACCTCATCGACACCTTTTTTGTCGATCATCATCGCTCCCAACACAACTTCCTCTAAATCAGTAGCTTGAGGAGGTAATTTTCCTTTTTCCAAAGAAATTACCTGAGATTTCCGTTGTCCGTAGTTAGCGCGAGGTTGTAAATTTTCCATGAGGCGAATGTAAATAAATTGTTATCGGCAGCATGAAAAATAGCGCAGCCGATGTCCACCAGCTATTAACATTTTAACTGTTAAGAACTGCAGATTATTGTTGATAACCCTTGAAAAGTAAAAGGGATAAAATAGGGTGGTTCGTTAAGTCCTTATTTTAGGAGACTTATCCTTTAAAGACTCCCATTTCTGAATACTTATCCATGCGTTTTTCAACCAGCTCGGTTGGGGATAAGTTCTTGAGATCATCAAATGACTTTTCGATTTCCTTGGCTACTATAGTATAGATCCCTTCGCGGTCGCTATGCGCTCCTCCTAAAGGTTCTTTTACAATAGTATCGATCAGTTTGAGCTTCTTCATATCGGTAGCAGTAAGTTTAAGTGCTTCTGCCGCCTGCTCCTTGTATTCCCAGCTACGCCAAAGAATAGAAGAACAGCTCTCTGGAGAGATCACCGAATACCAAGTATTCTCTAACATCAATACGGAATCACCTACTCCAATACCTAAAGCTCCACCACTCGCTCCTTCTCCGATAATCACCACGATGATCGGCACTTTAAGGCGAGTCATTTCTAGGATATTTCTCGCAATGGCTTCTCCTTGACCGCGTTCTTCAGCTTCCAAACCAGGATAAGCTCCCGGAGTGTCAATTAAAGTTACCACTGGTACTCCAAACTTCTCGGCCATCTTCATAAGGCGCAAGGCTTTGCGATATCCTTCAGGATTCGCCATACCGAAGTTTCTGTATTGACGTGTTTTGGTGTTATATCCTTTTTGTTGTCCGATGAACATATACGATTGATCACCGATCTTACCCAAACCACCGATCATGGCCTTGTCATCCTTAACATTTCTGTCACCGTGTAGTTCCAAAAAAGAATCGCCACAAATAGCTTTGATATAATCCAGCGTATACGGACGATTAGGGTGTCTAGACAATTGGACGCGTTGCCAAGGGGTCAGGTTTTTATAAATATCCTTCTTGGTCTCCTTGAGTTTCTTCTCGATCTGCTTGCAGGTGTTGGTCACATCAACATCGCTCTCCTCGCCTATTTTACAGGCTTTCTCATACTGCTCCTGCAGTTCCTTAATCGGTAATTCAAAATCAAGATATTCCATGATTTAAGCTTCTGTTTTTTATGTGGGTGGTTAGCTCACAAATATAAGAACTTTGGGTTTATCCCGTAGTTTCGTTCTTGGTTTTTCTAGCCCGAGATAATTTGAGGATTCCATTGCCAATGACGGTCAATAAGATAAGTCCAGCGCCTAGGTAAAATTCGGTTTGCATATACTCCGCATCACCCAATATCCAAAGCCCTAAAAGGATGCCGTAAACGGGTTCCAAGTTAACAGTGAGCATCACTGTATACGCACTAAGCCAGCGCATTACGTGAACGGAAGCGACAAAGGCATAGGCCGTACAGACCGAGGCCAGTAACAACAAATAGCCCCAATCGCGAAGGGAAATAACAAAAAGATCCGCAGTGATTCCGCCGCTGATTCCTAAATAGATCAGAATAAAAACTGCTCCATAAGTCATCTCATATAAACCAATAGCTCCTGCTTGATACTCTTTGACCAATTGGGCATTGTAAATCGTAAAACAGGCCCCAAGAAATGAAGAGGCCAAAGCCAAAAGTATTCCTGTGGTATAGCTGGAATCCACATTAAAGATCAAGGCCAAGCCGCACATGGCTAGGAGTCCAAAGAACACCTCATAGATAATGAGCTTCCGCTTTAAAAAAAGCGGTTCTAAAAAGGCCGCAAAAAAAGCTCCCGTAGACATCACTGCCAAGGTCACGGAAACATTGGAGGCTTTGACAGCACCAAAAAATGCCAACCAATGCAAAGCAATGAGTCCGCCGGCAATAGCAAACTTGATTTGGATCTTTCGGGGAAAGCGCAAACGTTTCTTAGTAATGAACGCGAACAGGAGTAAGAAAACAGCGGCCAAACTCATTCTGTAAGCCACCAAGGGAATGGCATCTAAGGTGATCAAGGCACCGAGTACAGCGGTGAATCCCCAAATAAAAACAATAAGGTGTAAATGCAGGTATTGCAGCTTTTTAACGCTTGGCATTGTAAAGAAGGTAAACAGCCAAGCCAGCAAATACAATGTTTGGGAACCAAGTTGCTACTAAAGGAGAGAAATCACTTTGTTCGGCTAAGGTTCCAAAAATCTTGTCAAAGAACACGAACACCATTCCTAAACCAATACCAAAAGCGAGGTTTACTCCCATTCCTCCACGGCGCTTAATAGAAGATACGGCTACAGCGATAATGGTGAGGATATAGGCTGATATCGGTAAGCTCCAGCGTTTATTTCTCACGATCTCATAACGACTGATATAGGTCGAACCACGCTCTTTTTCTTTGGAAATGAATCGGTTGAGTTCGTTATAATTGAGCGTCTCTGCAATGTATTCCAGTGGGGTGAGGTCTTCCAAATCAAAGGAGAACACCGTATCCAACTTGTTCTTAATAATGAGTTGGTCCTCACGCTCTCCAACAATACGCTTGGTATAATTACTCAAGGTATAGGTGCTGTCCTCTTGATTGTATTTAATGCGATTGGCGCTGAGCTTATAGACCATTTTGTTGTCTACCACATGCTCTAAGGTAAAGTTGCGCCCCATCTGATTTTTAGGGTTGAAGTAACTTACGTAGATATAGTCGGTCTCGTTGATCTGACGATATACATTGGTCTGGTCCCGATCTTTCTTACCTCGTTTGAGATACTGATAAGTAAACTCATTAAAGCCCTTACTGGCCATAGGTGCGAGATACATTCCTAAAAACAGAGCTCCCATACAGACAATGGTTGCCCCGATCATATACGGTCTTAAAAATCGATAGAAAGAAACACCACTACTCAAAAAAGCGATTACCTCCGTTTTGTTCGCCATTTTAGAGGTGAACCAAATCACCGATAAAAACAAAAATAACGGGAACAGCAGGTTCGCAAAGTAGATGGTAAAATGCAGATAATAGAGCGCTACTTCTGAAAAAGGAACCTCATTGGCCAAGATCTTATCGATCTTTTCGGCCAAGTTCACCGTGATTCCAATCGGAATAAAAAGCAACAAGAGCATCAAGAAGGTGCCCAGGTACTTTTTAAGTATGTAACGATCTAGAATTGAAAGCATTGACTATAAACGTTTGTCCATTTGACGCACCATTTTATCCTTCCAAGACTTGAAAGTTCCAGCAATGATTTGCCTTCTGGCTTCACGGACCAACCACAAATAAAAGCCTAAATTATGAATCGTAGCGATTTGTTTCCCTAAAAGTTCGTTAACACTGAACAGGTGTTTCAGATAAGCTTTGGTGTATTGAGTATCCACGTAGGTGTGTCCCATAGGATCAATGACAGAAAAATCATCAGCCCATTTTGCATTTTTTATGTTGATGGTACCCTCTGAGGTAAAGAGCATTCCGTTACGGGCGTTGCGCGTTGGCATCACACAATCAAACATATCAACGCCCAAAGCGATATTCTCCAAAATATTAATTGGTGTTCCAACACCCATTAAGTAACGAGGTTTATCCCAAGGGAGCACTTCGGTGACTACTTCTGTCATGGCGTACATCTCCTCAGCAGGCTCTCCTACAGACAATCCTCCAATTGCATTTCCAACAGCTCCGGCGTTGGCAATATATTCTGCGGATTGTTTTCTTAAGTCCTTGTAAGTACTTCCTTGAACAATGGGGAAAAAGGCTTGTGCGTAATCGTAAGTGAACGGCAATTTGTCCAATTCAGCAATACAGCGATCCAACCAACGATGCGTCATATGCATGGAACGTTTGGCGTAGTTGTAATCACAAGGATAGGGTGTACATTCATCAAAGGCCATAATGATATCTGCCCCGATCACCCGTTGGATCTGCATGACGCGCTCTGGGGTAAACATATGATACGAACCATCGATATGCGATTGGAACTTGACTCCTTCTTCTTTGATCTTTCGGTTTCCAGAAAGCGAATACACCTGGTATCCACCACTGTCTGTCAAAATATTGCGGTCCCAATTCATGAATTTATGCAAACCTCCCGCCTTTTGTAGGATCTCTGTTTGCGGGCGCAAATACAAATGATAGGTATTGCCCAGAATGATGTCTGGATTGATGTCGTCTTTCAGTTCTCTTTGGTGAACTCCTTTTACCGTACCTGCAGTTCCTACAGGCATAAAAATTGGGGTTTCAATGGTCCCGTGATCGGTGGTGATAGTTCCGGCTCTCGCCTTACTTTGTGGATCGTTTGCTGTTAAGCTGAATTGCATAATCTATGGTCGCTTCCTCTGGGGCAAAGATAGCATCTTATGCTGTTTTTAAAGGGGAATCCTGCGCAATGTTAACTAATCCTTGGGAATCGTTGATAACTCGCTTGCTTCACCCTTTGCTCAAGGGGGTGAATAGTGTAATTTTACAGCTGAATTCAAACCATTTTTTATGCCAGATATCGCAGCTTTAGAAGACTTGGTAACGCAGGTCAGACGCGACATTTTAAGGCAAGTTCACAAGGTAAATTCGGGCCACCCAGGAGGTTCTTTGGGTTGTGCCGAATTTTTTGTGGCCTTGTTTCAAGTCATTATGGACCGCAAAGACGGGTTCCACATGGACGGAAAGGATGAAGACATCTTCTTCTTATCCAACGGACACATCTCCCCAGTATTTTACAGTGTACTTGCCCGTAGCGGTTATTTCCCTGTGGAAGAATTGAACACCTTTAGATTGATCGATTCTCGCTTACAAGGACACCCAACGACACATGAAGGACTTCCTGGAATCCGTGTAGCCTCTGGGTCTTTGGGTCAAGGAATCTCTGTAGCCGCTGGTGCCGCAGAAACTAAGAAACTCAACAATGATCCACATTTGGTTTACGCTCTTTGTGGAGACGGAGAACTTCAAGAAGGACAAAACTGGGAGGCCATAATGTATTGTTCCGCCAACAAAGTAGACAACCTAATTGTTACCGTAGACTTAAACGGGCAACAGATCGACGGTTCTACCGATGATGTACTTGACCTTGGAAACGTTCGCGGTAAGTTTGAGGCCTTTGGATGGATGGTACATGAAGTTGCCAAGGGTAATGATATGCAAGCAGTAATTGACGGTCTAAACCACGCTAAGAACATGAGTGGCCAAGGCAAGCCTGTTTGTGTACTATTACAAACCGTTATGGGTAATGGAGTAGACTTTATGATGCACACGCACGCATGGCACGGGAAAGCGCCTAATGATGAGCAACTGGCCATTGGCTTGGCACAGAACCCAGAAACTTTAGGGGATTACTAAAAGACAAGCAATGAAAACCTATACAGATACAGGAAAAAAAGATACACGCTCCGGATTTGGAGCAGGTTTGACTGCATTAGGTCAAACGAATCCCGATGTAGTGGCCCTTTGTGCTGACCTAACGGGATCACTTAAAATGGACGAATTCAAAGCAAATCACCCAGAACGCTTCTTCCAAGTTGGAATTGCAGAGGCCAATATGATGGGACTTGCAGCCGGAATGACCATTGGAGGTAAAATTCCTTTTACAGGAACCTTTGCTAATTTTTCGACAGGCCGTGTTTATGATCAGATCAGACAAAGTATTGCCTACTCTCACAAGAACGTAAAGATCTGTGCTTCTCACGCTGGGTTGACCTTGGGAGAAGACGGAGCTACTCACCAGATCTTGGAAGACATTGGGCTAATGAAAATGCTGCCTGGAATGACGGTGATCAACACCTGTGATTTCAACCAAACAAAAGCAGCAACCATGGCTATTGCACAACACCACGGACCTGTTTATTTGCGTTTTGGACGCCCAAAAGTGCCGAACTTCACTCCAGAAGATCAAAACTTTGAGATTGGGAAGGCCGTTCAATTGCAAGAGGGTACCGATGTGACTATCGTAGCAACAGGACACCTGGTTTGGGAAGCCTTAGAAGCAGCCAAAGCTTTGAATGAAGAAAGCATTAGCGCAGAGGTGATCAATATTCACACCATTAAACCATTAGATACCGATGCTATTGTAAAGTCTGTAAAGAAGACCGGATGCATCGTTACGGCAGAAGAACACAACTTCTTGGGAGGTTTGGGAGAATCTGTAGCCAGAGAGTTGGCGCTTCACCACCCTACTCCGCAAGAGTTTGTAGCTACCAATGACACCTTTGGTGAGTCCGGCACACCTGCACAATTGATGGATAAATACGGGTTGAATGCCGCCGCAATTGCTGCTAAAGCTAAAAAAGTTATGGGTCGTAAATAGTATTCCTAATCCTTAACGAATAAAAAATCCCGCACGAGGCGGGATTTTTTGTATGCTGTATTTAGAGAGGATTAGTCTGCATCGCGGTAGTCCGGAATACCGTCTCCATCCGTATCGGTAAGAATCACTGTTCCGTCATCGAGAATTTCGATCTCATCACGTGTAGGCACTCCGTCATTGTCGTCGTCAAAATCTGCGAAGTCAGGCACACCATCCTCATCGGTATCGTCATCGAGCTCGTTTCCGTTTCCGTTCAAGTCTTCATCAAGTGAAATGATCCCGTCTTGGTCGTGATCTGCAACAACCGCATCTAATACATTAAAAGTAAAGATCAATTGAGAATACAACGGAATCTGTGGACTCGGTGGTTGATTGAAATATGCAATTCCAGAAGGAATGAATAAAGCTCCTGAACCAAAGCCTTCAAAGCTCACTGTTCCATCAGGGTTTACAGTTTGAGCAGTTGCACCTTGGAATTCAACAAGGCCCTCTTGAAATCCGTCGATTACACCAGTAAGATCAAACCACACCGGGTTTGGTGATCCGTCAAACTGAGTTCCATTCAATAAGGTACCGCGGTAGGTCACCAAAGTAGAATCTACAAAGGTTGGGCTTGAACCCTCGCCTTGTAAAGCCTTAAGAATATAAAGGTTATAGGTTACATCCTCTTCATCTCTATCGGTCACCACCTTAGTTTCCACTTGATTGATCAATGGAATCTTATCAGCGTTGTCTCCAGCGATGGTATCAATTACTACTTCAAAATCAAAGCCAGTTGGAGGAGTTTCAAACTCTTCGTAGTTGTAAAAGTGCGTTTGTAGGTATTCCACCAACTCCGCTTCGGCATTTACTGCCTCTTCTCCACGGTCACGAGGCGGTATAGTCTCAAAACCGTTATCGTCATTTCCACAAGAGAAAATCCCTGCGATCATCAAGGCACTTAAAATGCCGTATACTAGTTTCTTTTTCAATGAAATCAATTTAGGTTTAGACAGCGCTAAACTGCCGTATTTACACCATTTTATGTCTTAAAAAGACGGGCGCAAGATACCATTTTTTATACTTTTGCTGTAAACATTAACGTTGATTTTAGAAGCTTTGTATGAGGGTTGACAAATATCTTTGGGCCACGCGTTACTTTAAAACACGCAATCAGGCAACCATTGCTTGTAAAAAAGGAGCCGTCAGAGTGAATAATGATGTGGTAAAGCCTGCTCGAGAAGTGTATCCGGGTGACGAACTCAAGGTTCGAAAGAATCAGGTGGATTATGTCCTCAAGGTATTGGATACGCCACCGAGTCGTGTGGGTGCCAAATTGGTTGATATGTATCGTCAGGACATTACCCCGAAAGCAGCTGTAGAGACCTTGGAAATGCTCAAATACTCCAAAGACTATTACCGCAAACGCGGAACAGGCCGCCCGACAAAAAAGGATCGTCGCGATCTGGAAGACTTCACAGATGAACAAGAGTGAGCAAAGTTTTGGTATCTTTGTTTAACAACAGTACAGCGCTATGGATACAATATTGAATCACCAAGAGGTTCAACACAAGATTCGCCGAATTGCCTATCAAATCTATGAAGCAAACGCTACCGAAAAGGAGATTGTTTTGGCCGGAATAGCTGGTGGCGGTTATACCCTAGCCCAGCGCTTGGCAGAAACGCTACAGGATATTGCTCCTATGCATTTTTCACTCTGTAAAGTAGAGATAGACAAAGCAGACCCAAGAGCACCGATTACTACAAGTATGCCTGCTGCTGATTATGAAAACAAAGCGGTTGTGCTAATAGATGATGTACTTAATTCAGGCACAACGTTAATCTACGGTGTGCGTCACTTTTTGGATGTTCCACTTTCGAGATTCAAAACTGCCGTACTGGTCAATAGGAATCATAAAAAATACCCCGTTAAAGCTGACTTTAAGGGAATTTCACTTTCTACTTCTTTAAATGAAAATGTGGCTGTGGTTTTTGAAAAAGACCAGGACCGTGTTTGCCTAGAATAATTGGGCAACGATAGTTTTTACGACTTCTTTTGCGGATTGTTCTGAGGTATCTATACGATGCTCCGCTTGCATATAATACGGGGAACGATCAAACAAATGCTTACGGACAAAATCCTTGAGATCCTCTTGATTTTCTAAATGTGCAATCAGAGGACGTTGGGCTCTTTCTGGCCAAAGTCTGCTGACCAAGGTATCCAAATGGGTCTTCAAATAAATAGTATGGACATCGGCCGCAACTAGGAGCTTATCCATATTCCCTGCATAGCAGGGCGTACCACCTCCAAGGGCAAGGACTTTTTTCTCAGGGGCTGAAAGTTGCTCCTCAAGTACCTGAGATTCCAAAATTCGAAACTTAATCTCCCCTTTTTCTTTAAAAAATTCAGGAATTGTTTGACCTGATTTTTCTTCTATCAGCGTATCAAGATCGTGATAAGGCCAGTTGAGAACTTCGGCTAATTTTTTACCGATCAGCGACTTACCGCTGCCCATATAACCCAACAAAACGATCATAATTAATGCTTTTAAATTTTGGCTGCTTCAAGGAAGCAATTGGCTTTCTTCTAAAACTCAAATTTAAATCAAAATAGCTTTGATAAATAAATAGAATGGTTTTATATTTGCACCCGCATTCAACAAAGACCTGATAGCTCAGTTGGTAGAGCATCTCCCTTTTAAGGAGAGGGTCCTGGGTTCGAGCCCCAGTCAGGTCACCACTAAAAAAGTTAAGCCCCGCGGCCTAACTTTTTTTTTGCCCGGGTGCTGGAATTGGTAGACAGGCATGGTTGAGGGCCATGTGTCCATTAGGGCGTGTGGGTTCGACTCCCACCTCGGGCACTGACAAATTAAAACGCATAGAAGATGCGACAAAAAAAAACGCCGAGCTTGCTTGAGCGTTTTTTTTTATGGAGCAGATTCAAATTGCACAGCGATTTGCATTTTGATTTTGACTATGCTAGCGTTTTGAGCCCAACGAGGCGAAGCCGAGTTAGTCTCACCGCCGGCCTTTTGTTTAAGCTGGCGAGCTCAAGGCATTCACACCAAAATGTCATCTCGATACATATTTTACTACGCAAAAAACACTCCATGACCGGAACCCGGCGCCAGCGATTGCAGCGGCATCCTTTTTACGAAGTGAAAAGATATAGCGGAAAGCGCGGTGACGCTTCTTGGCGGCAGGCGCCCAAAAAATTATAAATAACTCAACACCAAAATGTCATCTCGATACACTTTTTGTTTCACAAAAAACACTCGATGACCGGAATTGGTTTGCGGCTAAGTATACCAATCAATGTCACAGGCATACCATAAACGTTAAACAAAATTTCCTGAAAACATCCAAATTATTTTCTGTTAATTGTTTACTATTTTTTCGTTTTTATTAAACAAAAGCTTATTTTTGTATATCACTATGTTGTGATACAAATCGAGAAGCCCCGTTGATATATGCTGGTTAAAACCCAATTTAACATAAAGGATTTAGAGAACTTAAGTGGCGTAAAGGCGCACACCATTCGCATTTGGGAAAAGCGCTACGGCCTTCTGGAACCTAATCGCACGGATACCAATATCCGAAAGTACGATTTGGAGAATCTTAAAAAGTTGCTCAACGTTACTTTCCTTTATAATGAAGGCATCAAGATTTCTAAGATCGCTAAACTGAGTGATGCTGAGATTCAGCAGATCATTGAAGAGCGCGCAACTCAAAAGCAAGAGGATTACGCAATGAAGGCCTTTAAAACGGCCATGTTTGACTTTGATTACACCCTCTTTGCGACCACCTTCAACGAGCTTAGTGAGCGCATTAGTTTTAGAGAGATCTTTATGGAGGTCTTTATTCCGTTGCTGCAAGAAATTGGAACGCTCTGGCAAACGGGTACGATTGATCCGGCACACGAGCGTTTTATCTCAGAGTTGATCAAGCAAAAGATCATAGTGAACATCTCTAATTTGCAGAGCGTTCAAAAACCAGAACGCCAAGACATTCTTTTCTCTTTGTACTTGCCTTATGAGGAGATTCATGAAATTGGATTGCTCTATGCGCATTATGAGATCCTTCAATCGGGTCATCAAACCATTTATCTGGGCAGCAATATTCCGTTACCGAGTTTGCGCAATGTACTCAAGCACCATGATAATGTAGTCTTTGTTTCCTTCTTCACTGTGAAACCAGACAAGGTTTCTATTTATGAGTACTTAAAAGGAATTTGACAAGATCATCTCCAAAGAACAAGCCAGTCAGCTATGGCTCATGGGGGCTAAGACCCGTGAGGTTGAGGCAGATAAGGTCCCGGATCATGTCTCTGTAATAGGCACTATTGAAGGGCTACTCGAAAAACTCAATTCATTAAAAAAATCTTAAATACGATCAGCAGCTTTCATTTTGTTTAGAATTTGATTTAATTTGTTAAACAAATGAAGAAAAGCATTGCAATCGTAGGTAGCGGCTTCGCCTCTTTGGCCGCGGCATCTTATCTGGCTCAAGCCGGACATCAGGTGACCATCTTTGAAAAGAACAAGACCGTAGGCGGTCGTGCACGGCAGCTTAAACGCGACGGATTTACTTTTGACATAGGTCCAACTTGGTATTGGATGCCTGATGTATTTGAGCGTTTCTTCGCCGATTTTAATAAAAAGCCCGAAGACTTTTACGAACTGATCAAACTCAACCCAGCCTACAGCGTATGCTTTGGTGAAATGGATTTCATAACCATTGAGGACAGTTTGGAAAAGATTTGCAAGACCTTTGAAAAAGAGGAACCGGGCAGTGCAGCCAAGTTGGAGAAGTTTATGGCTAAGGCAAAATCCAACTACGATATTGCAATTAAAGATCTCGTTTACCGTCCAGGAGTGTCTCCTTTGGAATTAGTGACACCAGTAACCATGCGCAAAATTGGGCAGTTCTTTAGCACGATTGCTAAAGACGTTCGCGCTGAATTCAAAAATCCACGTTTGATCTCCATTTTGGAGTTTCCTGTTTTGTTCTTAGGAGCTAAGCCCAGCAATACACCAGCATTTTACAGTTTTATGAACTACGCAGATTTTGGAATTGGAACTTTCCACCCTAAAGACGGCATGTATTCTGTAATTGAAGGTATGAAGACGCTAGCAGAATCCTTAGGGGTTGAAATTCGTACAGAACACAATGTGGACTCCATCACCGTGACTGATGGTCACGCGACTGGTCTAGTTTCTAACGGACAAGTACACAAGGCAGACATTGTTTTGAGCGGAGCGGATTACCACCACTCAGAAACTTTATTGCCCGCAGAACACCGACAGTATTCTGAGAATTATTGGAAGAAGAAGACCTTTGCTCCCTCTGCTCTTTTGTTCTACGTTGGCTTTGAAAAGCCCATCGAAAATGTGGAACACCACACCTTATTCTTTGACGTGGACTTTGAAACCCACGCCCACGATATCTACGACGATCCTGCTTGGCCAGAGGAACCATTGTTCTACGCCAGCTTCCCTTCTAAGACTGATGACAATGCAGCTCCAGCGGGAAAAGAAGCAGGGATTTTCTTGATTCCGTTAGCTCCTGGATTGGAAGATACACCAGAGATGCGCGAAAAATATTTTGACATTATTCTTACACGCTTGGAAAAATTGACGCAGCAAGAAGTCAAAAAATACGTTATCTTTAAAGAGTCCTACTGTGTAAATGACTTCATTGAGGACTACAATTCTTACAAGGGAAATGCGTATGGGATGGCAAATACCTTGCTCCAAACGGCCTTTTTGAGACCTAAGCTGCGTAGTAAGAAAGTAAAAGACCTATACTTTACCGGTCAACTCACCGTACCAGGGCCTGGAGTTCCTCCGTCCCTTATTTCAGGAAAGTTGGTAGCCGGTTTGATTGAAAGTGACCATTAGTACTCTATTGCAGCATGAAAGCAACATTTGACATCGTTTCTAACCTATGTAGCCAAAAGGTGACCAATGCATACAGCACCTCGTTCTCCTTGGCCACAAAGATGCTCGCACCGAGTATCCGACAAGACATTTACAATATTTATGGTTTTGTTCGCTTTGCGGATGAGATCGTGGATTCTTTCCACGACTATGACAAAGCCGTGCTCTTTGACCGCTTTTCACAAAGTTTGGAAGATGCCTTGCACGACAAAATCCATTTGAACCCAATCCTCAACGCCTTTCAGCATACCGTGCACAAGTACAACATCCAAAAGTCATCCATTGATGCTTTTATGAAAAGTATGCGTTTGGATTTGACCAAGACGGAATACCTCACAGATGCAGAATACAAAGAATACATCTACGGTTCAGCGGATGTGGTTGGTCTAATGTGCCTTATGGTTTTTGTTAAGGGTGATCTTGAACGCTATGAGGCACTAAAGGAGTCAGCAATGCACTTGGGGTCTGCTTTTCAAAAAGTAAACTTTTTGCGTGACTTAAAGGCCGATTTTGAAGGTCTGAGCAGAACCTATTTCCCAAACACCAACCTCAGCGCCTTAGATGAAGACGCCAAGAAAAGAATTATTGCAGAAATTGAAGAAGATTTTGCAAAAGGCTATCAGGGAATATTACTTTTGCCTACAGAAGCAAAGTTCGGTGTATTTATGGCTTACCGCTACTACAGACGCCTGCTTAAAAAGCTTTACCGAACTCCCGCTATGGAAATCAAAAACAAGCGGATTAGAGTTCCGAATTACGAGAAATTCGGGTTATTGACCCGCAGTTATGTGAAATATCAATTAAAATTAGTTCGATAGTAATGGATATACTGCTTTGGATATTGGTCTTTTTGGCCACCTTTTGCATTATGGAATTCATGGCCTGGTTTACCCACAAATATATTATGCACGGTTTCCTCTGGGTCTTGCACAAAGACCATCACCACAAGGATCACGGCAGTTGGTGGGAACGCAATGACGCCTTTTTTATCTTTTACGCAGCTGTGAGTATTGGATGCTTTATCGCTTGGCAATACTACGGTTTCTGGGCGGGACTGCCGATTGGACTAGGAATCTTCGCCTACGGGCTTACTTATTTTATGGTACACGATATCTTTATCCACCAACGTTTTAAGATGTTCCGCAACGCTAACAATTGGTATGCACGCGGTATTCGTAGAGCGCACAAGATTCACCACAAACATTTAGGCAAAGAAGAAGGTCAGTGTTTTGGCATGCTACTTCCTCCGCTCAAATACTTTAAAAAATAAAGATGCAGTACCTGTACCTATGGTTAAACTTAGGTTCATTTATTGTACCCTTCCTGTTTAGCTTCCATCCGCGTTTAAAATTCTACAAGCGTTGGAAAGGGTTCTTTCTGGGAGTCTTGGTGATGATGGCCGTTTTTATTCCGTGGGACATAGCCTTTACGGTCAATGGTTTCTGGGGATTCAATCCGGATTATCTAAGCGGAATCTATTTGTTCAACCTACCCCTAGAGGAATGGTTGTTCTTTATCTGTATTCCCTACGCCTGTATCTTTACCCATTACGCACTCATTGAACTCATGCCTAATGTGAAGTTGTCTAAAAGGACCACCGCTGTAATTTACACGCTGCTCGCCGCTGTTTTAGTCATAGCGCTGTGGTATACGAATCACCTTTGGTATACGGCGGTAAACTTCAGCTACGCTTTAATAGTACTTGGAATAGTGTATAATTGGAGGCCTGAGCTGTTCAACCGATTCTTTTTGACCTATTTGGTGATCTTGATTCCCTTCTTTGTGGTCAACGGAGTTTTGACGGGAACAGGCATTGAAGAGCAAGTGGTTTGGTACAATAATGATGAAAACCTCGGCTTGCGCATGGGCACCATCCCAGTGGAAGACACTATCTACAATCTTGGAATGCTCTTAACGGTCCTGGCTATTACTGTTTATGTCTCTGGCCCTGCCACTCAACGCGTGAGCAGTTCTTCTAAAAACGCATAGAATTCTGGATCATTCCAGGCTTTGGCCCCTGTTTCTAAAAGCACCACCTTCCCCGTTTTATCAATAACGGCCGTAGTAGGCAAAGAATTACTTCTAATGACTTCTGGCGCCTGATAGCTTTGAATATAGACGGGCAGCTCATAACCCTTCTTATTCATAAAAGTTTGGAGTTTCTTTGGAGTTTCTCCGGAGACAAAATAGAAATCCACGCGGTCGGCGAATCGATCATGCAATTCCTGCATGGCTGGCATCTCGGCTATGCACGGTGGGCACCAAGTCGCCCAAAAATTCACCAAAACCACTTTGCCTTTTGACTGCTCAAAATTCTCCGAGGCTCCTGCTAGGGTTTGCAAAGGCCAGTTATACGTATCTAAGCTGAGTTGCTCATCGTCCGGCAAGCTATCTGGAACAAAAGCAAACAGCCTTTGAATCCCTGCTTTAATAGGAGTTCCTGTTTGAGGTACGATCAACAGAACTATCAGCAACACCATAAGGATATTGCTCCATTGCTTCTTAAAAAAGGACTGGTCTAATTTCATGAATAAGTAGTCCAAAAATAAGTCGATTCCTTGCATAAAAAAAGTCCCGCCTTTTAGCGGGACTTCACTACAAAAATGTATTACTCCTTAATTTCGAGTAACTGTGATCGAATTGGAAAGGCTAAAGCAGCCTACCAAATCGCTGGCATTGTTGCCAGGCATTGCGCCTTCTAGGCCGTCCTCAAAGCGCAAGTACCAGATTAGGCATACTCCTACACCAGCAGCGTCAAAGTCAACTGCCTCAAGAGCTGCCATTGTCGGTGGCAATCCTAAGATGTTACCAGCATCGTCAGTGATTACCCAAGTTGAATTCGTTCCAGTTTGCGTACCATCTAAAGTGATTCCGCTAACCATGTCTGGAGTTCCATCTACGGTGAAGGTAAATGGCCCTCCGCTGATCATCCCTCCGTTTGGCGCGTTACGCACAACCTCAATAGGGTTAGATAAGCTAAAGTCTCCTTCTAGATCGTTGGCGTTAAGACCAACCTCTGCTCCGACTAGACCATCTTCAAAACGCAGGTACCAGATCAAGCAAACTCCTCCTCCGGCGCCATCAAAATCAACACCTTCTAAGGCTTCAAGAGTTGGTGGCAATCCTAAGATGTTTCCAGCATCATCAGTTACTACAAAACTTCTGTTAGTACCTGTAGCGGCTGGATCCGTGCTAATTCCACTAACAAAATCAGGACTTCCGTCAACACAGAATTCAAAAGGACCACCCATCAAAACACCAGCGTTAGGAGCTGCGTTTCTGTTTACAGTGATCGAGTTCGATAAATCAAAAGTACCAGTAAGGTCGTTGGCGTTTGCTCCTACTTCTGCTCCTTGAAGATCGTCTTCAAAACGCAGGTACCAAATCAGACAAACACCTACACCAGCACCGTCAAAGTCAACACCTTCTAGCGCTTCTATCGTTGGTGGCAATCCCAAGATATTTCCGGCGTCGTCAGTGACTACAAAAGTTCTGTTGGTTCCAACCGCATCAGGGTCTGTAGTAATGCCGCTTACAAAGTCAGGGTTTCCGTCTACCAAAAAGGTAAATGGACCACCTTGGAGAGTTCCAGCATCTGGTGCTGGAGTATTGTTGTCGTCATCATTGCTACAGGCGGCAAAAAGCAAAGAAGCGAACAACAGGCTAAAAATTTTTCTTTTCATGATTATAGTTTTTAATTACCGATACAAACTTAGTTCGGCCTCATAAAAAGAAATGTCAGCTAGCTTACACTAAGCAGAAAATTTTAAACGAATCTCGTTTCTGCTAAAGTCAATAAGCTCTTCAGCCTTGAATTTATTCATAATGGAATTCAGCGTGGGTCTTGAGGTTCCCAGCAATTTGGCGATGTCTTTTTGGGTGTACGGATGCTTGATTACTGTATCCCCATTATAAGGACAACAGTAGCCGTAATCATCTGCCAGCTCTTTTAGGAATTCTTTGACGCGCGTTTCTGCGTCCTTATAGAGAATCAAATCCAAGCGACGCTCCAAACGCTTCAATCGGAAACCGATCAGCTTATAGATCCTGAAACTAAAACTGCGATTGTCTCGCATGAGTTCGTGCATGGTGCCTACATCAACAGGACAAATGCTCGTACTGCCGAGGGCTTGCGCAAATTCATCGCGCTTCTCCTCGCCTAGAATGGCCTTCTCGCCAAAAAGTTCGCCTTTGGTTAAAATGGCTTTCACCATTTCTTCGCCATCTTCTGTGTAATAACCGAGTTTTACACGGCCTTCTTCTATCAAATAGACCTTACTCGCACTATCTTCTTCAAAGTAGATATAATCTTGTTTTTTGTAGGTATTGAAACTGTGATCTTTCTTGAATGCTTTGAATTTGTGGGGGCAAAGCATAGAAAACAGGTTAACCTCTTCAAAGAACCAAAGCGTCTTCATAGCAATTATTTTTGTAGTGTCTGAATCAACACCAAAGTGTTGACCACGGTTAGTTATCTGTTTTAGACGGAGCTTTTTCCACTTACTTACAAGGCACAATGAAATATGGTTAACTTTGTTTAAAACCACACCGAATGAGTAGTCGTAGAGAATTTGTTAAAAAGAGTGCCCTGATTGGAACCGGCCTGGCGCTAGCACCTAGTTTTACCTTTGCACAAGACCTGAATCCATTAAAAGACATACTTCGCGTGGGTCTAATTGGAGTTGGATTACGGGGCACAAATCACCTGCAAAACCTCTTGTATAGGGATGATGTGACCATCGTTGCCGTTTGCGATACCGATATCCGCAGAATGCCTATAGTAGAAGAACTTTTACAAAAGCACAATCATCCTGCGGCAAAACAATTCACTGCAGATGAGTACGACTACAGGAATCTACTCGCCATGTCTGATATTGACGCGGTGATCATTTCCACCCCTTGGCTTTGGCACACCCGAATGGCTAAGGACGCTATGAAAGCTGGGAAGTATGTCGGTTTGGAAGTCTCTGCTGCCAACACCATGGAAGAGTGCTGGGATCTGGTCAATATTCATGAAGAGACCGGGTCTCATTTAATGATCTTAGAGAATGTTTGCTACCGCAGAGACGTTATGGCTGCCTTAAATATGGTGAAGCAAAATGTCTTTGGAGAGCTCTTGCATTTTCGCTGCGGATACCAACACGACCTTCGCTTTGTAAAGTTCAACGACGGCAAGACTGCCTATGGTAAAGGTGCGGAATTTGGAGAAAAAGGAATTTCGGAATCTGCTTGGAGAACACAGCACAGCTTACTGCGCAATGCAGATGTATATCCTACTCACGGTTTAGGACCCATAGCTGCCATGTGTGATATCAATCGAGGTAATCGTTTGGTGTCCATCTCTTCTATGGCCAGCAAAGCTGTTGGACTCAATAAATACATAGTGGATGTAGGCGGAGCCGATCATCCCAACGCTAAACTTAAGTGGAAACAAGGCGATGTGATCACTTCCATGATCAGCACTTCCAATGGAGAAACCATCATTGTGACTCATGATTGTAACTCACCACGTCCCTACTCTCTTGGCTTTAGAGTTCAAGGTAGCGAAGGACTGTGGGAAGTTGATGGAAGTCGCATGTATATAGAAGGACAGTCAGACCCCCATCGCTGGGACGAGGCTCAACCTTGGTTGGACAAATACGATCATCCGCTTTGGAAGAAGTACGCGGATAGAGCCACAGGTTCCGGTCACGGCGGTATGGACTTCTTTGTGCTACACGCCTTTGTAGAATCGGCCAAACGCAATGCAGCGCCTCCTTTGGACGTTTATGACGCTGCCGCATGGAGCGCAGTAACTCCGCTTTCTGAGGCTTCTATTGCCGCGAACGGAGAAGCCCAAGAATTCCCAGACTTTACGCGGGGCAATTGGGTAAAGCGCAAACCTTGGAACTGGAACAGCGATCAATTTTAAAAGATGACCATTATTAAAGCCCCTGCGCGTGTTTGTCTCTTTGGCGATCACCAAGATTATTTAGGATTGCCCGTCATTGCTTGTGCCGTTGACAGGTACATCACTTTTAAGGCTGAGCCCAATGAGACCCAAGCCTTGAACTTTGAGTTCACCGATCTTAAAAAAACAAGAACGCTATCTTTAAAAGAGGACCTCGATTCCTTTGAGCCGCAAGATTATATTAAATCGGGGTTGAAAATGTTGGATAAGGTTGGCGTACAACTCTCTAAAGGTTTTGACATCGAAATCAGCGGTGATATTCCCATCAATGCAGGATTGAGTAGCTCTTCTGCCTTTGTGGTGGGTTGGCTCACCTTGGTGCTCAAATTGACCGACCATTTGGATCGATTCAGCTCCGCAGAAATTGGCCATATGGCTTATCTGGCTGAAGTGGAAGAGCACGGACAAGCCGGCGGTAAAATGGACCAATATACCTCAGCCATTGGAGGAACTATCTACATCAACACCCGAGTGGATAAAACCTTTGAGTCTCTTAAGCTTCCCTTTGAGTCCTTAATCATTGCCAGTTCCGGCGTTCCTAAGACCACCCTTGAAGGGCTTAGAAGCTTAAATGAACGCTCACATCAGGCCATAGCTCAGGTCAAGAGTCACGTACCTGGCTTTGATCAATACGCCCATCATTCCGCTGCTAATTATGTGGATCACGTAGAAGAAGATCTAAAGGAGATCTTTACTGCAGCATACGGAAATTATGAAAATACACGCGCTGCCTTTGACTGTATACAAGGTCAAGACGCTGATACCACAGCTATAGGAAACTTAATGAATGAGCATCACAGCATCCTGAAAGACTTGCTCAAGATCACGACTCCAGAGATAGATCGTTTGATCACCGCTGCAAACAAGGCGGGCGCCTTGGGCGCTAAAATCGTCGGTTCTGGCGGTGGTGGTTGTATTGCCTGTATTGCTTCCGAAGGGAAAGAAGAAGAAATTATGAACGCGCTTAGAGATGCAGGAGCTGTTGAAGTATTTGAGACGCGGGTATCCAAAGGCGCTAAAGATCTTACCCTATGAAAACACTAGTCATTTTAGCCGGTGGCGCATCCAGCCGCATGAAGAAGTCACAAGCCAGTGCTGGTTTAAGTGCTGCGGAAGTAGCTGCGGCAAACGTCAGTGCTAAGTGTTTAATTGTTTTGCAGGGCGATGAGCGTCCGGTGCTAGATTATCTGATAGGGCACGCAGCGAAAGGTGGAATAGAAAATATTGTACTACTCACAGGGACTGTCAATGAGGAGTTTAAACAATGGTATGGCGACAACAATTACAATCAAGAGCGATGGGGTGTTGCTATAGACTTCGCATTGCAGTACATCCCAGAAGGACGTGAGAAACCTCACGGAACTGCTGATGCCCTGAAACAAGTATTGGAACAATTACCGCATTTGCAAAGTCAAGAGTTTTTGGTGAGCAATAGTGATAATTTATACAGCATTAAGGCCATTCAAGAGCTTCTGAATTCAAAAGCGCAACAGGCTTTTATTGCTTATGATAGAGACGGACTTGAATTTGCTGCGGAGAAAATTGCGCGTTTTGCCCTTTGTAAACTAGACAGCAAAAACGAATTGACTGAGATTGTTGAGAAGCCGGATCTATCTCAATTAGAAGCTTATCGAGACCAATCGGGAATCCTCAGAGTAAGTATGAATATCTTTAAGTTTCACGGTCCAGACATCTATCCAAATTTAGTGGCCTGCCCAGAACATCCCATCCGAAGCGAGAAAGAACTGCCATCAGCCATTATGCTCATGCGTGAATCCTATGGTAAATCGCTTTTAGGTATCCCAAGAAAGGAACACGTCCCTGATCTAACCACTAAAGAAGATATCGCGATTTTTAGATCCCAATTGAAATAAACAAAAAACCCGAAGCTTCAACTTCGGGTTTTTAAATATCGAGGCGCTTTAATTAAGCGTTCTGTTTTTTGATCAGGTTCAAAGCAGACCCTTCACGATACCACTCAATTTGAGCAGCGTTGTAAGTGTGGTTCGCCATGATAGTATCCTTAGATCCATCGGCGTGAACAACTTCTATAGTTAGTGGCTTACCAGGAGCAAAGTCCGCAATATCCACAAAGTTGAAGGTATCGTCCTCTTGAATCAGGTCGTAATCTGCTTCGTTAGCAAAAGTCAATCCAAGCATACCTTGCTTTTTCAAGTTGGTTTCGTGAATACGTGCAAAAGACTTCACCAATACCGCAGCTACACCTAAATGACGTGGCTGCATAGCCGCGTGCTCTCTAGAAGATCCTTCTCCGTAGTTGTGATCTCCAACCACGATAGTGCGAATCCCTTTGGCCTTGTATGCGCGTTGGGTATCAGGTACTCCTCCGTACTCCTCGTCCAATTGGTTCTTTACAAAGTTGGTCTTTTTGTTGTAAGCATTCACCGCACCGATCAAGGTGTTGTTTGCAATATTGTCTAAGTGACCGCGGTAACGCAACCATGGACCAGCCATAGAAATATGATCCGTAGTACACTTCCCGAAAGCTTTGATCAAGAGTTTCACCCCTTGCAGCTCGCTGTCTTGAATAGGCTCAAATGGTGTAAGCAGTTGCAAGCGCTCAGAAGTTGGGCTCACTACAACGTTGATTCCACTTCCGTCTTCAACAGGCTCAAGATAACCAGCATCTTCCACATCAAATCCTTGTGGAGGCAATTCCAGTCCTTTTGGCTCGTCTAGTTTCACCTCAACACCGTCTTCGTTGATAAGCGTGTCGTTTACAGGATCAAAATCCAAACGTCCAGAGATTGCAATTGCAGCAACCATTTCTGGAGAACCTACAAAGGCGTGTGTGTTCGGGTTACCGTCTGCACGCTTGGAGAAGTTTCTGTTAAAGGAGTGCACAATGGTGTTCTTTTCTTCTCCAAGTAGATCCGAACGGTCCCACTGTCCAATACATGGACCACAAGCGTTGGTAAAGATGGTCGCTCCCAAGTTTTCAAATACACTTAGCAAACCATCGCGCTCTGCAGTAAAGCGGATTTGTTCTGATCCTGGGTTGATTCCAAAATCACTCTTTGGCTTTAATTTTTTATCGATAGCCTGCTGGGCGATACTCGCAGCTCGGGTCAAATCCTCATAAGAAGAGTTGGTACAAGAACCGATCAATCCCCACATTACGTTCAACGGCCAATCGTTTTCTTTTGCCTTAGGTCCTAACTCTCCAACTGGAGTCGCTAAGTCTGGTGTAAAAGGTCCGTTCAAGTGCGGACGCAACTCAGAAAGGTTGATCTCAATCACTTGATCAAAATATTGTTCTGGATTCGCGTATACCTCAGGGTCTCCTGTTAGGTATTCACGGATCTTATTGGCTTCATCAGCAATTTCTTCACGATCTGTAGCGCGTAAGAAGCGCTCCATAGCATCGTCATATCCAAAAGTAGAAGTCGTAGCACCGATCTCCGCTCCCATATTACAAATGGTTCCTTTTCCTGTACAGGAAAGGTTGGTAGCTCCAGGCCCGAAGTACTCTACAATGGCTCCAGTTCCTCCCTTCACCGTTAGGATACCTGCTACTTTCAAGATCACATCTTTTGAAGCAGTCCATCCGTTAAGCTCTCCGGTCAATTTAACACCGATGAGCTTTGGAAATTTAAGCTCCCAAGGCATTCCGGCCATAACGTCTACAGCATCAGCTCCACCAACTCCAACGGCAACCATTCCTAAACCACCCGCGTTTACCGTGTGAGAATCGGTACCGATCATCATTCCTCCAGGAAAGGCGTAATTTTCTAAAACCACTTGGTGAATGATCCCTGCTCCTGGCTTCCAGAAACCAATTCCGTATTTGTTGGATACAGACTCTAGGAAATCAAATACTTCACTACTGGTCTCATTGGCGCGCTTTAAATCTGCTTCAGCTCCTTGTTTGGCCTGGATCAGGTGATCACAGTGTACTGTAGTTGGTACAGCAACTTTTTGCTTTCCGGCCTGCATGAACTGCAACAAAGCCATTTGCGCCGTAGCATCTTGACATGCGATGCGGTCTGGAGCAAAATCAACATAATCCTTTCCACGAACAAAAGGTTCGGAAGGCATCCCATCCCAAAGGTGAGCATAAAGAATTTTCTCGGCCAGCGTCAAAGGCTTGCCTGTTAGTGCTTTTGCAGCATCTACCTTCTGCGCCATCTGCGCATAGGTATTTTTTATCATGTCAATGTCAAATGCCATATGTATCTATTTTTTTGGAAGTGTTGCGAAAATACAAAAAAATCGTTTGATTTTTATGTCCGATATGCGCTGAACTTAGCCGTATAGTTACGATTTGCGGGAATGATAATTTCCGAATTAAAAATTGAACAACCTCTAAATTTCTAGGAGTCTTTATTGCTGACTTAACAATCTAAGGGGCTTGAAAATAGCGTTTTACCAATCGGTGGTCTCTTAAATTCATCATCGGGCGCTCGTAAATTCGATACAAAACATAAGAAGCCACAAAGGTCAAGGACAAATAAACCAAGACATACATCCCTTTATCAATAAGGGATAGACGCTCAGTCGGTAAGAAATATTTAAGCAATTGTAGCACCACAGAATAATGCAATAAGTACATGCTGTAAGAGATCAAACTGATGCGGGTTACAGCACCTCGAATAATTCTCGGGGCTGTTTTCCAGGCGCTGAGCATGGGTAAAAACAAAGCGATGACTAACGAGCAGAAAGGCAGATAACCCAAATTCCAAACCCAAGGATGACTGTCAATAAACCAGCCCAACATGGGAATCCCGAAACTGATCAGCAGCATCCCAAGAACTCCTAAAAGGAAAAGTATCCAGCGGTTACGGGTCCAAAAGTCTGCAAAATATTGAGCAGCATAGGCCCCGAGCATGCCGTAAAAGATCGCGTCCAAACGATAGATCATCACGGCCTTGAGCTCAGTGTTCCAAAAGATCATATCAGACTCGGCTACTTGGGTTTGATAAAACACCTTAGTCAACAAACCAAATACGATCATCCCTATTGCTGTGTAAAGAAAGGCTTTCTGTGCTTTAAGCTTGAAGAACTTCCAGAGTGCCCAAGCCAAAATTGGCGCCAGTAGATAGGTGAATTCCTCTATGGGTAAACTCCAAGATTCTGTAAAGAAAATGTCCATGGAGCTAAAGGCATTCTGAAAGAACAAAAAGTACTTCCAAAGACCGTCTGGCAAATTGCGCCCCATAAAAAGAACAATCCCAATATTGACAAACAGGATCAAATAATAATTGGGCAAGGTTCTAAACCAACGCCGTACCCAAAAGTAGGTCACGCCTTGCTTGTTGTATCCTTCACTGAACTGCCTTAAAAGAATCCTTCCAATTAAAAATCCGCTTAAAACAAAAAAGATCTCCACGCCCAAGACGCCCATGAGTCGTAAAAGTTCGCCGGGCAATCCTGGTAGTTCTGGAACTATCCAAAGCGCATGAGAAAAGACCACAAATAGAATGGCAACCGCTCGCATCAGGTCTAAACCAAAAATACGCTTGGAGTAATCTATTTGCATAAAGGAATATATTTGTAAGTAGCTATGCGCATAAAAGTACTTAAAATAATTGTCTGGCTTTCATTAGCCGCTGTGCTTGGCGGAGGTCTGTATTATTTGCAGCTTTCCAACCGGCACAAAGCCATTGTAAAAACCACCTTATTCGCTAAATTAGGCTTGAGTGGAGATTGGCAAGTAAGCTATGGAGAACGGCAAACGGACTTTTACAGCCCGCTATTCTACGTGGACAATATTTACACCTCCATGGAAGGCCCAAAGGCCATGCGCGGTTTCCAGATCAACCCCACAGACAGTAGTTTGGTTTGGGTAAACGGATTTGAGACTTCCGTTATGGCTGCGGATGGTATCACGGAACTCTCCAAGGACTTTATGTGTCACACCAATATGGACTATTACGATCAAAGCTATTACTCCAAATGGCAGATCCCTAATAGAATTGGGAGCAATTACCCGCGTTTGGCCACTTTGACCAATGGAATGGAATCCTATCGTTATCCAGAGGGTTTTGGGTTTCCGATTCGGGCTGATGAATACCTCTATTTATCCACCCAGGTTTTAAACCACAATTTACAAGGTCCCTTATTTGGACTGAGGCATAAGGTGAGTATATTTCACGAGGCTGATGGTCCTGAGCTTAAACCCTTAAGACCCTTGACTGTCTTTATGATGTTGCCCTATGATCCTTTGTTCCCTTTTGATAACGAGGCTGCAAAGGACGACCCTAGCGTTTGCATTCCCGTAGAGACCAAGAACCACAATTATGAAGATGCCAATGGGGTGCGCCGCAGCGGGCATTGGGTGGTATTCCCCGGTCAACAAACTTATCGTAACGACATCACGGCCCAATTGGAGATCAAAGACAGTTTGCAAGTACATCATATTGCCACACATTTGCATCCCTTTGCAACAGGTTTAAAACTCATCAACGCAACTACAAATGAGTTGTTGTTTCACGCTCAGGCTGTGAATCATAAGGATCGGGTGGGCTTGGAAAAAATAGTTGAATACAGCGACGCCAAAGGTTTCACCCTCTACGCGGATCAGCAATATGAATTGGTTTTAGAAATAGACAATACCTCTGGTGAGCGCCAGGACATGATGGCCAGTATGTTCTTTGGAATCTACGACGCCGATTTGGATACGCGTCTTAAAAGTCGTTTTGAGAATTAGAACAAGTCCTTAATGATGGCCTCAATGGTCACCCCTTCTGCTTCTGCCTTGTAGTTCTTGATCATTCTGTGACGCAAGACCCCGTAAGCTACTTGTTGTACATCTTCAATGTCTGGAGAATATTTTCCGCGGATGGCAGCGTTGGCCTTAGCGGCTAAAATTAGGTTCTGCGAGGCTCTTGGCCCAGCTCCCCAATCCACATAGGTCTTTACCATCTCTGTTGCGGTAGCTTCCTTAGGACGCGTCTTCCCCACCATGGTCACTGCGTATTCGATCACATTATCAGCAACAGGAATACGTCTGATCAATTGCTGGAATCCAATGATCTCTTGAGCATTGAACAGTGTATTGACCGTGACTTGATTGTCCGTAGTGGTGTTCTTTACCACAGATACTTCTTCCTCAAAAGTGGGGTACTTTAAGTTGATCGCGAACATAAAACGGTCCAATTGCGCTTCTGGCAAAGGATAGGTTCCCTCTTGTTCTATCGGGTTTTGCGTTGCTAAAACAAAATACGGTAAGTCCAACGGATAATGCTTTCCGGCAACAGTCACCGCACGCTCTTGCATCGCCTCTAACAAAGCTGCCTGCGTTTTTGGAGGGGTACGGTTGATCTCATCCGCCAAAATAACATTGGCAAAAATAGGCCCCTTTACAAAGGTGAAATTTCTGTTCTGATCTAAGATCTCTGCCCCTAAGATATCACTGGGCATAAGGTCTGGTGTAAACTGGATGCGTTTGAATTCCAGTCCAAGTGTTTGAGCTACGGTGTTTACCAATAAGGTTTTGGCCAATCCCGGAACTCCAATGAGCAGCGCGTGTCCTCCAGAGAATATAGCCAATAGCACTTGGTCAATGACCTCGTCTTGTCCTACTATTACTTTGGCAATCTCTGTCTTTAAGGCTTTATATTTATCGACCAACTGGCTGATCGCTGCTACGTCACTCATATTAATTCTTTATCCAATTGCTGGCAAAATCACAGTCGTAATAATCCCGATTTACACTAACGAAAGTTTCTAAGATCTTTTCATCTTGCCACTCTTCAATAGCTCTACGACGTTTGTCATTCAAGGCGAGATCCTGAATCTTTTCATAATCCTTAGAGTAATCGGCTTGGTGCTCATCATAACGATCGGTCACCATGATGATCTTGAATTTTTTACGCCCGGTTCGATCTGCATCGGTCAATACTTGAGAGACCTCTTGATCCTTTAGGTTGTATATCTGCTGTGATAGTACAGGGTCCATTTTGGTGAGGTCAAAGCGGGTATCACCGCTCACGGGATTTACCAATTGTCCTCCGTCATTTTTGGTTTCTTTTTCGTCGGATTCACTCTTCGCTGCTTCTGCAAAGGTCAACTCGCCATCAACTATTCGCTGACGAATATTCTCGATCTTCGCTTTGGCCACTGCAACGGTCTCATCAGTTACATCAGGAATCAAAAGAATGTGACGTACATCTACCGTTTGTCCACGGATCTTATCAACCATTAAAATATGATAACCGAATTCTGACTCAAAAGGCTCACTGACCTCTCCTTCTTGTAAAGAAAATGCCACGTCTTTAAACTCTTTTACAAAGTTATCGGAGCGTTTTAGACTGATCTTACCTCCTTTGGTACTCGATCCTGGATCCTGAGAATACAATACAGCCTTAGTGGCAAAGGATTCACCGTTTTCTACAATACCGCGTCTGAATTCGTTCAAGCGGTCAATTACTTTCTGAATCTCCTCCTGAGGAATCTCAGGCTCAATAACGATCTGAGCAATCTCAACTTCAGCACTGAAAAGCGGACGCTCATCCACCGGGATGGAATTAAAGAAGGTTCTCACCTCTTCTGGAGTGATCTCTACCCCTTCAATGATCTTGTTTTGCATTTCAGAAGCCAACATATTGTCCTTATTGATCTGAAACAGCTCCGCTCTCAATTCTGGCATGGACTTCTTTTTGTAGAATTTCAAGACCTGCTCTTCTGAGTTGAACTGGGCTAACATGTATTGGATCTGTTGATCTGTTGTAGCATTCACCTGTGCATCAGGAATGATAACACTGTCCTGAATGGCGTGATGCGCGTATAGTTTTTCTTCCATCAAAGTTCCCAAAAGCTCGCAACGTGTAATGTCTGCAGTTGAAAAACCTTGTTGTTCTATTTGAATGTATTTACGATCGATATCACTGTCCAAAACGATGTACTTACCCACTTGAGCACTTACCCCGTCAACTTTGAATTTCTCAAACGTCTTCACAGTATCAATGACCTGTTGACTCGCCGCAACACCCGTGCTATCTACCTCTACTACTTCCTGCGCCTGCATTTGCAGCCCGACTAAAGCCAAGGCAGCAAAACATAAACGGCTATTGATAAACTTCGAAATCATTATTCTTGATCGCATCTTTTGTAATATCGGCCTCCAATTTTTTAATGAGGTCCAATTTCCTTTTGTTTAGTATAATTTGTTGAATGGTGGGTCTGACGTATTCCAGCGGAGCATCATCCCCTTTTTCTAAGGCATCCTGAACTTGGATCAAATATACTCCTATAGAGTCTTGCAGCCTTACGAAATTAGATTTTTTTAACTTTTCCGCATTGGTTTTAACCGCAATTAACGGTATTTCAGAAAGCAAGGCGTCTTGGCGTACCCAAGTACTGTCATTGAGGTAGTAACGCTTGAACTGAAAAGCGATCTCCTCCAAAGCCTCTTTAGCTTCTGTATCAAACTCTTTTAAGTGATCCGCAACCTCATCAGTAGCGTTGAATTCTTCCCCAACATAGACATAACGCAGTTTCAGTAGACGCTCCTTTAAAACAAAGCTCTCTTTATTCTTTTCAAAATACTGCTGATAGGTCTGCTCCGTAATGGAACTGTCCAGCTGCTTGGAAACTACAGCATTTTTATAGCCTTTGGTGTACAGGTCTGCTTTATAATCGTCCACCAATTGATCATAGGTTGCCAATTGAGTTTCAGAAAGATTCAATCGCGCCTGATCAATAAGCAACTGCTGCGTAGCCCAACGGTTGATATAATTGGTCACGATCAAAATACTGTCTTCTGCAGAGGTGTTGGGTTGGATCAAATTGGTCAGATCCTCTTTAAACAGGTAACTGTCGTTTACGCGAGCCACAGGCTCAGAGGGCAATTCCCTTGTCAAGAAATCACAGGAAGTCATCGCCAAAGCGGCAAACAAAGCAAATAACCAGTAATTTCTTCCAAGCATTAGAGTTGTGCTTTAATTTCCTTAAGCACCGCTTGATCTATGTTCACCTTAAATTTTTTCTTGAGTTGTTCCATGAAGGAGGATTCCAGGGCAGCCTGATAATCACCCATTACACGGCCTCGAATAGTATCTAAGGGGATAGCCGTTGGTGCTAGAAGTTCGTCTGTTCGTATAACCGTAAATTGTCCAGCCTTATTGTACACCTTAGAAACTCCAGAAGCAAATTTGAAGTTCTCAGGCAATAAGCGATGTCCCTCAGGGTATGTTCCTTGACTAAAGATCACTTGAGTTTCATCATCTGTATTGAACTGTGCTTGGAGTTCTTCTAAGGTAGCGCCGCTGTTTAGGGCCTTTCTAACCTTTTTTGCAACAGATTTATTTGGTGTGGATGCGACCAATCCAACCACTCTGGGTTTGTATTGATAGGTCTCGATCTGGTTTTGATAAAAGGCTTCTAAACCAGTGCTGTCTTTTCTAACCTTACCCCAGATCTCACTTTCCATAAGATCAAAGATCAAGAGTCCTTCTTTGTATTCTTGAACGATATTGGCAAAGCCTTCATCTTCTAGATCCAAATTGTCTTTAAAATAATCACGGATGGCCGACAATTCAAATTCGCTGTAGAAGACCTTGGCCGCTCCGTAGGTGGTGCTGTGTCTTGCTGATTTACGCTGTCTTTCCTCAATGAAACGGGCAAAATCGTCATAAGTAAAGCTGGTTCCGTTGAGATTGAATATCTCTGTTTTCATCGCTGGATTTAAACTATCTGTATACTTCCAGGTCTTTTTGGTGATACTGTCGGTCAAGAATTCTGTAAAGAAAGGAACAACGTGGTCTGGAGTAGTAACATTATAACGTGCCTTAAGGTCCTGCTTTGACATGGATTTAATATAATCAAGACGTTGCGCTTGTTGAACCTTTTGCTTCAACTGAGATTCCAGATCTTCATAGGTCGGACGCGGGTGACGTTCAATGAGTTTTATAATGTGCCAACCAAAATCCGTTTGGATAGGTTTGGCCATATCACCAGGATTCTTCAACCCAAAAGCAGCGCGTTCAAAGTTTTGAGCGTTTAACATTCCCGGTCCAAAACGACTGAGCTTTCCGCCGTCTTGTGCGGTATTCTTATCGTCTGAATATTGTCTGGCCAAGTCCTCAAAAGAAGCGCCTTGCTGAATATTGCTGTAGATCTCATTGATACGCGCTTCTGCATCAAAGTTAGGATCGTCCGCTTTTGGACTGATCATAATATGCGCTACCGTCACTTGTTGTTCCATAGGACGTCTTCCCAGGATCTCCATAAAGTGATATCCAAATTGAGATCTAAAGACGGGTGACATTTCCCCTACTGGAGTGTTATAAGCAACCGTTTCAAACTGATAGACCATTTTGAACACAGAAAACCATCCCAGGTCTCCACCCGTATCAGCAGCACTAGGGTCTGCAGAAAATAGACGGGCCGCAGTCTCAAAATCGCGTTTCCCATCCAAAATCTCTTGACGGATTTTAACGGCTTTATTGTAAGCAGCCAAGGTATCTTGTGGTAGATCGTCTACAGATACTTTTATCAGGATATGTCTGGCGTGGATCTGTTCTGCTTGTCTGGTGTAAGCCTCTTTCATCAGTCCATCAGTAACCTCTCCCACGTTCATATAGGTCGTGGCTAGTTTATGCTTGTACTTGCGGTATTCTGTTTGATGTGCCTCTGTTTGGTCCAAGCCCATGTCATAGGCTTCGGCAACTTTTAGTTTATAGTCAATATAGAGATCCAAATAATTATCCACCTCGCGTTGCGACGCATCGGTAACCAAATTCAAGTTCTTGTTGTAAACACGCATGAACTCTCCTGCAGTAATGGCTTTATCGCCAATGGTAAGAACGGTCTTGTCCTCCAATTGCTGGGCATGAGCTCCAAAGAGCGTCATGGCAATCAAGGATAAGCTAAGTAGGCTTCTTTTAAGCATGAATCACTTTTTTTATAGTACCCGCAAAAATAGCAAAAAGCCGGGGGCAAGCAAGAATTTAACGCCTTGTCTACCAAGGGCTGCATATTTTTAAGAAAAAAATAACGCTCTGGGAATTTTGCTACCTTTAATCCGCAGTTCAACAACTAAACATCATCACCAATGAAGTACACCTGTGAAATTACTATAGACAGCCCCATAGAAGAAGTTATTGCCAAATTGGACAGTGCGGAGAATATGAAGCATTGGCAACGCGGTCTTATCAGCTATGAGCAACTCAGCGGAGAGCCTGGCGAAGAAGGCGCGCAAATGCGCTTGAACTACAAAATGGGCAAGCGTGAAATGAGTCTTACTGAAACTATTGTCAAGCGGAATTTCCCGCATGAGTTTGAGGCCAATTACGACACCAAAGGCGTACACAATATTCAAAAGCTTCGTTTTGATAGCACACCAGACGGGAAGACCAAATGGGTTTCTGATTGTGAGTTTCAATTCCAAGGCTTGGGAATGAAATTCATGGGATGGCTCATGCCTGGTGCCTTTAAGAAGCAGTCGTTGAAATACATGACCGATTTCAAGGCCTTTGTGGAAGACGGCACCTCCGTAGCAGAAGAGGCTTAATCATGGCAGAAAAAGCGAGATTACTTTGGGATTTTAGAGGTCCTGCGGCGGCGCAGACCGCGGTTCATCACGTGATTCATTTGAACGAGTTCTTTGAGCGTGAACCCTTTTCATGTTACGAAACTGGCGTGTTGGAACAATCCCCAATGTGGCAGGCTGCCTTTGCGATAGTGGACCTAAACGATGCCCAGAAACTCCGCGAAATTCTTAAACCACATCGCGGTCAACGCATTACTGAGGGCAGTTAGTGTTAATTGGCACCGTAATTGTAACCTAAAATTCTATATTTGCAAAAAATTAGAATTATGCGTTTTTATCTTATAGGAATCATTGCAGTGGCGACCTCTTTTCAAATGTTCGCCCAAACTTCAAAAGTAGGTACCATTGATGTGGACTATATTTTGAGCAAAATGCCAGATTTAGAAACTGTAAAGGCCGGTGTAGAGTCTTACGGAAAAGAATTGGACACTGAATTGGGTCAAAAGATCGCCAAGTACGATTCGTTGATTGCTCAATACCAGAAAAACGAAACTACTTATGGCGATGCCATTAAAAAGACCAAGCAGGACGAGATCATTGAACTGGAAGGAGAAATGCAACAGTTTCGCCAAAACTCAGTTACCCTTTTGCAACTCAAGCAAAACGAATTGATGCAACCGCTTTACAAGAAAGTAGGAGCCGCTCTAGAGACTGTAGCACAAGAACAAGGGTATACGCAAGTATTGACCAGCAATGCAACGGTTGCTTACTTGGATCCTAAATTCGATGTTACCATCGCCGTAATGCAAAAACTCGGGTTACCTACGGAAGAATAAGTAGCACAAACAACTCATAAAAAAAGCACTGTTAGAAAACAGTGCTTTTTTTATGCTTTATACTGAAATAACTATCGGCTGTAATTTGGTGCCTCTTTGGTGATGGTCACATTGTGCGGGTGACTTTCATGAATTCCTGAAGAGGTGATCTTTACAAATTTCCCGGTCTCTTGAAGCGTTGGCACGTCCTTAGCTCCGCAGTACCCCATCCCAGCGCGTAAACCACCGACAAATTGGTGCACACTTTCATAAAGCTCTCCTTTGTAAGGAACACGCCCTACAATTCCTTCTGGAACGAGTTTCTTTAAATCGTCTTCTACATCCTGGAAATAACGGTCTTTAGAACCCTTAGACATGGCTTCTACAGAACCCATTCCACGGTAAGACTTGAACTTACGCCCTTCATAGATGATGGTCTCTCCCGGAGATTCTTTGGTTCCCGCCAAGAGTGATCCGAGCATCACACAGTCGGCTCCCGCCGCCAAGGCCTTAGGAATATCACCAGTATAACGGATTCCTCCATCAGCAATAACAGGAACTCCACTGCCCTTTATAGCGGCCGCAACTTCCAATACTGCAGAGAATTGTGGGAACCCAACTCCAGCAACAACACGAGTGGTACAAATGGATCCTGGACCAATTCCAACTTTTACAGCATCAGCTCCTGCGTCTACCAAGTACTTAGCAGCCTCCGCAGTTGCAATATTACCTACTACGACTTCCAATTCTGGAAAACGTTTCTTGATGTCTTTCAAAACCGTCACAACTCCTTGTGTGTGACCGTGAGCAGTATCAATAACTATAGCATCCACATCTGCATTGACCAAGGCCGCAGCACGTTCTACAGCATCTCCAGTAACACCAACTGCAGCGGCAACGCGTAAACGTCCGTAACTGTCCTTATTGGCAATTGGCTTTAAAGTTAGCTTAGTGATGTCTCTAAAAGTGATTAAACCGATTAAGGTGTTCTCTTTAGTCACTACAGGCAACTTTTCAATCTTGTTGTCTTGTAGGATCTCTTCGGCATCCATAAGGGAAGTTCCTTCATGCGTGGTCACCAAGTTCTCACTGGTCATTACCTCAACGATAGGACGCTCATTGTTCTTTTCAAAACGCAGATCACGGTTGGTAACAATACCTTTGAGTTTGCCCTGGCCATCTACAATTGGAATACCTCCAATGCTGTGCTCGCGCATGCTGTTTTTCGCATCAATTACTTTGGCATCTAGCGGCAAGGTAACCGGATCGATGATCATTCCACTTTCCGCACGCTTTACACGACGTACCTTAGTGGCTTGTTGCTCAATGGTCATGTTCTTGTGCAAAACACCAATTCCACCTTCTCTAGCCATAGCAATGGCCATTCGCGCCTCTGTTACCGTATCCATAGCTGCGGATACAATAGGAACGTTTAGCGTGATATTACGCGTAAACTTGGATTGAATAGAAACGTCTCTGGGAAGTACCTGTGAATAGGCTGGAACAAGTAGAACGTCGTCGTAAGTAAGACCTTCTCCTACTATTTTGTTTTGATGTGCTGTCATTGCAATTAAATCTGATGCCCGTAACCGAACGTTGAATTTTATTTAATTGCATGCAAATATACCAAAAATCGGCGAGAGCGAATGTAAAGAATTCCTTAATAAAACTACAGCCCTTTAAAAGCGGAACTCTAAACCGGCATACCAGGTTCTGGGCTGACTTGGAATGATTCCTGGACCCGGATAGCCAGTAGCTCTACGGACAAAGTAACTGTTGTCTAATACGTTGTTGATTCCAGCTTCTAATTGCAACCAAGATTTGAATCGGTAGCGCGCAGAAAAGTCCAAAATATCATAGGAAGGTATCTCTCCCACTATTCCACTTTGACTGCTGAGGTCGGCTCTAGAATTGGTCGCGTCCGTGAATTGTTCGCTCAAATAGGTGTACTGCAAACTGGCCAAAAAGTTCTTGTAGCCTAGGCTCAAACCTGTTTTTAGGTTTACATCGGGAACAAATTCCACCTGATTCCCCACTACATTGTTGAGTTCGCTGCGGGTATATTCGGAGCGAGTTAGCGCCAAATTGGCAAAAACACTCAAACGATACTCTGGAGTGAGTCCTAAAGCTGGGACTAAATTATATTCACCAAATCCTTCAAATCCATAGGTAATGGCGTCTCCGATGTTTCCGCGGAACTGTTCCTGCTGAATATCACTAACAGCGCGCAGCACTAAGCCCAATCGATCTTGATAACTCAAAAAGAAAAAACCGGCGTCAAAGCTGAAGTTGTTCTTGATGCGACCGCGAACACCAATATCTGCCGTAAAACCAGATTCATCACTGATGTCTGGATCAATGGTCAAGGAAGGGTTAGTGATTCTAATATCACTAAAGGTTACCGAGCGGTAGTTCTGACTGATGTTTCCATAGAATTCTAAAGCCGGACTGCTCTTATAACTTGCTCCGAGACCAAGCAACACAAAGCTACGGTCTACACTACGCATATCCGGAACCGTTTCTTGTAAGATTGGATTGCCTGCCAAGTCAAAGTTGATACGTTCAAAGCTCCCGTCAATTTCTGTTTTGATGTATTCAAAACGCGCTCCTGGGGTAATACTCAAGCGGTCGTTTAGCTTTAAAATATGTTCAGCAAACAAGGCTACATTCAAATTGGGAAGATCAAAATCACTTTGACGGGCGTAGTTCGGGAATTGATCATCCGCAAAATTGAAATCCGCGTCTAAGCCATTGGTGCCTGGCCCTTGACGTTCTGCATTGTTGGACTGATAGTATTTCCCTCCAATTAAAAAGGTCTGCTCCTGCCCCAACGCATCATATCTGCTCAAAAAACGCGCTTCAGCACCCCAGTTTCTAAAATTCCCGACAATGAGTTCTCTGGGCGATTCTAAATCATCCACCTGAGAAACACGGTTCTCTCTAAAGCCCACAGATTTACGTGAAGCATCTAAAGCAAAAAGGTTCAAGCTGAACTGACTGCGCTGCGCAATAGCTTGCTCCCACTTTAAACTGTAGAGTTTCCAATCGACTTTAAAGTAGTTTCGCGTACGGTTACTAAAAGTAGGATCTTCTTGAAACTGACTGTCTGTAAGTCCTCCAGCCTGCTGCGCTAAATAATTCAAATAACTGAATTCTGCGGTGATGGTTGTTCTCTCAGAGGGTTTATAGCGCAACAATCCAAAAGCGTTGTAAGACTCAAAATCAGAATTGGGTCTAAAGTCTTCTCCAGATTTAAAGTTGAAATAGGTGTAATAGCTCAACTTGCCAACTGTCCCGCTCAAGCTATTGAAGCTGGTAAACAAATTATAAGCTCCCAAAGTCTGCCGACTCACAAGGGCAATGGGCTTGTCCTTTACAGGCTCTCGCATTTTAAAGTTCACCAAACCACCAAACTGTGTTCCGTATTGCAAGGAAGCTGCTCCGCGTACAATCTGAATTTCCTGCACTGCCTCTGGCGGTGGAGAATAATAACTCTCGGGATACCCCAACACATCTGCAGAGATGTCATAACCGTTTTGTCGAGTATTGAAATTAGACGTTCGGTTTGGGTTCAAACCGCGGCCACCAATATTGAGTTGCAAACCAGCATCATTGTTCTCATAAATATTCAAGCCGACAATTCGCGAGTAGATCTGTCTCGCATTTGCTGTGGCCAAATTAGCCGTCACATTATCCAAAAGGATGACTTCACTTTTCTTTCCTGAATATATTGCGGTTCCCTCTACAGGTCTGAGTTGCCTCAAGGCCAAAACGCGTTCACGTTGGGCGGTAATAATCACTTCTGACAAAGCTTCTCCCAAAGGCTGCAGCGTATAATCCAAACGCGTATTTGAAGTTAGCTCGATGGAAGCTTCCAGAATCTCATAATCTAAAGCAAAGATGTACACCTGATAGGTTCCGGTATCCAAATTCTCAAAGACGGCTGATCCTGAGGCATTGGTTCGGGTACTTAGCGCAAGCGGATTCAAATACACCTCAGCTTCATTCACCGGCTGTCCATCTGTATTAGTTATCTGGAATTCCAACTTAACTTGGCTCCAAGCCGTATTCAAGCTAAAAAGACCCAAAAGGATCAATAAATAGGTTTTAAAGGATTTACAGTCCATCAATGGTATCGTTAAAAGGAAGTATCCAAGTTTTATGTTTAAAAGAATTGCGCTGAGCTACCAGGTTAACCTTTGGATCGATATAGGCCTGGCTCAGTCTGCCGTTTAAGGCCACATAGCTCTCCACATAGACGGCTACCTGCTTATATCCTTGCTGCTCGTAATGATCGGCCAAATAATGCGCGTACTCTACTATGAAATCAGGTTGAAAGCTCATCTGCTTTTCTTGTAGAGGTGTTAAAAAGTCGGTATTGTCAATCAAAAATGATTTTCCACTCTGCCCATCCACTACTTTGAATTGGGCATATCCTGCTTTCTCCATTAGCATGACGCGCCAAGAGAATCGATAGCCTTCTTCGGTCCAAAAAAGCTCACCTGGATACAATACATAACGCCATGGAAACAGCAACTGAATTGCAAAGAAGACGATTATAATAGGAAGCACCGCAGTTCTAGGTTTCCAAGAAAAATTAGATGTCGACTCAATTGGACGATAGATATTCAACCTGATCAACAGTCTGCGCAAGCTGAGTAGGATGTGCTCGTGGAAGTCCGGGGTAAAAAAGATGAGCGATGAAACGATCATGATGTAGGGAAACATTCCAATTGGGAACAGCACACGCGTTAATACGTGAAAGAACACAACCAAACCAAAGGCAAACCAACGCGTTCTTGCAAAAAGCAGTAAAAAGGGAATAAAAAGATCGTAAAGCGCGCCGCCATAACTAAAGGCGTAATGCACCCACTCTTGCTGCATGAGGTCTCCCAAAAGCGGCAGATCGTATTTAGCCGGCAACCAGATCTTTAAAGGCATGGCTTCTACCAACCAATCGCTGTTGAGTTTGGCCAAACCTGCGTAGAAATACACAATCCCCAACATTAGCTTAAGGGAATCAACCGTCCAGCGCGGAACTTCCTTCAAGGCAAAACCGGGCTGGAGCGCATCCAACGAAAACCAGCGGTTAGCCGGCAGAAATATCATTAGAAAGCTCAGCACACTTACAAAATAGTAGTGGTTGAGATAAGTAGTCTTGTCCATGAGCTCGATATAGGTAAAGCTCAAAAAGAACAGCACTATGGCCAGTCGGTATTTATAACCCAAAGCAACCCCAAGAGCAGCGAGTCCACAAATGAGAAAAATCAAATAGGTCCAATTCCCCAGAGGTTTAACCCACTCAAAGCCGTAATAACTAAAATGGAATTCGGGTTCTAAGTATAATTTATTGATCCATCCGTTGGCCCAAAAGCGAATCAGACTCAAAAGCATCATCACACCAAATAAAACACGAAAGACCGCCAAAGGAGCGGTCTTAATCGTGCGATTAAAATAAGCGTGATTTACTAATGAGAACATTTAGTCGCCGTCTGTGTCAACAAAGTCTACATCAATGCTTAAAGCTTGCAGCATATCTACTTTTATGAGAATTACATTGCGCTGCAATTCATCATAAGCCTCTAGCATGGCGATGTTATTGGTTTGAACTTGATTCACAAAATTGTCGTCCAGGTCATTGATGGCCAATCGGGCTAGATCAAACTGCTCGTTGATCAAAGTACTGAGGTCTTCACCGTTCTTAATGGTGTTTAAGAAATCGAGATAGGATTTGAATCCGCGGCCATTACCACCATTAGCACCTGTACCGTTAAAGAAGTTTTGAACCGCCAATAAAGCTTCAAGAGCCAATTCCTTAGATACCTCTTGATTGTAAAAAGCCTCTACATTCTGCGGAAGAGGATCTGTTGAGAATACTCCTGCAGGAATACCGATCTTTCCGGCACGCAATGCCTTTTCGTAATAGAAAATGAAATCGTTGGTCAATTTATCAATAGAACCTGTAGCGGAAGCATCTGTATTGGCTTTAAAGCTGGCTATAAAACTGGATTGCCATAAATCGCGAACCAAAGAAGTCAAGGTTTTGATATTCACGGCCAAGGCTTGCATATAGACCAGCGTATTTACAGCGGTAGGATCGTTCTCATAAAAGTCAATGATCTCCTCTTCTGTATCCGCGATTCCAAAAAGCAAATAATCTAAGGCTGGAAAACCTTGAGCGTCAATAGTAGAAGGCAATTCAAGATCATAAGTGCCTGTTGCAATGAATTCATCAATAGTTGCCGTATCTGCAGGATAGGTATTCAAACGTGCTCTAAAACGCAAATCTTCTGCAGGTCCTGTCTCAAACATAGACACCCATTGAAAGGCTCTGTAGGCGTTTAACCAATCGGCACGTACTTGCTCAAGATTTACCGCTGTTGGATTGTCTCTAAATGCAGTAACACTTTCCTCTAATGCCTCGGTTGTTGGATAAAAGTCTTGGTAAGCAGGCGCAATGATATTGTCTGCCCAATTGGCCAAAAGGGCGGCTCGATCAAAGCCTGTAGTTCCATCACCTCCATTGTTGTCGGTTCCACCATTACCATTGTCTGGATCTGGCGCAGGATCATCAGAAGAACAAGCCAATAATAGCCCTGTAAATAGAATGAAAAATATCTTTTTTAACATGCTCAATTTTTTTTGCAAAATTACAACTCAAAACCGTGTAGACCCACTTAAAAGTCACTCGGTTTTGATGAGTTATTCACTTAGTTTGAATCAGCAGCCTGAGCTACTGTAAAGCTGAATTTAGCAGCGATAGTTTCTGCTAAATCACTGAGTACTGCAGGAGTCAAATCCCAAAGACCGTTTGTACCTTGTTCCATAAGCTGAGACAACATCGCATCAACTTCTGTACGGTTAAAATAAGGTGCTCCGGTTACTGTGTTTCTGGTAAAACGCAGGCTGTAGATAAAGCCGTAACCTTCTGAAAGATCGTGGAAAGAGGTTCCGTAGTTTTCTTGCTCTAACGCCATACGCCCTTGCTCTAAATAGTAGACTGCTCGGATAGCGATGATCTCAGAAACGCGCTCTTGGATGATCGCCGCTTGCTCGTCACGCAATTGGTAGTTTTTACCAACAATCGCAGCACGTCCCAATTTGAAAGCGTCAAAGATCTCTTGTGCGATGCCAGCAAAGTCTGGATCGTTCTCTACGCGTCCTAAATACTTGTTCAAAAAGCTGTCATCATCACCTAAAGTTGCCAATGGATTGGAAGCGCTCGGTGAGTTTCCGAAGAGATAACCATAGGCCTCATCCCATTTATGCTCCATCGTCGTATAGTTCTTACCTTCTGCCAGAACTTCGTTGTCGTTATTGGTAACATTATCGGCCTCATCCAAGACTGCTGGAGAGAGGTAGTTGTTAAGCATTTGATCTGCCATCAAAGCGCCGATCATTCCTTTGATCCAAAGCTGGTTGTACTCCAATCCATCTGGAGCTACCCAACGCGTTGAACTTCCATCAGCCAACTGACCAGCAATCCCCGGCTCTGCCGCTTGAAACTCGCCTGGAAACACATCAGAAATTTGTTTTTCCATATACGTTTCAAAGTCCGTGCGAATTACCGCAGACTCTGCAGTATTGGTCACAAAGTAATCACGAGAAGCAGCCGTTTTACTGCTTAAGTTCTTGTTGGAAGCATTTAAAGTTTCATCTTCAAAGTTGGCCTCACCTTCTTGGTGATTGTATTGAGCAATTAGACTTTCAGAAGTACTGTTGTCAAAATCTAGTAGTGCGCCAACCACTTCTTCACCCATGCGGATTCGTGTAGTCTGTCCGCTGAAAGAAACCGTAGTTTCTCCGTTACGTTCAAAGTTATATGTTAAAGGGGCTTCTATGTCTACACCGCCATTATCTGGGATTGGATCGGTGTTGTCATCGTCTGAACAACTCACAAATAATAGAGTGGCTGCAAGGAATAAATTTGGGAGATATTTCATAGTTGTTTTTATTTAGACTCGTTTTAAATAACACCACAAAAGTAATCCCCAAACCAATTCGGTCCAAGTTTATTTAGAATAATTTTAAATAAAATTTAGGTTAAGAAATTCAGGGGCTGATTATCAGTATTTTCCTGAATTATCCTTTGAGAAATTCAATCACCGCACGGCGAATGTCACCTGCCTTTTCATCTGTACTTGGCGTATAAACCCCAAGAATTTCAGGATGCTCCGCAGTTAAGAATGGTATGTCATAACCTTTCAGCAAAAAGTCGCTCAAGGCTATGCTGTAAACGCCTTCCGGGTCGATCTCAGATGGACCGAGCATCCACTCCCCTCTGGTATTACGATCTATATTGAAGCGCTGCAGATAGGCTCCCTTGCCTCTTTTTTCCAAACCGTAATTCAAGGTCTTGATTAGTAAAGAGCCCGTCATATCTACCTTTACGATATGCCCACCAAAAGGAAGCACTCGAAAGATATCCAGACTACTTACATTGCCCGAAAGCTGATCATCTATTCGAATAGAACCTCCATTGACCAAGGCAGCTTGCGCAGGTTTGTCAAAAGCTTCCGGCCATGGCTTCCGTAATAATACCACCCAGATTGGTTTGGATTCCACGGCTAGCACTATCGGTACCATCTAAAGGAGTAGTCGCTGTATAAATGATCTCGTTAGGGTCCGCAACCACTTCTTTGAGTTTGGTTTGCAAAATTGCATCCCATTTATCCACCACGGCTTGAGTCGTAGCCTGATTCGGCATAGAATCATCAATTGACACCAATTCAGAATCAATGATCAAGTCATCGGTAGTTTTATTATACGTAAAACGGTGAACATAAACCGTTTTAGCATTGGCATCTGCTTTTACCACTGTAGCGTTATTGGTAGGCACAGACATATTGTTGTGTTCATGACCACCCATGATCAGGCGTAAAGCTGGAAACTTATTAGCAACTTCTTTGTCTTGCTCTAAAGCTAAATGAGTCAATCCCAGTTGGATGTCTGACTGCGGAATCAACGCTGACAGATCACTCTCTAAGGTAGCAAACACAGGCTCATAAGAGACAAAATCCTTAGGGTTGGAATCGATACAAGAACTTGCAAATCCTATATTGAGCCTAGTACCATCTGAATCTTTAATGGACCAGATGTAGTAAGGTTTTAGGGCAATATTGCCGATATTTCTGTTCTTGTTGAAAAAGGTCTTTCGGTCTTCATTGACCTCAAACACATTTCCAGAAGTCCAAGCAAATTCTGATTCATTAATGCGTGCCTGCAGAGCTTCTCGGCCTATATCAAATTCGTGATTCCCAAAGGTGGCCAGATCCAATCCCATGGCATTAAGGGTCTCTACCATTTGTTTACCATAGATACGCTGGCCGTCTATCTTTAAAGTCCCAATCAAAGAAGGGTTTAAAAAATCTCCTGCCATAACCAGGAAGGTATTCGGGTTGATGACCGATAAAGAGTCTTTTAAATGAGCCACTCGAGCCAATCCACCGAATTTACCACCACCCAAAGGAGCAATTTCATAAACGTCATTCATTTGAATGATCACGAACTCAATTTGACCGTCATCCTTGGGAGTTTGGGTCTTTTGGGAACTGCTGCAGCCCCAGACCAGAATTACAAAAAGAACTACACTGAAAAAACGCATACTAGTGGTATTTATGGAAGATTTTAGAAGCTTCATTAAATGCACTTTCAAAACTCATGGTACTGATATTGGTATCGGCTTTGACCGTTGTAAAGTAAGATACCAAACGTTCTGTAGGCATATTACCCGTCAATTCATCTTTGGCCATTGGACAACCCCCAAACCCTTGAATAGCACCGTCAAATCTGCGACAGCCAGCTTTATAGGCTGCATCTACTTTTTCATGCCAACTGGTGGGTGTTGTGTGCAAATGAGCGCCGAATTCGATCTGCGGATAACGCGGGATCAAATTGGCAAAGAGGTAGTCGATCACTTCTGGAGTTGAAGAACCAATAGTGTCTGACAACGATAGAATTTGAACTCCCATGGCGGCCAAGCGTTCGGTCCACTCGCCCACTATGTCTACGTTCCAAGGATCTCCGTAAGGATTCCCAAACCCCATGGAGAGGTATGCCACAACTTCTTTGTTCTTGGAATCGGCGATATTGAGGATCTCTTGCAAGGTCTCTACCGATTGCGCAATGGTCTTATGCGTATTACGCATTTGGAAATTCTCTGAAATTGAAAAAGGGAAACCCAAATAATCGATCTGCTCAAACTGCACCGCATCCTGAGCTCCACGAACATTAGCTACAATGGCCAAAAGTTTAGACTCCGTTGTACTCAAGTCAATTGCATTGAGTACTTCCGCGGTGTCTTTCATCTGCGGAATGGCCTTAGGCGAGACAAAACTGCCCACGTCTATAGTATCAAATCCGCAGCGCAATAAAGCCTGAATGTACTGCACCTTAGCTGAAGTTGGAATCCAATCTTTTATGCCTTGCATGGCATCTCTAGGGCACTCAATAAGCTTTACTTTTTGCATCACCCAAATATACAACTCCCAGCCTTATTCGGGGAGTAAAATATACACGGCTATTCCCACAAATACGATTATTTGCAACCACTTGAAGAAGAGCCCGCTATTGGGCTTGCTCATGGCAAAGCGGTTCAGTTGCCCAGCAAATAAGGCTATACCGCTAAAGATTATAAAGGACAGCAACATAAAGGTTCCGCCTAAAATGTAGAATTGCTTTACCAAGTCTGCATCCGGATTCCAAAGAAAGCTCGGAAAGAATGCCAAAAAGAAAAGTATGACCTTTGGATTGAGCAGATTCATAACCACCCCTTGCCAGTAAAGCGCGGTCAAACTCTTCTTAGGAACACCAGAGTCGGTAACTATATCTCCTTTTGCGCCGTATACCTTGTACGCCAGAAAGAGCAAATAGGCCGCACCAAAGATCTTGATACCCCAAAATAAGGTTGGAGAAGCTGTAATTAGCGCTGAGACACCAAAGGCCAGAAGCGTGGTGTGCACAATACAACCAGAGATTAGACCCGCTGTAGTGGCTATTCCGTAACGACTTCCATGGGCCATGGCTTGTGAAAGCACGTATATATTATCTGGTCCCGGTGAGAACGCCAAACCTGCAGTAGCAATGGCAAATAAGTAGAGGTTTTCTAACACGGGAATAAAAATAATTCAATTTGTGTAATGCGACGACATAATTTCCGACTACAGGGGGAAAACATCAGCTATGCAAAAAATTACACTATCGCTTTTACTGCTTATCACACCGCTTTTGGGCCTGGCCCAATCCACGGCGCAATACAGCGTAACCTTTGAAAGCACTTGGTCTCAAGCCACGCATCCGCATTCTAGCGGGAGCCTGCCATCTACGGCGCATTGGTCGCGTTTGGTAGGAGCTACTCACAACGAGAATGTCACCTTTTTTGAGGTAGGCGGATTAGCAACTCCCGGGATTGAAGACGTCGCTGAATTGGGCAACAATACCTTATTCTTTGGAGAAGTTGCAGACGCCATCACAGACAATTATGCCAATCAAGAAATTAACGGACCGGCCTTGGCCACTGCCGCTGGAACCGTATCTATTGATCTTATTGAAACAACTTCAGATTTCCCACTATTGACCTTAGTATCTATGGTGGCACCCTCTCCCGATTGGATGATCGGAGTGAACAGCTTGTCGCTTTTAGATTCTGAAGGTGCTTGGATTGAAGAGATCATCGTAGTGCTTTATCCATACGACGCGGGTACCGATAACGGCCCGGATTACACCTCTCCCAATATGGATACCGATCCGCAGCAACCCATCAGCAATATTCAAGGTGTAGTTCCTTTTTCTTCGGAGCCTTTAGGAACCTTGACCATTTCTTTGGAAGGAATTTTATCTGTCGAGGACAACAGCCTGCAAAGCATCAGCATGAGTCCAAATCCTGCTACAGATCAACTCAACTTGCAAGTTCCTAATGCCGATGTAGAAACCGTTTCGGTTTATTCTGCCCTTGGTCAGTTGGTATATCAACAAAACATGAAAGGAAGCACGGCCTTAACTATGGACGTGAGTAATTTTAAAAGCGGCGTTTACCTGGTCAATATGTTGACCACTGATGGACAAACCGTGGTTAGAAAGCTTGTTAAGCGTTAAGTAACGATTTATGGATGGCCTTTACCAGGGCCGGACCCTCATAGATGAAGCCGGTGTAAAGTTGTACCAAACTTGCTCCGGCTTCTATTTTTTCCAAAGCGTCTTCTGCGGAGTGAATCCCTCCCACTCCAATAATTGGAATAGAACCCTCACTTTTTTGGTGCAAGAAGCGAATCACCTCTGTACTTCGACTGGTCAAAGGTTTACCACTTAAGCCTCCGTTTCCAATAGCCTTCACTTTCTCTGCCGATGTGGTCAAAGGTTCGCGTGCAATAGTAGTATTAGTTGCAATGATTCCGTCTGTATTGGAATCGCGCACAATATCAATAATATCTAAAAGCTGATCTTCATTGAGATCTGGAGCAATTTTAAGCAGAATTGGTTTGGGATTGGATTTCGCCTGATTCTTGACCTGTAAAGTTTTTAATAACTCTGTGAGCGGCTCCTTTTCCTGCAATGCTCTCAAGTTTGGCGTATTGGGAGAACTCACATTGACCACAAAATAATCGACATGATCAAAAAGAGCCTTAAAACATTTGATGTAATCTGAGGTAGCCTCTTCATTAGGAGTGACTTTGTTCTTACCAATATTCCCTCCAATTATGATCTGGGTCTTACGATTCTTTAAACGTCCTATAGCTGCCTCTACGCCTTGGTTGTTAAAACCCATTCTATTGATAATGGCCTTGTCTTGCTTTAAGCGAAACAAACGCTTCTTGGGATTTCCATCTTGCGGTTTGGGAGTTATGGTGCCAATTTCTACAAAACCAAATCCGAAGTTACTCAGCTCATTGTACAGCTTGGCATCTTTATCAAAACCTGCGGCCAATCCCACAGGATTGTCAAAGGTGAGTCCAAATACCTCTCTTTTAAGTTTGGGATCCTTTTTAGCATAAATGGATCTAAAGAGCGGCCCCAATCCAATTTTATGCATCAAACGAATAAGTCCAAAGGTAAAGTGATGTACTTGTTCCGGATCGAAACAAAAAAGCAGTGGTCTTAGCAGGAATTTATACACGAGAGAATGTTTGCACAAAAATACATTTTCTTCTCCTTTTGCCACAGTGGATTTGTCAACAAATTTCCGCTTGTTCACCTGCCTGCATATCGCTATTTTTGAGAAAGAAAATTACAATCCATGATAGACAGAAAACACCTCATTGATCGCTTTGTAAGCTATGTGACCACAGATACAGAATCTGATGCTTCCAGCCCAACTACACCCAGTACTGAAAAGCAGTGGGATTTAGCCAATAAGCTCTTTGAAGAACTCAAAGCCATTGGTATGAGTGAGGTAACCATTGATGACAAGGCTTATGTGATGGCTACTTTGCCGTCTAATGTGGAGCACGATCTGCCTACCATTGGATTTGTGAGTCATTTTGACACCTCTCCAGATTTTACGGGAGCTAACGTAAAGCCGCAAATTCATGAGAATTACAATGGCGGAGATATTGTCTTAAATGCAGAAAAAGACATTATACTCTCTCCGAGTTATTTTGAAGATCTTTTACTCTATAAAGGTCAAACACTGATCACCACAGATGGGACCACCCTTTTAGGTGCCGATGACAAAGCCGGGATCACAGAGATCGTATCGGCCATGGAATACTTGATCAACCATCCAGAGATTCCACACGGACGCATTCGAGTTTGTTTTACTCCGGACGAAGAGATCGGTCGCGGAGCCCATCACTTTGATGTGGAAAAATTCGGAGCAGATTGGGCCTATACCATGGACGGTTCTCAAATTGGAGAATTGGAATACGAAAATTTCAATGCCGCAGGAGCCGAAGTAACCATCAAGGGAAAGATCGTTCACCCGGGTTATGCCAAGGGCAAGATGATCAACTCCATGTATATCGCATCAGAATTCATCAATACGCTTCCTGCAGATGAAACTCCGGAGACCACAGAAGGCCGTGAAGGATTCTATCACCTTTACGATCAGCAAGGTGGCGTAGATCAGACACAACTCAAATACATCATTAGGGATCACGATCGTGAAAAATTTGAGGCTCGCAAAGCAACCGTTTTAGAAATTGCACGTCTATTGAATGAAAAGCATGGAGCAGACACTGTTTCGGTGGTGCTTAATGATCAGTATTTCAATATGCGGGAAAAGATTGAGCCCGTAATGCATATAGTGGAACTGGCTGAAGCTGCAATGCAGGAAGCTGGAATTACTCCGATCATCAAGCCGATCCGTGGTGGTACAGACGGATCTCAATTGAGCTTTATGGGCCTGCCTTGTCCAAATATTTTTGCAGGGGGTCACAATTTCCACGGACGATACGAATACGTTCCTGTGGAAAGCATGGAAAAAGCGATTGAGGTGATTGTCAATATTGCTCGCAGGCTGGCCACCAAGTAATTAATAACAACACATTACGCTATGAAAAAGAAAATGCTAACAGCCCTTTTGGGTCTGTTTACTGCTGCCCTATGGGCACAGGATGACCAATCAGAATCACCAAAACCTATTGACGAAAGAAAACACGAACTGCGCTTGGATGCGATAGAAGCATTAGCCATTCCAAACATTGAGATCAATTATGAATATGTGCTGAGTCGTTACTCAGGAGTCGGAGCAGCAATCAACATTGGTTTAGAAGACAGCTTCAATGAATACCAAGCCTTCGCACTCACTCCTTTTTACAGACAGTACTTCTTTAATAAGAAAGAGTATGGAGCTCGCGGTTTCTTTGTTGAAGGTATGTTGCAGTTTGCCTTCGGTAAAGAAGAGTTTACGGAAGAAATTGTCGGCTTCCCAGAAAGACCGGTACCCGGTTTCATTACTACTGATGAATCTTGGTTCAACACAGGAATTGGGATCGCTGTTGGACAGAAATGGGTAAGCAATAACGGTTTTGTATTTGAACTCAGTATTGGTGGCGGACGTTATCTATTGAGCCCAGACTTTGGGCCAGAAGGATTCTTTAGAGGCGGACTTTTAGTCGGATACCGCTTTTAAATAATTTTAGGTTGCAATGAATTTGCACCAATAAAAAAGCCGCTCGATGGAGCGGCTTTTTTAATTGCTCGAAAGCAACTTATTTTTTCGCAGGTTCGTTCATGCGTTTGCTTTTTTCCATTGAAATGGCTGCACGATCAAATTTGATCTTACCAGCTCCAGTCTCAATGATGCAAGTACCGTCATCGTTTAGATCCAATACCTTACCGTGCATACCGCTAATAGTAACCACGCGATCTCCCTTTTTTAACTCTTCAATGAACTTGCGTTCTTGTTTTTGCTTCTTGCGCTGTGGAGCTATCAAAAACAGATAGAATACAGCAAAAAGCAGTAATAAGGGAACAAACTGTTGAATGCCTTCCATGGATTATCTTCCTGAAGAATTAACTTGGATTGGAGATCCACCTGCAGCTCCAGCTTTAGGAGTTACAAAAGCTTTGATCTTGATAGTTTCTTTACCGTTACGTGTGTTTGCAGTAATAGTCACTGTCTTGCTAACTTGGTTCTGTCCAGATCCGTTGAATTTAACAAGCATTTCTCCTTCTCCACCTGGAGGGATAGACTCACGTGACCAAGTAGGTACTGTACATCCACAGCTTGATTTAGCATCTACTACTACCAATGGAGCGTTTCCAGTGTTAGTAAATTTGAACAAGTGCTCTACGTTAGTTCCTTGATCAATTGTTCCAAAGTCGTGCTCTACAGCTTCAAACTGCATTACAGGGAACTTTGCTTCATCTCCACTTGTGCTTGTAGCAGCTCCTGCGTTAGCAGATACATCAGTGGTTCCGTCTACTTTGTCAGCAGCGTTTTCCTTACAAGAAGTAAAGGCAAAAGCAACAAAGGCTGCCAATATTAATGCTGATTTTCTCATCTTTTTAGGTTTAATTTTTTTAAGAGTGGCTAAAATAACCAAATTTTCTATTCTATCTAAGCCCGCGTCCTATTTTGTTCAGGCTGTCATTGTCGCGGTATTGCTGAACTAGTTTGTCCAAAATACCGTTTATAAAAATACTGCTTTTAGGGGTAGAATACTCCTTGGCGATTTCTAAATATTCGTTAATTGTCACTTTAACAGGAATGCTTGGAAAGTGCAAAAACTCCGCGATTCCCATTTTGATCATGATCATGTCCAAATCGGCAATTCTGTCTTTATCCCAATTAGGAGTCTTGCCAATAATATCTTTGGTGTATTTTTCGTCGTGAAGCACCACTTTTCTAAAGAGTTCCACACCAAAATCCAGATCTTCTTTATTCTTAAAAGCTGGAGGCATAAGTTTACCATCTGACGGGTTAGGCCCCATTTGATTCAGCAACTTGACAATACCTGTATTAACTACCGGGTAATCATCCAACCAAGTCAAACGCTTGTCTTCAAAATAGTCGTAAAGCTTGTCGTTCGGAGCAATGATCTGCTTGTAGAGTTGGATCACAAAGTCCTTATCGGCTTTAAAATCCGACTCAGGCCCAGTCATATATTGCTCAAAGATCTCTGAGGCGAGTACTTCTTTATGCAACAGACTGATGTACTCGTCATCCAATTGCCAGAAATCCAACTTGCGCTCTGAAATAAGGGTATTCAAAGCGGTGTTCTCCTTGAGAAGTACAAGTACCTTATTGTCAATAAATCGGGTGTTGGGATTGAGATCTTCCTGAGTGACGAGGTGTTTCTTTTTGCGCTTTTCCAGGTGAACCTCAGCATAATCACGCAAGCTTACCAAAAGACCTAACATTACTAAATGCAAGTCACGCATTTGTTCCATGCTGTAGACCAGGAATTTTTCACTCTTTTTGAGCTCATCAATTTCTGCCTTATCAAAGGCATAGATGGTCTGCAATACTTTAATACGTATATGTCTTCGGGTCAACATGGATAAGAACTTTACACAGGAATACTTCTTTGTACCCTGCAAATGTAGTTAAAAAACGTCTTGTGTTTACTGCGGATTAATTATCCTTTTTTCGCGCGTCGATTCTCGCCTGAGCAATATCAAAAGCAGCCTGATGCGTCGTGATGTTTTGCTGCTCCGCTTTCTCTAGGATTTCCAAAGTAGTATTGTAGATGTTTTCGGTCTTGCGCATGATGTCTGCTTTCCCGTAGTTCTCCAATTCTGCATACACATTGATGATTCCACCAGCATTGATCAAGAAATCAGGAGCGTAAACAATTCCACGCTCACGCAAGCGCTTTCCATGGATGTTCTCATCGGCCAACTGGTTGTTGGCAGCACCAGCAATGACAGGAGCTTGTAACTGCTCAATGGTCTGATCGTTTACCGTAGCACCCAAAGCACATGGGGCGTAGATATCCATAGGTTCTGCATACAGGTTATCACCGCGGTAGATCTCTGCACCGTATTTCTGACTTACCTCTTGCAAACGTTCTTCATTGATATCGCTCAATACAACTTTTGCACCTTCATTGGTCAAATGCTCCACAAGCGATTCACCTACATTTCCGATCCCTTGCACAAAGACACGCTTGTCTTCCAGCATTTCAGTTCCAAAACGGTACTTAGCCGCTGCTTTCATTCCCATGAAAACACCATATGCTGTAATTGGAGATGGATTACCTGCTCCTCCTTTTGCTTCGGAGATTCCCGTTACATATGGAGTAACTGTGCGCACTAGATCCATATCAGAAGTTGCCATACCAACATCCTCAGCAGTAATATACTTTCCACCTAAAGAGTGCACGAACTCTCCAAATCGCAACATAAGCTCCGGAGTCTTCTGTGTCTTGGCATCACCAATGATAACCGCCTTACCTCCACCGAGATTCAAACCGGTGATAGCAGATTTATAGGTCATACCACGAGACAAACGAAGTACATCGTTCAAGGCTTCCCATTCGGTCTTATAGGACCACATTCGGGTACCTCCCAAAGCGGGTCCCATCACGGTATTGTGGATGCCAATTATTGCTTTTAAACCTGTATCTTTGTCATTACAAAAGACCACTTGCTCGTGGTTATCGAAAGAAAGTTGACCAAAAACGGGGTCCATTTTTTTCAGGTCTTCAAAAGGTATGGTTTCTGCCATCATAAAAGTAATAGGTTAAGAATCCTTTAAAAAGGACGGGCAAAAGTAACGGTTAATTGAATTATTAACAACTAAATAGGGGTATAAATAAGAATAATTTATTAACCATCCGCTTAGGGAATGAAGGAACTGAGGTATCTCAACAAATTTTTTATCAAGTATCGTGGCCGATTGGTTTTGGGGTTACTCATCACTGTTGTGGCTCGAATCTTTGCCTTATTCATTCCGATCTTCATAGGGAACATTATTGATACCGTTAGCGCCTTCTACGATGCAACTGAAGATCAAATTGCGGCCCTGACCTCGGAACTAAACACCAACATTCTGATCATTATTGGAGCGGCCGTACTTTCGGCCTTTTTCACCTTTTTGATGAGACAGACCTTAATTGTGATCTCCCGGTATATTGAGTTCGATCTAAAAAACGAGGTCTTCTTGCAATACGAGAGACTCTCTTTGGCCTTTTACAAACAGAATCGTACCGGTGACTTGATGAGTCGTATTAGTGAAGACGTCTCTAAGGTCCGCATGTATGTTGGCCCAGCAGTGATGTATAGCGCTACTACAGTTACAACCTTTGTAGTGACCATCAGTTATATGATCTACACCGCACCGCTACTTACGCTTTATGCCGTTACTCCGCTTCCAATACTTTCCGTCGCGATTTATAAACTGAGTCGCGCCATTCATAAAAGAAGTACTGTGGTTCAAGAGTACTTGGCCAAACTCACCACTTTTACCCAAGAGTCTTTTAGCGGTATTTCTGTGATCAAGGCCTACGGTATTGAACCGCCGACCAATTCCAATTTTATTGAATTGGCAGAAGGCAGCAAAGACAAGAACATTGACCTGGTCAAAGTTCAGGCCTTGTTTTTTCCTTTAATGATCCTACTGATCGGCATTAGTAATACACTAGTAGTTTACATCGGAGGACAGCAATACATCAACGGGCAAATTGATCTGGGAACCATCGTAGAATTCTTAGTGTATGTCAATATGCTGACTTGGCCTGTGGCTATCGTTGGTTGGGTTACCTCTATGATCCAACAGGCAGAAGCTTCTCAAAAGCGAATCAACGAATTTCTTAACCAACAACCGGAGATAGAGAATCCAACCTTGGAACCTTTAAATCTGCAAGGAACGATTCATTTTAAAGACGTCTATTTCACCTATCCGGATACCGGGATCACCGCCTTAAAAGGAGTCAGCTTTAGCCTAAAACCTGGTGAGAAGCTTGCCATTCTTGGAAATACAGGTGCTGGTAAGTCCACGGTATTGGAGCTATTAGGCAGACTCTATGACGTAAAAGAGGGCAGTATTGAAATTGATGGAAAAGATCTTCGCGAACTGAACTTAGAAGCTTTTAGACAGCAAATGGGCTATGTGCCACAAGATGCCTTCTTGTTTAGTGACACCATTGCCAACAATATTAAGTTTGGTAAAGAGTCGGCTCAAGAAGCAGAAATTCAGCAAGCCGCTAAAATGGCTGTAGTCCATGACAATATTGTAGACTTTAGCAAAGGCTACGACACCATCTTAGGAGAACGCGGAATCACGCTTTCCGGAGGACAAAAGCAACGTGTTTCTATTGCTCGTGCGCTAATCAAAGCGCCAAAGCTACTATTATTAGACGATTGCCTTTCCGCAGTAGATACAGAGACGGAAGAGGCTATTTTGAGCAATTTAGAGCTCGCTACTCAGGACTGCACCACGCTAATCGTGAGTCACCGGGTTTCATCTGCAAAGACTGCAGACCAGATCATTGTCTTGGATGAAGGTCAGATTTTACAGCGAGGAACTCACCAGGAATTACTTTCTCAAGAAGGCTATTACAAGGAGCTTTACCAAAAACAATTGGCTGAAAAAGAAATATAGACTCCCTATTGTTTGCTATGGATTTTTTTTAGATTTTTGGCTAACGCAAAAACTAAACTAAACATGAGTGATCACATGCTGGAGAAAGAAGAAATCTACTCCAAAGTCCTAAGAGCAGGGCGCCGGACGTATTTCTTCGATGTTCGATCGACCAAAGCAGGAGACTATTATTTGACCATCACAGAGAGTAAAAAATTCACTAATGAAGATGGTTCTTTCCACTATAAAAAACACAAGATCTATCTATATAAGGAAGATTTTTCGAGTTTTAGAGACCACGTGAATGAAATGATAGATTTCATCATCGCTGAAAAAGGAGAAGAAGTGATCAGTGAACGTCATCAAAAAGACTACAAAAAAGAATACCACAACGGACAGCCGCAAACGGCAGAGGTAAGTCCAGATGCAACTACCCAGTCCTTTACCGACATTAACTTTGACGATATATAAATCTTAAAGTTTCCATAAATGAAAAACCGCTTGACACCTTTGCCAGCGGTTTTTTTTATCTTTAAGAATTATAGATTATTCGAATAATCCAACCACAACACACAAACCAACCATGTTAAGAATCGCCTTTAGCCTGGCTGTCTTTTTCTCACTAACAGCAGCGGCACAAGACTATCACGTAGATCTAAACTATTACCTTCCATCAGACGTCACTTACGATCCAAACATCCCAACACCAGAAAGTATAATTGGGCATCAAGTTGGAGATTGGCACATTACCCACGACAAGCTTGCCATGTATATGCAGGCCTTGGCTGCGGCGAGTGATCGTATGACTATTGAGTCTCGTGGGACTACTTTTGAAGGAAGACCTATTTTACTGCTGACGGTGACCAGCCCGGAGAACCACAACAGGATCGATCAGATCCAATCGGATCATATGGCGCTGACAGACAACGGCGGTGGTGATACTTCTCAAATGCCTGTTATTGTTTATCAAGGGTTTTCCATCCATGGAAACGAACCCAGTGGATCTAATGCTGTGCTTCTCTACGCTTACTATTTGGCAGCGGCGCAAGGCCCGGTCATTGAAGAAAAATTAAAAAATGCTGTGATTCTTTTAGACCCAGCGTTAAACCCTGACGGACTGCAGCGTTTTGCCTATTGGGCCAACGTACACAAAAGCATCAATATCAATCCAGATCCAAACGATCGCGAGTACAGCGAGGTATGGCCTGGAGGAAGAACCAATCACTATTGGTTTGATATGAACCGGGACTGGTTACCAGTACAGCTGCCGGAATCCAGAGCGCGTATTGAGACTTTTCACAATTGGTATCCGAATGTATTAACAGACCATCACGAGATGGGCACCAACGCAACCTTCTTTTTCCAGCCGGGAATTCCTTCCAGAACGCATCCACTTACGCCTCAGCGCAATCAGGATTTGACAGGAGACATTGCTGAGTTCCACGTCAAGGCTTTAGATCAAATTGGCAGCTTATACTATACGGAAGAGAGCTTTGATGATTTTTACTACGGAAAGGGTTCTACCTTCCCAGACATCAATGGTGGAATTGGAATCTTATTTGAACAGGCTTCTTCTCGAGGACACGCTCAAGAAAGTGACAATGGCATTTTGACCTTTCCTTTTACTATTCGAAATCAGTTGACTGCATCATTAAGTACCCTTGAGGCGAGTGTTGATATGCGGACCACCCTTTTAGATTATCAAAAGCAATTTTTTAGTGATGCGCGTAATGAGGCTTCCAAAGGAGGAGCATACATTGTTGGTGATGCCAAGGATGCCGCTCGTGTCTATCATTTTGCGGAAATCTTAGATCGACATAAAATCAAATTTCACGAACTCAAGAATGACGTGAATGTAGGCGGAAAATCTTATAAGAAAGGCTTTAGTTACATCATTCCAAAGAACCAAAAGAATCACCGACTGCTCAACGCCATGTTTGATGTGCGCACCACATTCCAAGACAGCTTGTTCTATGACATTTCTGCCTGGACCTTCCCCATGGCGTTCAACCTCAACTACAGCGACAAAGCTTCTTTGAGTGTGGCGGGAGCCGAGGTGACGGACCTAAAACCCAAAGAGACTATCCTGACCAATACCGGTGGTTATGCCTATTTGATGGAATGGCATGAATACTATTCGCCTAAAGCTCTTAATATGATCCTTGAGGAGGGCATTCGCGCTAAAGTGGGCATGAAACCATTTACACTTGCAGGGAAACAGTACGACTACGGGACCATCATGATCCCAGCGCAGAATCAAAAACTCGGCCCGCGAGATCTGGCAAAATTCCTCAACGATGTTGCTCGCGAAAGTCATATTGAGATCACGGGTGTAGGCACGGGTTATACCCAAGGAATTGATTTGGGTAGTAATCAGTTTAGAGCTGTTGAAAAACAGGAAGTGGCCTTGATTATTGGAAACGGGATGAATCCTTATGATGCGGGTGAAATCTGGCATTTATTTGACACGCGTTACGCGATGAAGATCACTAAAATTGATACGGATGATTTTGGACGAGCTGACCTTAGCCGATACACAGACATCATTGTTCCCAACACTTGGGGCAGCGCCCTAGACAAATCCGATGCTGAAAAGTTAGAGGAGTGGATCCGCGATGGCGGAACCTTGATCGCCTACAAGAATATGGGACGTTGGTTGGATCGCAATGAACTCATGAAGATCGAATTCAAGTCTGAACAAGACACCGCGACTAATATCAGCTTTGAACAGCGCAGCAATTATTTTGGAGCTCAGGTTATTGGTGGAGCCATTTTCAACACCAAACTAGACCTCTCCCACCCGATCGCTTTTGGGTACACCAAGGAGAATATGCCAACTTTTAGAAACAGTACGTTGTTTATGGAGGCCGACAAGCAGAGTTATAACAACCCGGTACAGTATACCGAGAATCCACTTTTGAGTGGGTATATTTCTGAGGAGAACTTGGAACTTCTCGGAGGCACCTCGATGGTGAAGATCCAAGGCAAGGGCCGCGGACAGATCATTTACTTTACAGACAATACCAATTTTAGAGCCTTTTGGTACGGAACCAACAAGCTCTTGATGAACGCCGTATTCTTCGGAGATGAAATGTAACACCTATTTATTAGCACTTATTGGCTTTTTTCTTTTCAATTCTAGCGCGTTGGGACAGGAAGAGGAAGAGCAGCAATCTCCCTATAATGTCTTGCAAGGGAAAGACAGTTTCACCTGGGTAGACAATACCCAATCGGCCTTTGTGACCATTACTGTTCCCGGATCAGAAATTGAACCGGAAACGGAAGTGCTTGGATTTACCGTGGACCGGGATTACTATCAATTTTTACCGCGTCGCTATGAAAGAGCAATGTACACGAACGCATCAGATACCATTAAGGAAATTGAATTGCTGAATTTCTTTAAGGACGATGAGATAAAGTACATGGAAGCAGAGACCATGAATACTTCCTTAGAGGTCACTACTGAGATCTTTAAAAATAGTGATGGTAAGAAGTTTCAGTTGTGGTATTATCCCACACCCAAGGCGATATTGGACACCCTGTCTAATTTTGAATCAGCAACATGGTATCATTATCATTTGGACTTTGTAGCTAATGATCACCTGTATGGTTTGTACACCATCTCTTATGAGGAGGAACCCTTGGAAGAAGCACTTGCCCGAGTAAAATGGATCAGCGAAAAAATCGAGGTATTTGGCTACTTCGTTGACTTGAATGCGCTCAATTATCGCGTATCGCTCGATGAACCTGATGAGGCTATGGAGTTTGTAGATCCAGTGGCTAACTACGCCTTAACAGTCCCCGAGTGGTTAAACATAACGCGTTCTGAGTATGAAGATGTTTTCTTTGCTTCGTTTCCAGATAATTACAATATCAAGAATGCCATGTCCATCTCTTTTTATGCCAAAGAAGATTTTGAATCCTTTGAAGTCTTTAACCAAGAAAAGTTAGTCGGACTAAAAATGGGAGACCCCATTGGCCGAACCACGGTTATGATCAAAAACGAGTTGGAACCCCCAGCGAATTCTACGGGCGTTTCTTATAAGATTCAGCAAGTATTTGGCAAAGCAATGTATGAGATGCAATACGTGACCTATGAAACACCAACAGGTTACCTATTAATCAACTTTACTGCTACTCCCGAAACCTATGATATCAATGCTCCAAAATTCAGAGAAGTATTAGATGGGCTCTCTTTTGATATTGAGGAAGCTGAAGAATCAGACGATTAAGCGATTCGCAATCCGTTTGGAGTTTCTTTGGATGGCGACAGGATCGTAACGGCTTTGCCGTCCACAGCACCCAGCACTAAACATTGGCTCATAAACGGGCCAATTTGTTTTTCCGGAAAGTTCACCACAGCAATTACCTGAGTTCCCAAAAGTTCTTCTTTGGTATACTTCACTGTGATCTGAGCAGAACTTTTAAGGATACCCAGTTCGCCAAAGTCAATGCGAAGTTTATAAGCCGGATTTCTGGCTTCGGGAAAATCGGTTACTTCTACGACAGTTCCCACCCGCATATCTACTTTGGTAAAATCGTTCCAACTCAGTTCCATAATGTCTAAATTTATCAAACTTAAAAATAGGCAATCTTGACGTATCTTTGCTGTAACGATCACTGCGGATTTCCGACAGATATTGCACACCAAAACTTTACAATTGCATGGCTAGAACTGAATCAAAAATGATCCCTTTGGGCACGGTTGCCCCAGACTTTTTCTTGGATGACGTAATGAGCACCGGTTTTAAGAATTTGGAGCAGGTCAAAGGAGATAAAGGCACGGTGATCATGTTCATTTGCAACCACTGTCCTTTTGTAAAGCACGTCAACGAAGAATTGGTCCGTATTGCCAATGATTATACCGTTCCAGGTTTTGGTTTTGCAGCTATTAGCAGTAACGATGTGGAGACTTATCCACAGGACGGCCCGGAAGAAATGTATGAGACCGGACGCAAACACAAGTATCCGTTTCCTTACCTCTACGATAAAACGCAAGAAGTTGCTGTAGCTTATGGGGCTACTTGCACTCCTGATTTCTTTGTCTTTGATGCCGATCTAAAATTGGTCTACCGTGGTCAATTGGACGATTCTCGCCCGTCTAATGGAATCCCTGTAAACGGCCGGGACCTACGTGAGGCCTTAGACAATATTCTCAACAACCATCCGCAGCGAAAAGATCAAAAGCCGAGCATTGGTTGTAATATCAAATGGAAACCAAATTCTCAAGATGGTTTAGAATTCTAAACCTCCTTAGCTAGTTGATCGAATAGTGTATATTTGCGGCTTTTTAGCGAAGCAGCCATGAAGACCCTATTACGCAACTTTACCCAAAATCCTAAAAACGATATCCTCTCTGGACTAACAGTGGCTTTAGCCTTGGTTCCAGAAGCGGTGGCTTTTGCCTTTGTAGCAGGCGTTGATCCGCTGGTTGGGCTCTATGGCGCCTTTATGATGGGGCTCATCACTGCAGTCTTTGGCGGACGTCCCGGAATGATCTCCGGAGCTACAGGAGCCATGGCCGTGGTCATGGTACATTTGGTGAGTAAAGGAAACGAAGTTGGTCTGACCTTAGACCAACCTGTAGAACAATTGGGACTCCAGTGGCTCTTTATCACACTACTGCTGGTTGGGGTAATTCAAATGAGCGCCGGCTTTTTAAGACTGGGAAAATTTGTGCGTCTAATTCCGCATCCAGTAATGTTGGGCTTTGTCAACGGATTGGCCATTGTTATCTTTTTGTCTCAACTCGGCCTGTTTAAAACCAAGGTCAATGGAGAATTTGAATGGTTAAGCGGTGGGCCGTTATACTTAATGCTTGGCCTTGTGGCCTTAACTATGGGTATCATGTGGGGCCTTCCCAAACTCACAAAGAAAGTGCCGGCAGCACTTTTGGCAATTATCGTTGTGGCAGCAATCGCCATCTTAGGTGGTTTGGATGTGAGCACCGTAGGATCATTTATTCGAGAAGGAGGAGGATCGGGTCTTGAAGGCGGCCTACCAATGTTCCAATGGCAGATCTTTGATATGTTCTCCACCTTGAATGGACACTGGCTCAGCACCATTGTTCCAACGGCCTTTATTTTGGCAGCAATTGGGCTAATTGAATCCCTGATGACTCTCAACCTCATCGACGAACTTACAGAAACCCGCGGAAGCGGAAACCGAGAGTGCGTGGCCCAAGGTGGCGCCAATTTTATCAATGGACTTTTTGGTGGTATGGGTGGTTGTGCTATGATCGGTCAATCTATTATCAACATCAACTCCGGTGGTCGCGGTAGACTTTCCGGAATTATTGCTGCTGTTGCGCTCTTGTGCTTTATTCTCTTCGGAGCTGGACTTATTGAACAGATACCAATTGCCGCACTAGTTGGGGTAATGTTTATGGTAGTGATTGGAACCTTTGCATGGAGTAGCTTTAGAATACTTCATAAAATCCCACTGGCAGATACTGTGGTATTAATTGCCGTTTCTGCCATCACCGTTTGGCAGGACTTGGCCATTGCCGTATTGTCTGGGGTTGTGATCTCTGCCTTAGTCTTTGCTTGGAAGAACGCTACTATGATCCGTGCGCGTAAGCAGATCAAAGAAGATGGCACTAAGGTTTATGAGATCTGGGGGCCTTTGTTCTTCGGATCGGTTCAGAATTTCAATGGCAAGTTTGACGTCAAGAACGATCCTACTCAAGTAGAGATCGACTTTATGGAATCTAAAGTGAGCGATCACTCCGGTATTGAGGCCTTAAGAGGAATTGCCAACCGATACATCCAACAAGGCAAACAGGTTAAGCTGACTCACTTGAGCCCAGATTGTATCGCCTTACTGCTCAAAGCCAATCCGCGTTTTGAGACCATCATTGAACGCTCCATTGACGATCCTCGCTATTATGTAGTTACCGATATGGTTGACCAAGAGATATAAAAAAAGCGGCCTCAAGGGCCGCTTTTTCATTTACTTTACTTCCATGAGTTCGACATCGAACACCAAGGTTGCATTTGGCGGGATAACGCCTCCTGCTCCACGGCTTCCGTAACCCAATTCCGAAGGAATCACCAAGCGCGCCTTATCGCCTACTTTTAAAAGTTGGATCCCTTCATCCCAACCTGGGATCACTTGTCCCATTCCTAATGGAAACTCAATAGGGTTTCCGCGGTTGTACGAAGAATCGAATACCATACCGTCTGCCAGCATTCCTTTGTAGTGCACAGCTACGGTCTTTCCAGCTTCTGCCTTTACACCGTCACCCTCTTGAATAAGTTTGTAGTATAAACCACTATCGGTCTTATCAAAACCAGCAGTTAGATCTTTCATGGCCTGTTCTGCAGCAGCCTTAGCCGCAGCTTCGCGTTCTGCTTTGGCTCCGTTGAACATTCTGAAAGCTTCTACAGCGTTCCAGTTCTTGGCATCATCACCAACGCGAACGATCTCTACTTTCTCCATCAAATCGCCTTGAGCAATGGTATCCACGATATCCTGCCCTTCAGCAACTTTCCCGAATACAGTGTGTTTGTTGTCTAACCAAGGAGTTTCCACGTGCGTGATGAAAAACTGACTTCCGTTGGTTCCGGGTCCAGCGTTGGCCATAGAAAGTACTCCAGGTCCATCGTGCTTAAGCTCTGGGTGGAACTCGTCATCAAAGTTGTAGCCTGGTCCACCAGAACCTGTTCCGTTTGGATCTCCCCCTTGGATCATAAAGTCGTTGATCACGCGGTGGAAGGTCAAACCGTCATAATACGGTTGTCCTTGAGGTTTGGCACCGTTCTCTAGATTTCCTTCTGCCAAAGCGACAAAGTTCCCTACAGTTCCAGGTGTTTTATCATAAGTGAGTTGAACCAAAATTTCACCTTTAGAAGTGGTGAATTTAGCATAGATTCCGTCTTGCATATCTTAGTGTTTAAGGCTGCAAAGATACGGTTTTAAATGGGCTTAGTAAATGCAGATGAGTAACAATCTAATTGGCTACCTCGCTGATGAATTTAAGGCGATACAAACGGAGTTCTTCGTCATCGTAGTCTCCGTCAAACTCTTCCATAGCCACGTCTATCTTGTCCGTTTCTGCCTCTAGGAAATACTCGTGGATCTCTTCCTGTTGTTCTTCGTCCAAAATATCCTCCAAATAATAATCAATATTGAGCTTGGTACCACTAAATACAATGGCTTCCATCTCTTTGATGAATTCTGGCATTTCAAGGCCTTTGGCAGAGGCGATATCATCCAGCGGCAGCTTGCGATCTATACTTTGAATGATGTATAGCTTTAAGGCGGAGTTGGTTCCGGTAGATTTCACTACAAAGTCATCCGGGCGCTCAATATTGTTCTCTTCCACATAACGAGCAATGAGCCCAACAAAGGGTTCTCCGTATTTTTTTGCCTTGCCCTCACCTACTCCGTGGACATTAGAAAGTTCACTTATGGTTATAGGATATTTCAAGGCCATGTCCTCCAAAGACGGGTCTTGAAAAATTACAAACGGTGGTAAACCGAGTTTGCTTGCCACCTTTTTGCGCTCGTCTTTGAGCAGTTTGAACAGATTTTTGTCTGTTCCTTCTCCATTGGATTTCTTCGCCACAGTGATAGAAGAATCCTCTTCATGATCAAACTTATGATCTTCGGTCATCATAAAGGAAACAGGATGGTCAATATATTCCAATCCTTGAGGCGTGAGTTTGAGCACTCCATAAGTTTCAATGTCCTTTCTAATGTAGCCTGCCACTAAGGATTGACGGATCAGTGCCATCCAAAAGGATTTATCGTGGTGATCTCCAGACCCAAAGAATTCTTGTTGGTCCGTTCTGTGAGATTTGATCAAGGCATTGACATCACCTACCATAACTCTGACCAATTCTTTAGCCTTGTATTGCTGATTGGTCTTTCCTAAAACACTGAGCAATAAATGCAATTGTTCTTGCGCCTCGTGTTTCTTTTTAGGATTGCGGACGTTATCATCCATATCACCGCCCGCACCAGTTTTTACGTCAAATTCCTCTCCGAAGTAATGCAATAAAAACTTCCGACGAGACATACTGGTCTCGGCAAAGGCCACCATCTCTTGAAGCAGTGCATGACCGATCTCCTGTTCTGCAACAGGCTTTCCGCTCATGAACTTCTCCAGTTTTTCAATGTCTTTATAAGAATAAAAGGCCAAACAATGTCCCTCTCCTCCATCGCGTCCGGCACGTCCGGTCTCTTGATAATAACTCTCTATACTTTTGGGAATGTCGTTGTGGATCACAAAACGCACATCCGGTTTGTCAATTCCCATCCCAAAGGCAATAGTAGCAACAACCACATCCGCATCTTCCATCAAAAACATATCCTGATGCTTCACCCGAGTTTTAGGATCTAAACCTGCGTGATAAGGAACCGCAGCGATTCCATTCACTTGCAGCGTTTGCGCAAGCTCTTCCACACGTTTTCTGCTCAGACAGTAAATGATACCACTCTTCCCTTGATTCTGTTTTACAAAACGGGTAATGTCTGCATCTACATTTTTTGTCTTGGGACGCACTTCATAAAAGAGATTCGGACGGTTAAAAGATGCTTTAAAAGTGTTGGCTTGTTGGATTCCCAAATTTTTAAGGATGTCCTCTTGCACCTTTGGAGTTGCTGTAGCAGTAAGCCCAATGATTGGGATCGCATCACCTAAACGGTTAATGAGTGTTCTAAGATTGCGGTATTCTGGTCTAAAGTCATGTCCCCACTCACTAATGCAGTGGGCTTCATCAATGGCCACAAAACTTACAGTAACCGATTTCAGAAACTCAATATTGTCTTCTTTGGCTAAAGATTCCGGCGCCACATAAAGGAGCTTGGTCACTCCGTCTACAATGTCTTGTTTAACTTGTTTTACTTCTGATTTATTCAGGGAAGAATTCAAAACATGAGCAATCCCCTTATTCTCAGAGATGGCTCTTAAGGCATCCACTTGATTCTTCATCAAGGCGATCAAGGGAGAAACCACAATAGCGGTGCCGTCTTTCATCAAGGCCGGGAGCTGGTAACATAAGGACTTTCCTCCGCCCGTAGGCATGATGACAAAAGTGTTGTGGTCGGTGACCACACTTTTGATCACCTGTTCCTGTAGCCCCTTAAATTGGTTAAAACCAAAATATTTCTTGAGTGCAGCGTATAACTCGGAATCGTTCACTCTACTAAACGTTTTATAAAATCTGCTCATTCAACGAGTCCCACAAGTCTGTTAAAAATAGCGGTCTCGATAAGAAGTAAAATACCTTTAAACTCTCCACGACTTATCTCCCCTAAGGCATGAAAAATTATGTACTTTTGTATTTACAATATACTAATTTCTTTAGACCTCAGCAAGAAGAATAATTCCCGAGTTTTAATGAATCAAGAGCAGATCATTGCCATTGCCAAACAGACCATAGATACAGAGAGTAAAGCCATTGCTCATCTATCGAGTTTGGTCGATCAGACCTTTGCAGCGGCAGTAGAATATATTTACGCCTCCAACGGGCGCGTTGTGGTTACAGGTATTGGCAAAAGCGCCAATATAGCTACCAAAATCGTTGCCACCCTGAACTCAACAGGAACACCTGCTATTTTTATGCATGCCGCAGATGCTATCCACGGTGACTTGGGAACGATTCAACAAGAAGATACCGTAATCTGTATTTCCAAAAGTGGAAACACGCCAGAGATCAAAGTTTTGGTACCCTTGATCAAGGCTTTGGGCAACAAACTGGTGGGTATTACCTCTAACAAGGATTCCTTTTTGGGCCAACAAGCCGATTACATTCTCAACGCTTATGTTGAAAAAGAGGCCTGTCCAAACAATTTGGCACCTACTACCAGTACAACAGCGCAATTGGTCATTGGAGATGCCTTGGCAGTATGCCTTTTAGAGATGCGCGGTTTTAAAGCTGCGGATTTTGCCCGATTCCACCCTGGAGGTTCATTGGGGAAACAACTTTATTTGCGCGTTCGCGATTTAACCGCACTGAACACCAAACCTCAAGTGGAACCAGATACGCCGGTAAAAGAAGTGATCATTGAGATCTCTAAAAATATGCTCGGTGCTACTGCAGTGGTTGAAAATGATACCATAGTTGGTATCATCACCGATGGTGACCTGCGTAGAATGCTCACTAAGGTGGATAATATTTCTGGTTTGGTCGCTAAAGATATTATGAGTGCGAATCCAAAGACCATTGAGCAAGACGCCATGGCCGTAGCGGCCTATCGCAAGCTCGACTCGCACGGCATTACACAGTTGCTAGTTGAAGAAGACGGAAAATACAGTGGTGTGGTTCACATCCATAACCTAACCAAAGAAGGAATAATTTAATGAGCGCAGCTACCAATCAAGGCAAGGAAATGTCGTTTTTAGGCCATTTGGAAGAACTCCGTTGGCACTTGATTCGTTGTACTCTGGCTATCGTTGCTATGGGTATGGTTGCCTTTTTGGCGAAATCCTTTGTCTTTGACACCTTATTACTCGGCCCTAAGAATGCCGATTTCCCAACCTACCAATTGCTTTGTAAGGTTGCGACATTTCTGGGCTTCCAAGACAGTTTTTGTTTTGACGAGTTACCATTTAAGATTCAAAGTATGAAGGTTGCCGGGCAATTCTCCGCCCATATTTGGACCTCGATAACTGCAGGATTCATAGTTGCATTCCCATATGTACTTTATGAATTTTGGCGCTTTATTAGCCCAGGGCTTAAAGAGAATGAGCGCAGAACCTCTCGTGGATTTATTCTGATTGCGTCCTTCCTGTTTTTCTTGGGTGTGCTTTTTGGATACTACGTGGTAACACCGCTTTCTATCAACTTCTTGGGATCTTACAAGGTGAGTGAGGAGGTATTCAACCAGTTTACTTTAGAGAGTTACATTGGTTTGGTACGCTCTGCTACCGTGGCTTGCGGTCTCATCTTTGAGCTGCCGATAATCATCTATTTCTTAACCAAGATCGGTTTGGTAACGCCGCAGTTCTTAAGGAATTACAGAAAATACTCGCTGGTATTGGTGTTGATCCTATCAGCAATTATTACCCCTCCAGACATTGCCAGTCAAATTGTAGTGGCTGTGCCAATTCTGGTACTTTATGAAATCAGTATATACATCTCTAAAGCCGTAGTTAAAAAACAGGCCAAAAAGGCCAAAGCTGCCCATGGATAATATTGTCGACTCCTTTAACGACTACCGCGCCAAAATGAACGAGAAGATTTTGGCCGATAACAACAAGATCGTAAAACGTATTTTTAATCTGGACACCAATGCCTTCCAAGAAGGTGCGCTCCCTAAAAAGACCAAAGAACTACTCGGTTTGGGGAACTCTTTGGTATTGCGTTGTGATGACTGTGTTCGCTATCATTTGGAGTCTTGTTATGAGATGGGATTCACCAAGGAAGAAGTAGTAGAAGCCATGAGCGTTTCGCTGCTTATTGGTGGAACTATTGTGATTCCTCACTTACGTCGCGCCTACGAATATTGGGAAGCCCTCGAAGTTAAGAATAGTTAAACCCTTTGCGACTCCGTAGATAATCGCCATATTTGTCCCTATGAAGCTCCGTGCAGAAAATCTGATGAAATCCTATAAAGGCCGCCAGGTCGTTAAAGGCATCACCGTAGAAGTAAATCAGGGAGAGATCGTTGGTCTGCTTGGACCTAACGGAGCAGGAAAGACCACCTCGTTCTATATGATCGTTGGTTTGGTTAAACCCAACAGCGGAAACATCTATTTAGAAGGAACGGAGATCACCAAGTTCCCTATGTACAAGCGTGCACAGAATGGAATTGGCTATTTGGCACAGGAAGAATCTGTTTTTAGAAAGCTGAGCATTGAGGACAATATTTTGAGCGTTCTACAGCTCACCAAATTGTCTAAAAAGCAGCAGCGCGATAAGATGGAATCGCTTATTGAAGAGTTTGGTTTGGGGCATATCCGTAAGAACCGCGGAGACCTGCTTTCTGGTGGGGAACGCCGTAGAACGGAGATTGCTCGTGCCTTGGCAACAGACCCTCACTTCATCTTATTGGATGAACCTTTTGCGGGTGTAGACCCTGTGGCTGTAGAAGATATTCAGCGCATCGTAGCGCGTTTGAAGGACAAGAATATCGGAATCCTAATTACTGATCACAACGTACAAGAGACCTTGGCCATTACCGATCGCACTTACTTAATGTTTGAAGGAAGTATTCTAAAGCACGGTATTCCAGAAGAACTCGCCGCGGACGAGATGGTGCGTAAAGTATATCTAGGCCAAAACTTTGAGCTGCGTAAAAAGAAGCTGAATTTCTAGCCTTCCTTTTCCTCTTTTTTAGCTTCTGATTCTTTTATTGCGATGAGTTTTTTCTGATAGCGACCCTGCACAATATCTACCACTACCAAGATCACGATCACAAAATAGAAGGTCGTTTTGCTCATAGGTGTGATCGGGTTGTCAAAGAGTTTGAGATCTGCAATATGACCGCCCTCTGTAAGCAACATGATCCCAACAATAAAAAGAATAAAGAGTCCGAGCACCTCATACATACGGTTGCGCTCTAAGAATTGCGCTACTCGATCAGCCAACCAGATCATTAGTAAACCTCCTAAAACAATAGCGGTAGCCATTACCCAAAAGACATCGGTCAAGGCCATGGCGCTTAGAATGGAATCAAAAGAGAACACCAAATTCATAACAATGATAGCCGCAATGACCTTTCCTACGGATTTCTTCTTGGCATCTTCCACCTGATCCTCGACATGAGTTACCCCTACCATATGCCAGATCTCTTTCATGGCGGTGTAAATGATAAAGATCCCTCCGGCCAAAACAATCAAACTGTGCAGATTGAATTCACCCGTGGCAACGCCTTCAAAAGGTAATTCAAACCAAGGTTTTTGGAAATAATCGATCACAGAGATCAAAAAGAACAACAAGGCAATACGCAATACAATGGCCATCAGGATTCCAACTTTACGGACATAGGCTTGCTTTTCTTTGGGTGCGTTCTTAGATTCTAAAGAGATGTACAGCAAATTGTCAAAACCGAGAACAATTTGCAGCATCAACAACATAAACAAAGTGATGATGTTTTCTGCCATGGTAATTATTTAGTGAGTGTATTTTTTATAATCGATAAGAGTACATAGCCAATAATGATGAATGGAATGGCTATGATCTTAAAAAGCAACAAAGCTGCTATAGTAGCTAGTAAAAACCCGTAGACAAAACCGTTCTCTTTAAGCCCAAAGGACTTGAATTTGAGGGAAAAGAGCGGTATTTCTGCATGCATTAGCAGACTGAATACAATGGTAATTCCAACTAAGACCCAAGAATTGATTAACAGTTCATAGGCCCAAGCAGGGCTAAAATCTTGAGTAATTAAAATCAGGCTGGCAATAAAAATTGCATTGGCCGGCGTAGGTAAACCGATAAATCCAGAGGTCTGTCTCTCATCCACATTGAACTTGGCCAATCGGTAGGCTGCAGACACTACTAAAATTAGTCCTATGGCCGGTATCCATAGACTTAATTCGCCAGCAGCACCTACAGGTGACTCCACATCATAAAAAAGGATGGAAAAATATCCTGCTATATTGGTATTTAGCTGTGCCGAAGTGAGCATATACACCATCATTAGACTGGGAACCAGACCACTGGTAATAACATCTGCAAGGGAATCCAATTGAACACCAACCTCTGAGGTCACCTTTAAAGCGCGCGCCGCAAGACCGTCAAAAAAGTCGAAAAATATCCCCAAAAACATAAAGACCACCGCTCCTAATGGCTGCCCTATGATTATAAAGATCGCAGCGATACATCCACAGCATAAATTCAAAGAAGTAAAAAGGTGAGGAATGTATTTGCGCATGAGTTTTTGACAATTGATTGTAAAAATAATAAAGTATTTTTGTCTGCAGGCGGAACTGCACAATAACAACGGCTTTTTGCAGTTTTAATAGGCAAAACAGCGTCCGCTTTAGACCGTAAAAAATTACGCTTGAAGAAGAAGTTATTACTCGTACTGCTGGTAGTTTGCCTGGGACTTCAGGCTCAGACCACCAGAAAGTATTCCAACGAATTTATGAACATTGGCGTTGATGCCGCGGCATTTGGTATGGCCAATGCGGTGACTGCGTCCACGGCCAACGTGAATTCGGGTTATTGGAATCCTGCGGGCTTGGTGCAATTGGAAGACAACCAACTGGCCCTGATGCACGCTTCTTATTTTGCCAATATTGCCAATTATGATTACGCAGCTTTTGCGATGCCATTGGACAAGCAATCTGCGGTGGCTTTGTCTGTGATTCGCTTTGGAGTGGATGACATTTTGAACACCACCCAGTTAATTGACGAGCAAGGAAATATTGATTACAACAGAATCTCGCTCTTCTCTACTGCGGATTATGGGGTGACCTTTTCGTATGCGCGGGCTTTGCCCTTAGACGGGCTGAATATTGGAGTTAACGCTAAGGTGATCCGTCGTGTAATTGGAGATTTTGCCAATTCTTGGGGCTTTGGTTTGGATGCTGGAATTCAGTTTCAATCTAAGTCCAACTGGAGATTTGGTATCATGGCGCGAGACATTACTACAACCTTCAACGCTTGGACCATAGATGAAGATCAGTTTGCGACCATCAGCAACGCTGTAGAAGGTCAAAATCAGGAACTACCAGAAACCACAGAATTAACCTTGCCTAAGCTCAATATTGGGATCGCTAAAAAGTTTGTATTCCATTATGATTACTCCCTCTTAGCGGCTGTAGATCTCAATATGCGCTTTGCAGAGACCAACGATATCATCTCCAGTTCCTTTGCCAGTATCACGCCGGCTGTAGGTTTAGAATTTGGTTATATCGACCTGATCTTTGTTCGTGCGGGGGCAGGTAATTTTCAGAACATTCAACAATTGGACGGCAGTGATAATGTTGGGTTTCAACCCAACATTGGAGTTGGTTTTAAATACAAAGGAATTCAACTGGATTATGCCTTGACCGATATCGGTGACCAAAGTGCCGCCTTGTATTCCAACGTGTTCTCATTAACCATTGACTGGAGTTTATTCAGATAGCCTATGCGGAAACTTTTACTTCTTCTCCTTACTCTTATCACGTTTCAAAATCAAGCACAAGAGCTGCAACTCTCTAGTGGTGCCGAGGTTTCTATACTCACCATGGGACCGGGAAAAGCGCTTTATGACTCCTTTGGTCATACAGCGATTAGATTGGAAGATAAAGCCCGAGGCATTGATGTGATCTACAATTATGGGGTTTACGATTTTAGTGACCCGAACTTCTATGCAAAATTCGCCAAAGGGCAAATGCGCTATGTTCTAGACAGACGCCGCACCGAAGGTTTTCTTCGCAGCTATATTGAGGACAATCGCTGGATAAAGGAGCAGGTCCTGGCTTTAGACCAGCAAGAAAAGCAGGCGATGTTCAGCTTTTTAGAAAACAACCTCAAGCCAGAGAATCGCGCCTATAACTACGATTTTTTCTACGACAATTGCGCGACGAAGATTCCGCTTATTCTACAAGACATCGTGCCTGAGATGAGCATTGATTCCAGCTTTGTAGAAAAGCCGCAGACCTTCAGAACGCTTATCCAACAAAATGTGCATTGGAACACTTGGGGCAGCTTTGGAATGGATCTGGGAATTGGTTCTGTGGTAGACCGAACAGCACCTATCAAGGATCATATGTTCCTACCAGAGTACGTCTTTAAAGCTTTGGAAAAAGCCAGTCGAGGAACTGGAGAAGATGCGACAGCTTTAGTGGCCAGCACTAAAGACCTTTTTGAGAACGAGTCTGAAAAACGTGAAAGCAACTTTTTGACTAGCCCACTTTTGGTTATGCTGCTCCTTGGCTTGGGCTTATTATTTGTTACCTATCGAGATAGCAATAATCAAGGCCGAACAAGAGCCGTAGACGCTGTTTTACAGATCTTCCTAGGTCTTGTGGGTGTAATCTTGTTACTGCTGTGGTTTGCTACAGATCATTATACCACTGCTTATAATTACAATTTGTTATGGGCTTTCCCATTAAATCTGTTGTTGGCGTTTCAATTGGGCAAAAAACATCCGAAGCGCTGGACAAAAGCCTATTTGAAGTTTTTATTGTTGATGTTGGTATTGATGTGTATGCATTGGATTGTTGGCGTACAAGTGTTCCCAAAAGCACTGATTCCCTTTGTGATCGCCTTAGCAGTTCGCTATTTATACTTGTTGAAAGCGGTGGACAAAGACCTACTGCCCGCGGTAGAAGATGATGGTGCTTAAGGTCTTAATCACAATACTGATATCTAAAAACAGACTTCTGCGTTTTATATAATACAGATCGTATTGCAGTTTCTCTAAAGCATCCGCATGTGATACTCCGTATTTGGCATTCACCTGCGCCCAACCCGTCACTCCGGGTTTTACAATATGCCTGATCTCGTAAAAAGGAATGATCTCAGAAAGCTCCTTCACAAACACAGGACGTTCCGGTCTAGGTCCAATGACACTCATTTCTCCTTTGATCACATTTAAAAACTGAGGAATTTCGTCAAAGCGAGTCTTGCGTAAAAAATTACCGAAACGAGTAATGCGAACATCTTTGGCTGTGGCATATTGCGCGCCATCTTTTTCTGCATCCACCACCATGGTCCTTAGTTTGATGATGCGAAATACTTTACCGTTACGTCCAACACGTTCCTGGGTATAAAATACGGGGCCTCGGTTCCCGACAAGGTTTCCAATAATGATCACTGGTGAGATCAGCAAACCAAACAAAAGTCCAATTACAGAAAACAGCAGATCCAACAATCGGTGGAAAAACAGATAGAGTTTATTCTGATTGCTTCGACTGAAAGGGAAATAGCGGTAAAAGTCTTTATCTACATGTTGCACAGGAACCCTTTTGGAAAGTTCTTCATAGACCTGGGTATACTCTCGAATTGGAAATCCGCTCTCTAACAACTCCAAAAGCTCGTTGTAGATGCGTCGGTTTATCCCTTGGGCTTCCGGTGTGCACACCACAATTTCTGAGATGAAATGGTCCGCTACCGCTTCCTTGATGTTTTTACCTTCAAATTCCTCTAAACCACCAATCTCCAGAGGTTTATAGGCTTTGTTTTCTGTATTTATAAAGCCGATGACTTTATAGTTCGGATCCACCTTGTGCAAGACCGAAGCTACCAATTCAACCTCCGAAGCATCACTCACCAACAAGACGCGTTTAAAGAAACGCGGTGTAGCAATGAGCGATATATAGGCATAACGCCAAAGAAAGAGCGCCACATTGATTGCCAAATAGAAATAGACGATCTGTATACGATTCTCCGGTAACTCTGGACTGAAAAAAGGCGTTAATAAGTAAAAGAGCACCGTCACCGAGGAGGTCAAAATGATGTTTTTGACCACGACCTCAAAATTGCTTGCCTTTTGCAGATCATAAAGCTCCAAAGATGGTAGCGAAAACAGTAAGGTAGAGTGCTAATACGATTGACCAAAACCAATGTTCTGAATTAATCTTAAAGTAGTCAAAATCAAAGACCAAGCCTACCCCGTAAAGCAAAGCCAAGACACAGAAAATATCCAAAATACGCAGCAGCACCTTGCGTTCTGAGATATCAAAGTGAATATTGGATTTTTGTGTCATGATAGGGGTTGGTGGTTGTTAAAAATAATAATCTAATTTAAAATAGACTTCCACTTTTCAAGGATTAAAGGCCAATCGTGTTGCTGAGCTCTGCTTAAAGCCTTTTCGCTCATGGACTTATATAAGGATTCGTCGCTTAAAATCTTTAAGACAGCATCTGCCATTGCATCAGGCTCTTGCCGATCAACCAGAAACCCGTCAGCGCCGTTATCAATTAAAAAAGGCATGCCTCCCACTGCTGTGGAAACAACAGGAAGCCCCATGGCCTGTGCTTCAAGGACTGATAAGGGTTGATTGTCTGTGGTACTGGTGTTAAGAAACACAGTTGCTTTTTGCCCCAAGCCTATCCACTGCTCTTGATTGATCTTCCCTAGAAAATCTACAGTCAGTTTGTATTCAATTGCCAAGGTTTGACATTCCTCCAAAATCTGTGGATCTCCAGGACCAGCCATGATAAGAGAAGCCGTGGGAAATTTCGACTGTATGCGTTGAAAGGCTTGTATGGCCAGCTGCGGATTGTAAAGCGGCAATAAAGCGCGGAGCCAAACCAAGTTTGGAGCAAAGGTTTTATTAGCCTTAGGGGTATAACGAGATAAGTCGATTGCATTTCTTACGATCTCCACTTTGCAAATTCCGGCGGATTCAAACAGATTGGCTAAATAGGCCGATGGACTCACCACCGTGTAAGCCCCTTGACAATATCTTTTAAGAGTCTTAGGATTCGTTTTGATACGATTGGGCAAGTTCCCACCGTGAAGAATAGGAATATATCTCAGCTTAAATCGTCGGGCCCACCAAGCAACGACAATCGCATAATAAAAATTCAGTGTACTGTAGGTATCGATCAGCAGATAATCACAGCGACGGCGATGTTTAACAACCGTCATCCACATGTCCAGAAATCGCAGCAACTTATTGTTGTGCGACGAGCTGGCTACCACAGAAAACCCTTCTGCTTCCAAACGCGAGATCAAGCGCATAGAATAGGTTGGATTTTTAGCGGAGCTACGCAGGTGGTTGCCTATGTAGACGAGGTTTTTTCTTTTCATTCAAAACAAATAATAGCGACAAACCATAGATAAATGCAGGCGCCGCCAGTCTCATGGACGAGTGATTAATGGTCAAAAACCAAAAGATGAATAATGCTATCAAATACGGGTTATGCCGTTGCTTGAACCAATAAAGCAAAGGAGTTAAAAAGAGCAACATCAATGCTCCTAGCCCAAGAATTCCGTGTTCAGAAAGCAATCGACTCACCTCATTATGCGTTGCCGCCAAGGTTCCCGACTGTTCAAAGCGATATTCTTTAATCTTCCCCACACCAATACCTGTTAGCGGCTTTTCGTAAAAGGCTGCAAGTTCGCTGCTGATCAGCTCTGAGCGGCCCGTGGTAATGTCTTGTTTTAAACGCCCAGCAGCATCCCTGTTGGTGTATCGATAATCAATTAGCCCTGTAGTTTGTATGGAAGTAAACAGCCAGGTAAATATAAGACCAACCACCACTATACCCACTTTGGGTAAAAGTCGTGCCTTAGCCTTATTGTTGGAGGTCATATAGAGGAAAATGATAAAGAAGACGGCGCAAATTCCAGCCGTGATTACCCCACCTCGGGAGAAGGTCACAATGGCCCTGTAACTCATAAAGAATAGCAATACCAAATCGACAATATTGACCAAACGATCTTTGATGGTGAACAGGCGCGTGATCAAAATAAACATGCCCAGACCTAGAATTGTCGCTACTTGATTCGGTCCAAATCCACCAGAAGTTTGAAAATTCGATTGTGTACCCGACAAGGCATCTCGAATACTTGGTGTAAATACATAGAGAAAGACCATGGTCGTGACAATGGGCAACAGCATTACCATAAAGATCTGCTGCAGTTGTTCCCGTTGTACCTTCCTAAAGTACATATATATAGCGGCTACGCCTAAACAGAACGGACCACTGAGGTTAAAAATAACAGCCGTTCTAAAATTAGTTTCGTAGTTTAAATTGATCGCAGAAAACACTATTCCAGGCACTAAAACAAACAGATAGGTCCAGAACGGCAAGGAACGCAGGGAAGTCCCGCGGTAGAACATCCCCAGGAGCAAAAAGAAGATAACGGCGTACTTCCCGGTCTCGTAAAACAAGGCGCCTCCCGTCATCCTAAAGAACACCTCGGCCCCCGTAAAATAGGCTGCCGCAAAGAGTACTTCATTGTTCTTATTGCCTTTGGCCAAGACGTAAAAAGTAAAAATGGCGAAGCTACCTAACAAAAAGATGGTAGAACTCGGCCTGAAAAAGTAAACCGTAAAGGCCATACCAATGTGCAGCAAAAGAAGCTGTACGTAAGTAAATTTCCGTATGGGCTTAGTAGGTTTTGCCATATACTGCCAGCAATTTAGGAATTATTGTCTGTATGGAATAGCGCCCTGCTATGCGCTTTCTAAAAGCTTGTGCCTTTTCAAGAGCTACTTCCTTTTGGTTTAAGGCCTCTAAGAGCCTACGGGCCAAGGCTTCAGAATCAGAAGCCCGGAACCAAATAAGCAGAATCACCAACCACTTCTGCGCATTGTCCAACATCTGTACAAACAACGGGAAGTTCCATAGCACCGTATTCTAATATTGCCATGGGTAAACCTTCTGAAGTTGATGATAGCATGCCTACATCACAGGCTTTCATATACCCATTGACATCCTGCTGAGAGCCGTGTAAATAAACAGAATCGGAGAGTTCTAATGACGTTATTTGTCCCAAGACTCCTTGATAATAGGCATCGTTCCAATGCATGCCCAACAAGTGCAAACTGACTTCTGGTAGGGTTTTACGGACCTCTGCTAATGCTTTTAAGGCGTTCAGATGATCTTTCTGCGGACGAAAGTTTGCCATGAGCAGCACACGAACGCCAGAGCTACCCGATACTTCCGCTGCTTGAACGAGATCAGTATCCAACAGCGGAACAGCATTCTCTAAAAACAGTACTTGTTTGGAACGTAAGCGAATTTTGGCCCAATCCGCTAATTTTTGATTAACGGACAAAACCGTATCGAAACCTTTGGAACACCAGCGCAACATTTTGAGCGGGCGTTGCTCAAGGGCTTCGGAATTGCCGTAATGGTCGTGCCAGATCAATTGGCACCCGCTTAAAAACAAGAGCGCTAAACGCGCTGTAAAGAAAGAAGTAGCGTGTGCGTGAATAACGTTCACTTGATTTCTTTTACAAAAACGGATCAAACGCATGATCGCAAAAATATCCAAGGCGCTCCGCTTCTTTAAATACAGATAACCAACTTCCGGAGTGAGTTGTGCTTTGAGCTTACCTTCTGCTCGTGTAGTACATAAAAATGAGGCCTCCACATTTCCACACAAAGCATTCGCATAGCTCACCGCCACACGTTCTGCCCCACCAGGGTTTAAAGAATCTATGAGTTGAAGGACTCTCATTCAAGCAATTTGTGAATTTCACTTCTAAAACTATCCATGGTGTATTGACGCGACCATTTTACCCCAGCTGCCGCCATATTGGTCAACCTACGTGGTCTGCTCAGCATCGCCGCTAAGGTCTCTGCATCTGTCGCAAAGTCTAAAAGTAGGCCGCGCTTGCCCTGATCTAACATCCAAGGGACGCAAGAAACTGGACTCGCCAAGGGAATTGTTCCCCAAAACATGGCCTCCGCAACTGCTTTGGGCCAACCTTCTGATTGGGAAGCTAAAATGGAGAAATGTGCCGTTTTTAGTGCTTCTCGAACCACCTCAGCGGGCTGATTACCTTTTAGTGTAACCCGATCACTCAATTGTAAATCAGTGATCTGTTGCTCCAACTTTGCACGCTCTCCCCCTTCTCCGTAGACATCTAAACTAGCAGCTACTCCAAAGTCTTTAAGTTCTCTAATAAGTTTCTACGGCGTAATCTACACGCTTGTTCGGGCTTAAGGTTCCCAAATAGACCATCTTTACAGCACCACTGTAATCACGAGGCACAATATCTTGCTTCTCAGTTTCCCCAATAAGTTGCTGTAAAGAAGGGTTTAATATTTTTTGTCTGATCAGGCCAATCTCCATATAACCAAAACCTGCATGTTTCGGGTCAAAAAAGGTGTTGCGCAACAACCACTTTTGAACTTTATAACTAAAGGGCTGAGCAGCCTTAGGAGACCAGTTTCCGGCATATTTGGCCGTTTTCTTTTTCCACGGGAAGATCATTTGCATCCAACAACCAAAAAGACTTATAGTTCCCGGGCGGCCTCAAGTGGATGTGATCTGCCTTAGCCATGGCTATCAATAGCTTGACCTTGGTAACAGGAATGCCCCAAATCGCATTTAATAGTCCAGAAAAGGATCCAAAGAATAAAGGAGGCACAGAAACTATCTTGAGATCCTGTCTTGCAAATGCTTTGGTCAACAATTGCTTCGGATATTTTGTCGGCGCTAGTATGGTCACCTCATCTGCCTTTTCAAACCACAGGTCCAACTCAGCCACCATAGGCGCGTAGGCCACTAGGGTATCGTTCTCTTTGAGTATGGGCGCAGCACTGACAACGAGCAGTTTCATTGAATATAAGCGCTAGAATTGTTATCACTGATCTTCTTAGCAGGCACTCCAGCTACTGTGGTTCCTGCTGCAACGGCCTGAGTCACTAAAGAACAAGCTGCTATCACAGCGTCATTTCCTATCGCGATATTCCCAGCCACCACTGCATTGGCGCCTATATAAACCCGATCACCAATGGTTGGCACGCCTCTATCGGCTCCACGTCCACTGACACCCACGGTAACGCCTTGTGAGATATTGCAATCTTCACCGATCACAGCGTTTGCATTGATGATGATCCCTCCAAAATGCCCGATATAACAGCTACGACCAATGGACGCACTGTAGGGTAAAGAGATTCCCGCGACGATCTCAATGTACTTTTGCCAAAACAATCCAAAAAACAAGAAAATACGTTTCAAGAAGCCTGGAAGTTTAGAGCGGTAGATATTATTGTTAATTCGGTATACAAACAGAGCCCAAAGCCCTTGTTGGGTCAATAGCAGTATCAAGCCATTCCTGTTGGAATAACGTTTGTATTTTTTTATGTCTGATACGAATCTACCCATGAACACTATTGTATGGAACGATAAAATGCGACATTTTGCGCAGTGACCTTTTGCAGATCAAAACGCGCTTTAACTGCTTGCCGAGCCCGCTTCCCCATGGCATCAGCCTGTTCCCGATTATTCAAAACCCATCGAATCTTATTGGCAATATCTTCCGGTTGGTAAACGTCTGCTAACAGTCCGTCTTCTTCATGCTTTATGGTCTCTGGCCCAGGACCGTATTTGGAAAAGATCACAGGCTTTTCCAACAACATGGCCTCTAAAGATACCAAACCTTGGGTTTCCATATGTGAGGGAAATACGCAAACTGCAGCCTTGGCATATTGCGCATCCAAAGCATCTCTGGAAACTGCTCCCTTAAAATGAATGCGCTCAAAAGGAGCCTCCGCAAGTTCTCTTTGAATGGTTTCTATATAAGACTTTCCGTCTGGGTAAAACCAATCTCTCCCGTAGAGTTCTAATCGCAATTCAGGGAACTCAGGAGCAATTATAGAAAAGGCTTGTATAAGCTCACGAACGCCTTTTTTCTCACAAACCGTACCTGCAAACAGAACCAAATTTGGATCTAATGTGGTCTGCGTTAAGGCGACGTCTGTTTGCAGCGGATAAGGGATCAAAGCCATCTCTGCCTGATGATAACTCAAGTATTTTCCCGTATGAGACCGCACGTAGTTCGTGCCTGCAATGAAAGCATCTGCCTTGGCAAAGGAGCGCTTCTCCAACAAACCTTTACGCCAATTGATTCCGCGGCGCTCTGCTTCTGCAAAGAAGTGATGGCCTCCGTGCAGACGAATCACCTTTTTGGCTCTATGTGACTTGCTTATCAGAGCTAGACCCAGTTCCGCAGATTCAATGATGTTTATGCGCTGCTTTTTATTGAGTTGTCTCAACTTCTGATTCATGGCCCAAGCATTGTACATAAAATTAGGCCCAGGTAAAGGATTCTTTTTTAACCGATAGAGGTTTACGCCTTGATCGTCAATCTTCTCTTCACGACTTTTAACGCCAGGTCCAACCACACTTACCTTATGTCCTGCAGCCACCAAGGAACGCCCGAGGGTTTGGATAAAAGTACCCACCCCGCCAGAAGCCCAAAGCGGATATTCGGCAGAAAGGAATACAATATGTAAAGGCGTATCAGCCATTGATCAAGGCATTATAAATTCTATCAGAGGCTTGGGTATCTTCAATGACAATATCCATCCAATCCCCAATCTTAGATTTTCTTCTCGGAATGGATTGAAGCAATTCGGGTAATCCCTCAGGAGATTCCCACCAAAATACCGCTGAAGGGTCTGGCATACTCTTGAAATGCTCAAAATTGTAAATCATATTCACCGACCAGCCTTTAGCCTGTGGAGGATCGTAATTGATATAAATACAAGGCTTACCAAACATACCAAAATCAAACGCCATGGTAGAGCCCAGATTGACTACCATGTCCGAATAATGTGCAACACTGACCAGTAATTTCACATCGTCCTGAGTGGGATAAACCGCAGACCATACATTGCTGTTGAAATTCCAAAGCGGCGGCGCTTCAATGATTAATCCTTCAAACTTTGCTACAACATCATCGTAACGCCCAGAAACATCTACCGGACAGCGACGGAACAAAATCTGATACTTAGATTCCAAGCCCGATTCTTGAAGTTGGGCAGCAAAATCGTGCAAATAAGTTGGGTCATATGGCGAAGTATACTCATCATCACCACTAAAACAGATGATCTTTTTGGCTGGATCCAAACGATACTGTTCGTAAAAAATCTCTTTGGGTATGATGTTCTTCGGGTCATTATACGCTTCAAACTGAGGCGTCCCGGTAATTTTAATCTGCTCTGAGTCTAGTTCAGGATAAAAAGCCAACAATTGTTCTTTCATATAAGCAGACCAAACCAAATAAATATTGGCCTGCAAGGCCAAACGCGCCTTAGGAATATTGTCCCATGAATAGATCACAGTAGCAGTTTTTAAGCCCAAATCTTGAGCGGCCGCAAAGATGGGCGGGGCTTTTAAAGCTCTTTGATGCGTACAGAATAGCGTTTTGGCATTTAAAGCTGCCAATTGCGCACTCACCTTTTGGTAAATTGGATTGCTTCGGATTTCCCGCTGATAGCGCTTCTCCAATTTCAAAACTGCCTTGTAGTTGCCGTAGAAATTCCCCATAAAGGTCACAAAACCATAAAACAGCATTTGCTTCAAACCTTTTCTGGGCTTGTTCCACAAATGCATGATGGTAACATTTGCCGTACGCTTGGTGTTGAGCTTCAAACGGCAATAATGGATGAGCTCTCGGTAATACTTTTCTTTGATGGATTCGCTGTAGGCAGGAATCTCCTGATCTGAAGCGAAGTGAAGTTCGGATTTAAGTCGACCTAAAGTATCCGGATCAAAATTGTGATAGAGGTGTAAATTCGCCTGCCGATTCTTAAACACATCGGCATACAAATAATTCCTTATCCCAACCCCGTCAGGTACAAACAGTACAATATCCTCAGGCTTACTCATGAGTATCTTTAAACTGTTTCTGATGATCAATATCCCAAAGGGCAGGCGTTTCTAAGCTCTTTATAAAAAGATCGTGGGATTGCCCGTTTCCAAAAACGGGTTTGCTTTCTTGTATCTGCGGAAGCGGTCCGGCCAAAGCTTTCGCAATAGCCTCTACCTCATAAGGCAGATCAATGATATGATCGTGTTCTGCTCTGTTGAGCTGTCGGGTCCCTACATTCAAAGTTGGAACTCCGTAATAAGGCGCCTCGCGTATCCCAGCGCTAGAATTTCCAATGATAAAATCGGCATGTTTGAGCAGGGTCAAAAAGTATTCAAAACGAATCGATGGAAAAACTCTAAAATTCGATCGCCCTTCAAAAGCTTCATAGGCCTTTAAAATAGCCGTGCTTCCCAAATCGTTATTCGGATAGATCACCACAAAGTTTCTATCGGCAGCCAACAGTCCTTCTACAAAGGCCTTTGCGTAGGTGTGCATGGCTTCTGATTCTGTAGTCACCGGGTGGAATAAAACTATTCCGTAGTCTTCATAATCGATCTCATAATGCGAGCGAACGGCCTCCATTGCAGGCAAACCGTCAGAAAACATGATATCCACATCCGGAGAACCGATCACAAAAATAGATTCTGCAACCTCTCCCATTTGTTGTAAACGCTGTTGTGCCTTTTGATGAGAAACATAGTGAATATGACTCATCTTACTGGTAGCATGACGGATCAACTCGTCTATAGTTCCAGAAATCTCACCGCCTTCTATATGCGCCACAAGGATGTTGTTGAGTGAACCTACTATAGCTCCTGCCAAAGCCTCTACCCGATCTCCGTGAACCACGATCAAATCCGGTTGAATGTCTTGAATATAGCTGGAAAAACCTGTGATAGTCTTGGCTAAGGTCAGCTCCATGGTCGTCTCGCTGGTGTGATTCTCAAAGGCGTGAACGTGCTTAAAATTACAGCGTTCCACCTCGATCATGGTATAACCATAGGTATGCATCAAATGCATTCCGGTGACAAACAAATAAGCCTCAAAATCCTCATGCGCTTCAATACGGGCGATCAAAGACTTGATCTTTCCAAAATCGGCACGTGTCCCGGTAAGAAAAACTATGCGTCGCTTTCCCATTAGGCCAAATCGGATTTTTTAAGTTGTACGTCTGCAGGTAAGTCTGTTGCCGCCTTGCGCGTTAATACCTCGTTGAAATGTTCCGCTAAGATCTCTCCCGTCCCTGGCCGTTTCACCCAAACATTGTCTTTGGTAAAGGCTTCTCCTTTTGCTACAGGAGCAATGGTACAGACTGTGGCAAAGGCAAAATCAATGGTCACTTGCTCTTCTGCAGCGGGCTTTTTCTCACCTCCACGCATTTGCCAAATTTCATGACTTCCTTCAATAAGTTCTTTACAGGCCTGCTGATCCATACTGCAAACTATGTCTGGACCTGGACGGTCCATATGATCGGTAAAATGTCTTTCCAAGATAGATCCTCCTAAAGCTACGGCCGCTAAACAAGCGTTATTGTTCAGGGTGTGATCTGATAAACCGAATACTTTGTCTGGGAAGGCTTCATGCAACTGAGTCATAGCCCCCAAGCGCACCAAACGCGTTGGCGTAGGATACAAATTGGTGGTATGCAAAAGGGCAACATCCACCCCATGCTTATCAAAAATAGCGACGGCTTTAGCCACGCTCTCAATGGTATTCATCCCTGTGCTCAAGATCACTGGTTTGCCAAAAGAAGCAATATGTTCCAGCAAAGGATAATTGTTGCATTCGCCACTTCCTATCTTAAAACCGGGAACATCAAATTTGATGAGTCTGTCCGCAGCAGCTCTTGAGAAAGGCGTAGAGATAAAGATCATCCCTTTGGATTCCACATAATTTTTAAGGGCGAGTTCATCCGCCTCATTCAAGGAGCAACGATCCATAATCTCATAGATTGAAACGTCTGCATTGCCGGGAATTACCTTCTTAGCAGCACCGCTCATTTCATCAGCAACAATATGGGTTTGGTGTTTTACCACCTCTACTCCTGCTGCCGCAGCCGCGTCAACCATGACTTTGGCGACCTCAAGTGAACCTTCATGGTTGATCCCGATCTCTGCGATCACCAAGGGTGGATGTTCTGGACCGATCTTTCTGCCGGCTATGGTTATTTCTGGTGCTTTAGGCATAGGTTTTGAGTAAAAATTCGGCAAAATTGAGGTCTTCCTGAGAATCTATATCCGCATCGGCGAATGGATGGTCACAGATCAAAATCGTTTGTTTAGGACCTAACAGCATTGCTTGTTTGAGCAGATCCGTGTGACTGACATAAAGCAAACCGTTCTCTCGATACAAGGGCTCCATGTCTTGTGAGCGCTGCCCCAACTGGTAGTTGTAAGGCTCGAACTTGCCATCTTTTAGCTTCCCCAGTTTTTTATCAAAGGTGGAGACACACATCAAGCTATCCCCTTGTTGGGCATTAATTGTTTCTATGGCGTCTTCAATCAAACCCTCAGGTCGTAATGGATTGGTGGCTTGCAGCAGAATGATCCACTCTAAATCCATCGGAGCCGCCTGCACCAAATGTTTCAAGGCAGAAACAGTGGTCGCCGTATCGGAAGCCAGATCGGCCGGACGATCAATGACCATAACGTTCTGATTTTCACAATGGGCTTTAATCTCTGGACTGTCTGTAGTAACCAGTAAATGACGCGCTAATTGTTGATGCTTTTGAGCATAAGAAATACTGTGATCAATGAGGGCTTTGCCTCCAAATGGGATCAGATTTTTACCCGGAATACGCTTAGAGCCACCCCGCGCCGGAATCACAAAAGCTGTTTTTGCCGGATCGATCATTTAATAGTTTCTCAGTTGATTGGCAGACAACCCTTTGGAACGCAGCAATCGGTTCCAAATTGGGCCTCTGGTTAATAGCTTAAAAATAAGCTTTACCCACCAATTTCTAAGGGGTTTAGCGCGAAGTTTATTCCACGGGATATCAACAGTTTCTAAGGAGCTCTTTTCCAAGCCTTCTAGCTCTTCATGCATCCAAGGTTCCAGGGTGTTTCCCATATGAAACGCATAACCTTTTAAGGTGGATAAACGGTAGGCGCCTGCATCCATAGCAGGTTGATCCACAAAGCGGGTTTCACTGTCTCCTCCCAGTTGATATGGGCTGTGCTTACCTACTGGCGGATCAAAGAGCGAGCCGCGATAGGTATTGACAAAGTGTCCACTGCCCACTCCCGCAGCAACGCCATTGTGGGTCAAAACCAATTGCTTTTCCAGATGTGCTGGTTTGTAAAACTCCGCATTGCCAATACTGTGCGCAAAGGCTTTTAAACTCTCAGGGTCTCGAACTTCTTGAAATTTTAAAGCGGAGCTGGACCAGTGATCTGCCCAAACTGGAGCGGTATAATATTTAAAAAAGGTCGGAAAAGAAAGCGGTGCTACCGCGCCTGCCTTTGGGAAGGCCCTGAAGATCTCATAAGTAGCTTCTTGCCATCCGCTGCAAAACAAAACATCTGCATCTGCAATGGTCACCAGCTCAAAATCATGGCCAGCAAGTCCTTTTAGAATCGCATTGATCTTGCCAATATTGGTGCTGTGAATAAGCTCATGAATACCGCCATCAACCAACTGCTTATCCAAATAATCCCGAACCGTTTCACTGCTTCCGTTATTCACCACAGTGATGAATGTTCTTCGGTGAACGGTCTTCTCCAAGGACTTTAAACAACACTTCAATATCTCAAGGCTGTCCTTAAAATAGCCCTCGTGATTGGGTATATAAACAGGAATAAGCAGCTGATGCGAATACACTGCTTCTTGTTGTAGTTGATCTTTATTTGGATTGAATCCGGACCTCATCAGTGACTAAAATACTGTTTTAAGCAACCAATCGGAAACGCTTTACGTCTCCAGGCGGGAATCTTTAAGGGACGATCCGGATAGGCTTGAGCGTAATGCCGGAGTTCCATGGTCAAAAGTCTCTGAGCGATCTTCCAGCGTTGAAAACCACCAACTCCCATAGCACTAAAATTGCGCAACATTTTTAATCCGATCCCCAGATATTTGGCCCGCTGCGCGGACAAGCGATCCGTTTGCTCGTATTCCCGATATAAAGCTAAAGGTTCGTTAATGTACCGAACTGGGTAGCGATAACAGAAACGCTGGTAAAAGTCAATGTCCTCTCCTACTTTGATGGTCTCATCAAAAAGTAAATCGTCTGCAAATGCTGATTTACAGATCATTACGGTTGGAGATTTAGGTACCCAAACCCCTAGAGCATTCCAAAATACCTTTCCGCTGCGTTTGTGGGCCTTATCGGGAGAAGCCCCAATTTGAGCTCCCGTCAGTTCTCCTTGAGCATCTATGACCGAAGCACTGCTGTGTACCAGCTGAACTTCGCCAAACGCCTTAAAAGCTTGTAGCTGAACCTCAACCTTCTCCGGCTTCCACAGATCATCATCGTCTAAAAAACAAATAAATTCTCCTTGAGCCAATGAAACACCGTAATTCCGAGCACTGGAAAGCCCTCCGTTGGTTTTGTAATGGTATTTCACCCCCGGAAATTGTTCACAGATTTGCTCCGCCACTTTATCTACAGATCCATCATCAATCACTAAGACCTCCAAATGATCATAGGATTGCTTGCAGACACTGGCAATAGCCTCTGCCAGATAATCCGTACGGTTGTAGGTGGTGATGATCGCTGTGACCAGCGGACGCTTGGAATCCATTTACTTAAAGAGTCTGCGTTTGATTCGCTTCAAAATGCCTTGAGGCGTATTTCGTTTGGCCGCTGATAAGGCAGCATTTAAGGCCATTAAGGTCTGATAGTCTTCATAGTATATCCCAAAATACTGCTTCAAAACCTGAGTATCTTCCGACTCCTTCTTGGCTGCAAAACTGGGATCGTTACTCACCCCACTGAGATCAAAAAAGCTCAGCGCTTTTGGCACATGGGAAAAGCTAAACTTATTGGAAAGAAAGCACTTTATATAAAAAGCACGATCTGCTGCAATGCGCAAACTGGTGTCGTAATTGCCCATTTGCTCAAAGACACTGCTCTTAAAAAGCGTGCTTTGATGTGGCAAAGAGGATTTGAAAAAGAACAAAGGCGTGAGCTCATCCGGATAAGATTTCCCACCGGTTTCATATTTATAATCCCCGTAGATAATGTCTCCCTTAAACTGCGGAGCTTTTACAAAATCGCCTAGAGCCTGAGTTCCATTTAGACAATCTCCACTGTTTAAGAAAAGTAAATATTCGCCATTAGCAGCCGCGATCCCCTTGTTTTGAGCTTCAAAAATCCCGCCGTCGGGTTCACTGACCCAATGCTTAAAATGAGATTTATTCTCTTCAATAATTGCAAGGCTACCGTCACTAGAACCCCCATCAATGATCACGAACTCAAAGTCGCGGAACTCTTGAGCAATGACAGAATCCACAGTGGCTTGAAGCCCTGCGGCATTGTTGTAGTTGATGGTAATTATAGAAACTAAGGGTTGCATCTGCGGATTATTGGTCCGACTCTTTGGCCGCTACTTTGGCCGATATCCAATTGTAAGTCTTTTCCAAGCCAACTTGTAGTGGCTGGGTGGGTTTCCATCCGAGTTTTTCGAAGATCAAAGCGTTGTCAGAGTTTCTCCCGCGAACGCCTTCTGGTCCGGGAATATTCTCGATGTTAATGTCTTTGCCAGAAAGGCCAATGATCATTTCCGCAAACTGATTGATAGACACCATTTCTTCGGATCCGATATTGACTGGCCCAATAAAATCTGAATCCATCAAACGCATTACCGCCTCAATACACTCGTCTATATACAAAAAGGAACGGGTTTGTTTTCCGTCTCCCCAAACATCTATTGCTCCGCCTGCAGCGGTCTCGGCAACCTTTCTGCACAGAGCAGCTGGCGCTTTTTCCTTACCGTTATTCCAAGAACCCTCTGGCCCAAAGATGTTGTGAAAGCGCGCTATGCGCACGTTGAGATTATAATTTCTCATAAAGGACAAATACAGGCGCTCAGAGAACAATTTCTCCCAACCGTATTCGCTGTCCGGATTTGCCGGGTAGGCAGATTCTTCAGAACATTTTGGATTGTCTGGATCCAGCTGATTGTACTCCGGATACATACAAGCAGACGAAGAATAGAATACCTTTCCTGCCTTCTTTTTAACCGCCTCATGCGCCACATTGAGATTGATCAAGGCGCTGTTGTGCATCACATCGGCATCATTGTCTCCTGTAAAAATATAGCCTGCTCCACCCATGTCTGCAGCGAGTTGATAGATCTCATCAACACCTTCATCAACCACGGAAGCCACAACTTGCGGGTCGCGAAGATCACCGATCACAAAATCATCGGCGGGCAGATCACTGTAGGCATGTGGAACCAGATCCACACCTCTAACGTAGTGTCCTTGAGATTTTAAGTGTTTAACCAAATGACCGCCTATGAAACCTCCGGCTCCAAGTACGAGTGTCTTTTTCATGGTGTTTGTGGTTTTGGGGGGTTATTCTGAGGCTCAAGATACCGATTTACCAGCTTTTTCGCCTGATTATTTACATCAAAATGTTCCTGAGCATATGCTTTAACTTGGGAACGTTTGAACTCCTGTTTTTGTTGCCCAAAGGTCTCTATTGCTTCTAGCAATCCTGCTGCACTGAGCTCCTTGGAGAGCTGTCCATTCAGACCGCTCTGAATATGTTCGGCCAGACCACCAATCTCAAAGCCGATAACTGGAGTTCCTGCGGCGAGCGCTTCCAGCATGGTATTGGGCAAATTGTCTTCCCGACTGGGAATCAATAGAGCGTCTACTGCCGTTATCGCCTTGATCTTATCAGCTTCATTATCCATATAACCTAACGATTTCACCTTGACATTCGGATTGTCAATTTTAAGTGATCCGGCTCCCATTGTGATCAACTCCAAAGGAATGGTCAAATCAGCCAAAGCAGTTTGCAGAAGATCTGCACCCTTTCTATGGTTGTCCAATCGATCTGAAACATAGATCAATTTTAAAGGGGCGGTTTGTCCTATTTCTTCTGAAGAAACAAGGCGTTTGTATGGCTTTTGATCAATTCCGTTTGCTAGCAAATTGTAGGTGGTGTGCTTTGGAAAGATTCCACTAGCTTTTGCCGCATCCATCAACCAAGTCGATGGAAATAATAAATGTAAATCTCGAGCTTGGGAGTAAGCTTCCTTCTTAAGCACTTTAAAAGACTCATTTAGCTCATGTGCACTTTTACCGCTATTTCTGGCCTCGTCTCCCGCGTAGTGAAAAATTCCCAAAAAGGGATTCATGTCATGCAGGGTCCAGTACACGGGCTTGTCAAGACCCTTGAAAAAGCTTTGGTAATCCAGAATGCCATTGACCCAGTGCAGGTGGATAATATCTGCCTCTTGTACCAAAGGATGCCGCAAAAGATCATAGTCGGACTCGGGACTGGTCACAATCTCCGCCTTTAGTGGTGGCTGAAGAGCAGCTACTAAGCGTTGAAAGTCTTGCTCTTTTGAGCTTGTAGGAATGAGTTTGAGTTTTATTCGCTTGAGAAGGCTAGGCGGTTTGTATCTAAAGAAAGGATCCTCAAATTCCTTCCCTGAAAAATCAACACTTAAGGTTTTAGAAAGAAAGGCTGCCTGAATACCTTGATCCTGTAAAGCGCGTTGCATTCTCAAAGCTGCTAGTCCTGCACCGCCTCTTGAAGAGGTATTGATATGTAGTACTTTAAGTGCTATGCTTTCCCACTGATTTTGTGAAACAATTTTCTCGCAAATTCCTTTCGGTAACGTTTAAAATAAGCTTTAGAATATCCGCGTGACCAATGGTCCAAATGTACATGCCACAGCTGTTTTAATAGCCAAGCCGTATTCTGAGCCGGCGTTTGTTTCCACGAGTGATCCCACAAGTGGACTGCAACAGATCGATCCGTTAAAAACTGCTGATAGTCTTTATCACGATCTTCATAGGATAAAGAATAAAAATAATCGATATCGTAGATGGTCTCGTCTTCATTCAAAACTGCTCCGTCTATGAGTTCTTTAAAAGTATGGGTGATGACCGGTGGGGAATATCGATTGAAACGTTCCGAATCGTAGAACTGATTCATCGCCTTAAAAAAACGATGTTCCGCAACTCCGCCAAAAATTCCATAGGCCGGTCTCCCGTCAACTTCATAGCCCGTAAAAAAAGAATTGTTCAGCAGCGGTTCCAAGGGTTTTACCAAGAGCATATCCATATCCAAATAAACACCGCCCTCTGCTTCTAAAACAGCTACACGAATGGCATCTGATGCAAAGGCGTATTGCCCCTCCCTTATCGCGTCTTTGTAGAATTGATTCTGATAGGGTTTTGAGTTGGATTCGTTCCAGATCTTGATGGTAAAATCTGGAGCAAATTGGCGCCACGATTCCTGACAACGCTTTGCCACGGGACTCAATGAGGCCTCCCCAAACCAGCAGCAATGTATGATTTTAGGAATACTCATAGTTCAAAATTTAAGTCTGCGTTTCGGAGTTTGCTCTCCAAACGATAACTCGGTTTCCCGAAGAAGTATAAAATACCCGTGATGCGTTTTAAAGTCGTTTTCAAAGTTGGATTTGCATCTCCTAATGATTTGGTCATGAATTTACGGACCGTTTTTAGGGTATCTTTATCCCGATTTGCGGCTGCACTGCATAAAATTGGAACCAGTTGTTTGTACATGTATTTTACGAGCTGTGGATCTTTCTCAGCAATGCCATACTGGAGATTATCCGCGTAGATCTTGAATTGTGACTGCTTGTAATCCTGTATATAGTGCTGTGCTGCGGAGGTCTTTGTGCCAGGATGCTGTCTGTAGAGAAAACTTGGAGTTTCCATCAACACTACCTGATCCGTGGACACGCCTCTGAAGATTCTCAAGAAAAATTCAGCTTCTTGTCCGCGCACTATGGTTGGGTCAAACAAGGTTTTGCCTTCCAAAAACTGTTTTCTAAATAATACGGAATCCGTGATCATCTCAGTCTTGGTGTAGGCATAGGTGCGGTAGAGGTCTTGATAGGCCTCAACTCTAAATTCACGAATAAGATTCAAGGCTTCATCCACCACTTGTGCTCTGGCTACCACAATATCCTTGTCCTCCATTTGATTCAAGCGCAGCGCCAGATCCTCTTCCAGCATTAAATCATCACTGTCAAAAAAGATCACAAATTCACCCTGAGCTTGCTCAAAACCGTAATTTCTGCAGCTGTTGGCTCCTTTTGGTAAATGTTCTGGACGATTGAATAGTTTAAAGCGAGGCTCATCGGCTGTTAAATGCCTAATCGCGGCAAGAGTGTCATCTGTACTGCCGTCATCAACAATACAGCATTCCCACTGGGAATAAGTCTGCTTGGCAATACTGGTTAAAGTCGGGATAATGAGTTCAGCCCGATTGAAAACAGGAATAATAATGGAAACCAGACCGCTGGTAGACATGCACTCCTTTTTTGTGGTTACGCTAAGATATCATTTCTCAAAATCAACACCCACCATAGGCTGACAATTTATAAGCAACTTGCCAACAATTTTTGAGAGGATTTTTCTTAAGCATTCCAAAGAGGGTTAGCTCGTGTAGTAGGCGATTAATTGCTTTGTGACTTTGGATTTTTCATAGGTAGATGCCAGATGATGACGCTGCTTTATAATCTTCTCAGCCCATTGCTGCTGATTCTCAATAGCTTCTAACAACGTGGCACACAAAGCCTCAGGCTGTTGCGGCGGAGAAAGATAGGCATCGGAGCCTAAGATTTCAGCTACAGCTCCAACATCCGTAGACACGCAGGTTAAGCCTGCATTGAGTGCTTCTAGAAGTACTGTAGGTAAAACCTCAACCTTACTGGAAAGTAAAAATAGATCAGCGGCTTGATACGATTTTTGAACCTCCTCAGAAGCTAAGGCCCCTTTAAATTCAACCATATCGGTTAGTTTTAATTCATGAACCAAATCCTTCAAATCTTGGGCGAGTTCACCATGGCCAACCAGAGTGTACTGCCAATTGAGATCAGGTTTAAGCTGCGCAAGTGTTGAGAGCGCTTTAAAAGCAGTTTCATAGTCCTTTTCTGGAACCAATCGGCCTACACTTAAGATTCTTAATGGGTCCTGAGAACTCCTAGTTTCTTTAGAAGGAAACACTTTAATGCCATTGGGTAAATACCGAACCTGAGTGGTTGAAAATCCCAAACCGAGCAGCTGTTCTTCGCTGTATTTAGAAATGGCAAAAATGCCATGGGCATACTGTTTGAGCAGTGGAAAATTGAATCCTGTCCTTCCGGCCAAAGCACCGCGCAGATCGAATCCGTGGAAGGTGCAAAAGAGTTTGCCTTGATATCCCAAAGCCTTTAGTTGAGCTGCCTGTTCCCCCATGGTTCCGTAATGAGTGTGGATGATGTTTATATTATGGCTGAACAAATAATTCAATAAAAAGAACAGATTCCCGTTTAGAGCTGAACGGCCGTACTTGAGCCCATTCAAGCTGCGTAAAAGCAGTTTTTTCTCTTCCTTATTTGAACTGCCGCTTAACACTCTACGAATGGCCTTAAAACGATCTATTTTTGAAGCCGGCATCAAGATCCCTGGGCTTTGGGCGTTTTCAAAGAGAGCGAGATCTTCCAAACCCTTTAGGGCCTCTAACTGCCCGCCATTGCGTTTAAGGGTGTAAATGTGGACTTCATGCCCGCTTCGTATCAATTCTACAATCTGATCGCGAATGAAAGTCTCCGAAAACTTCGGAAATTCCTTGAGCCAAAAGAGCACCTTTAAACTCATAAAACTTCAGATTTTAAGCCCGAAACGCTTCTGCTCCAGCTGTAAAGACGATACATACCGAAGCCTTTAGTTTTATGCTTATTGCTGCGGATCATGTACAAATAAACCTTGAAAGCAAATGCCTCTTTAAGGCTGATCAAATTGGATTTTTGCGCTATTCGCAGCAGGTTTTTTCCCTGCCACCACATCTTATTAGGTATAATGAACTTGTCAAAACACTTCCGCATGGCTGTTTTCAATAGCTCCCGTCTTTCTTCAAATGATATGACCTCAT
>NZ_CBFCWJ010000010.1:0-11153 GCF_965601605.1 Gilvibacter sp. | reverse complement strand
TCAAATCATCCTTAGGGTCATTTCCTTTGCGAATGTAGGCCATCACTGAGTTTTCACTATCCGTATAGTCAATCCACTCATAGCCATCGGCACTAAATTGCTTTTCGTGTAAAGCTTTTTCTTTTCTGTAGAGTCCGTTTAGGGCTGCTACGTAATTCTGCATGTTTTTGTGATCGGCATGCTCAGTAAGATGCCAGTCCAAGCTGCCGCTAAAGTCCCATTCTGCCCATTGGCCAAATTCGCCACCCATAAAGAGTAATTTGGATCCAGGGTGAGTAAACATGCATCCGTATAGCAAACGCAAATTTGCAAAGCGCTGCCAAGTATCCCCGGGCATACGATCCAAGATGGACTTCTTACCGTAAACCACTTCATCATGGCTCAGCGGCAGCATAAAGTTCTCCGTAAAGGCGTAAGTCAGACTAAAAGTAATGTCGTTTTGGTGGTGCTTGCGGTAGATCGGTTCTTTTTTGAAGTACTCCAAGGTATCGTGCATCCAACCCATCATCCACTTCATACCAAAGCCAAGTCCGCCTAAAAAAGTCGGCTTGGACACCATCGGGAAGCTCGTGGATTCTTCCGCTATGGTTTGTACTCCTGGGAATTCACCGTAAACGGCTTCATTGAGTTCTTTAAAGAATGAGATCGCGTCTAAATTCTCACGCCCACCAAATTGGTTGGGTTCCCATTCACCGTCTTCACGGGAATAATCTAAATAAAGCATGGAGGCTACTGCGTCTACACGCAAGCCGTCTGCGTGGTAGTGATCCAGCCAAAACAAGGCATTACTGATCAAAAAGGCGCGAACCTCATTACGTCCGTAGTTAAAGATCAAACTCTTCCAGTCTGGATGGTATCCCTTTTTACGGTCCGGATGCTCATAAACGTGTGTTCCGTCAAAGAGTCCCAAACCATGCGCGTCTTCAGGAAAGTGAGAAGGAACCCAGTCCAAGATCACACCAATGCCTTCTGCGTGCAGGGCATCGATCAAATATTTTAAATCTTCTGGTTTTCCAAAACGAGAAGTAGGTGAGAAGTAGCCGGTTAGTTGGTATCCCCAAGAAGGATCATAAGGATATTCCATGATCGGCATGAACTCCACATGCGTGAATTGCATTTTCTTCACATAGGCAACCAGTTCAGTAGCCAGCTCAATATAGGTTAGCGGTCGGTCCTCAGCAGTATTGCGCATCCAAGAACCCAAATGCACCTCATAAACAGAAAAAGGTTTATCCAAAGCATTGTGCTTAGGTCTTTCTTTGAGCCAAGAGCTATCCTTCCATTTGTAGGGAGCGTCCCAAACAATAGAAGCTGTTTTAGGCGGATGCTCTGTTCTAAAGGCAAAAGGATCGGCCTTTTCGGTCTTAATATCGTTGTGATTGCTGTGGATCTTATACTTGTATTTGGCTCCTTTTTGAACTCCGGGAATAAAGCCTTCCCAAATACCAGAAGAATCCCAACGTATGTTCAGCGGATGTTCGCCTTCCAACCAATAGTTAAAATCTCCAATCACAGAGACCGCCTTAGCGGCAGGCGCCCAAACGGCAAAGTATACGCCTTGGACACCATCGACCTCCGTGATATGGGCACCAAACTTTTCATAAAGCTTAAAGTGCTTTCCACCTTTGAAGAGGTCAATATCAAAATCACTAAAAAAACTGTGAGCAATTACCTTATTAGACATGGTCTTGATTTAGTTTTCATTCATTATTGATGCGATTCCTTCTAGTGGGATCACAGCCCAACGCGGACGCGCGTTCATTTCATAGCCGAGCTCATAAACGGCCTTTTCTAACATGGCGTACTTGAGCATAAATACGCGTTCTTGGTTGTAACCGATGTTGATATTCGCGTTGCGGATCACATCCGTATAGGTATTTAAAAACACCCCGATCATATAGCGATACAGCAATTCCCCAGCAGCAAAAAGCTCTTTTTGCTCATAAGGGAACTGTTCACCTTCATTAAAGATGGTCGCATAGATCGCGTAGTGAAAAGATCGGAACAATCCTGCAACATCCTTAAGAGGTGGTTGCTTGACCTTTCTATCTCGAATCGTGCTTTCCGGTTCTCCTTCAAAATCTAAAATGAAGAAGTCTCCGTTTTGAACCAATACCTGACCCAAATGATAATCGCCGTGCACCCGCAGGCGCTCTCCTTTGAGTTTGGTCCAATTAAAGGTTAAAAAGCGTTTTCTGATCTCGTTCTTATTGTCGAGGAAATCTTGTGCAAGCTCCAGGGCCAAGCCATCCAACTTATGCAAATTGTTCTCTAAGGTGTTCAAACGATTTTGAAACTGATAGAGCAATCGGTTTTTAAGCCAAACCTCATAATCGCCATTAAAGCGTTCTGGAGCAAAAGCAGTTTCCTCAAATTCAGAGCCCAAAGCAATATGCATTTCTGCGGTCCTTTTGGCTAGCTGTTGAAGTTCTAAAAAGATACTCAAACCTGCCCAGTCAATGATCTGTGGAGGTACATCAGCTATGGTGAGGCGCTCAAACATCTCGGTATGTGGAAGTGCATTGATCTTAATGTTTTTGTGTCCTAAATTATCAAAGACGCCTTTGAGTTTGCCCAGCATGTATTCCCAAGCATCTCCCTGATTGGGTACTAAGCCTTGCATTAATGCAATGGTGATGACTAATTTGTCGGAATCAATGATATTGATACTTCCCTGATAGCTCGGCGTATTTTTAAATCCTTTTTTATCTGATAGGAATCGGGACATTTCATAATCCGGATTCTTATTAGCATAGATGCGTCTAAAGAACTTGATCACCAAGCGTTCGTTAATGATAATGGAAGTGTTGGATTGCTCCATCCCCATAAATCGAGAGGACTCATAGGCTGTTTCTACAAAGGATTCACCACGGTGATATTTGACGCGCTCTTCCTCGCCAGCTTTTGCATGCAGGATGCGTTCAAAGACCAACTTTCTAAATGCCTCTAAGTTAACAGCATCAATGAGGAACCCTTCATTCCCTTGAATGCTCAAGTTCATGATCCGATCTTCCTTGGCAAAATTCTCATCGGTCACAAAGGCAATCGGTAAGAAGTAGTGCTGATAAAAGGCTTCTTCAAAATTGATCTCCAGGATCAACCCGTAATAGACCTCACCGTGTTGTTCAATCCTGAAATACTCCTGCAGGTCTATATATTTCAATCGGCTGGATTTACCGCCGTACCAACGCTGTTGAACAATATAACGCTCCAATACCTCTGAGAGGAACATTTTCACAAAACCTGGGTCGTCCATGAGGGCTTCCCAAGCAACATTAAAGTTGGTTGTGCTCTTCACAGTTGATTTGCCCTTAGCCATTACTTTTTGATTTTAAACAAGTGAAAGGGTAGTGCCGGGTGCAGCTCGACAAAATTCCAGCGTTTGTCCCAGATATAGCTGCTTTCCGTAATGAGATCGTGTACTGTGACGGCTTGTCCTTCTTGAATGCCCATAGCCTCTAGAGGCAATTCCACCCAACCGCTTTGCGGATAGTAAGGATCTAAGTTAACCACCATTAAGGTTTGGTTCTCTCCATCCACATCGCTTTTGAAATACGCCAAAAGCTGATCGTTCTCTACACCCAAGAACTGAATGTTATTGGTTTGCTGTAAAGACGCGTTTTCGTGTCTGATGTGATTGATCTTGCTGATCAGCGTAGTGAGTTTGTTTTCAGCTTCCCAATTCCAGTGGCGCAATTGGTATTTTTCAGAATCCCAATATTCCTCTTTTCCAGGAACTGCATCGCTCACCATATACTCATAAACAGGGCCGTAAAGTCCAGTATTGGAGCTCAAGGTAGCTGCTAAGAAATAGCGGCTCAAATGAATGGCTTCGTTTCCTCCTTGTAGTGCCCAAGGGTTAATGTCGGGCGTATTGGGCCAGAAGTTGGGTCTAAAGAAGTATTTCTGATCGGTCTTAGTGAGTTCCTCTACGTATTCGATCAGTTCTTGTTTGCTGTTTCTCCAAGTGAAATAGGTATAGGATTGACTAAATCCTTGTTTGGCCAATTGATGCATGACCGCTGGACGCGTAAAGGCCTCAGAGAGAAACAATACGTCTGGATATTTCTTCTTGACCTCTGCCATCAACCATCCCCAGAAATAAAAAGGCTTAGTGTGTGGGTTATCCACTCTAAAGATGCGAATGCCGAATTCTTTCACCCAATACAAGGCACAATTCAACATTTCTTGCCAAAGGTTCTTCCAATCGGTACTCTCAAAATAAATTGGGAGGATGTCTTGATATTTTTTAGGCGGATTTTCAGCGTACTGCACTGTTCCGTCGGGACGCCATTTAAACCATTCTGGGTTTGACTTAACCCAAGGATGGTCTGGAGCTGCTTGAAGCGCAAAATCCATTGCCACTTCAATTCCTAATTCTTTTGCTTTGTCTACCAATGACTTAAAGTCTGCTTCATTACCCAGATCAGGGTGCAGGCTTTTGTGTCCGCCTTCTTCAGCTCCGATTCCCCAAGGAGAACCTACATCGCCGTCTAAGGCTTCTGTACTGTTGTTTTTCCCCTTACGATTTACGCGCCCAATGGGATGAACAGGAGGGAAGTATAAAACATCAAAGCCCATTTTTGCCACTCTTGGCAATAGGGCTTCACAATCTTTAAAGGTTCCGTGTTGACCTTCCTCACGAGCCGCAGAACGCGGGAAGAACTCATACCAGGTACTAAAGCGAGCTTTCTCACGATCTGCATAAGCTTCCAATGCCGCAGATTCATTGACTACACTTTTGATTGGGTACTTTACAAAGATTTGATGCAATTCTTCAGATCGAGATGCTGCCTCTGCTTTTTCGTACTGATTGGGATCTTTAAAGGCTTCAATAAGCTCTTTCAAATACTTTTTCTCAGTTGCATTCGCAGCCTTGTGGATTTCTTCTAAGTACTCAGCACCTTCTAACAACTCTGAATTGACGTGCTGATTGTCATCAATTTTACGTTCAATCCCGTGCTGCCAATTCAAGGCGTGATCTACCCAAGCTTGGATTTTATATTGATAGCCTCCTTGCTTTGCGGTATGGAAGCCAGCTGCCCAGCCGTCATTTCCTGTCGGTTGCATGCGGACTTCGCTCCATTTGCGTTCCGATTGATGTTTGAAAAGCAGGCTGCAAGCAATGACATCATGTCCATCGCCAACTACCGTTGCTGTAACGGGGAGGTATTCACCCACGATGCTTTTGATGGCGTAAGTTCCGCCTTCTAATTGTGGGTATATGTTTTCAATAATTACACGACTTTGGTTCATCAGAAGTGATTTACTGGTTTGGTTGGCTGTAAAGATAAACATAAGACACCTGAAATGGTATCCCTAAAGGCCTAATTACCAGTAAAAATTACCGAAAACGTTTGCGCGAATTTGCGCAAATTTGAGACTATTCTTTGATGCGCTCAAAGACTTCTGTACGACCAAAAAGAGAGATGCCAATATAGCCGCGAGCTTTGAGATCACCGTCTGGTTCTAACCACATTTTACAGGAGTAGATGTTTCCGTTTTGTGGGTCGTATATTTTCCCGTCGACATATTTTCCATCGTCGTATGAGAAATCAGTCAAGAAAACCAAACCTAAAAGCGATTGATTGCGTTTTTTGGGATCGGGATTTAAAGTATCTCGACCCGCTCTTTCTGTCCAAACTGTCTTGCCGTAGTATTGATTCCCTTCTTTGTAGATCTCTATTTTTGCGTTCTTAGTTGGGGTCCAATAGCGACCTAAAACAGCGTCGGGACCTTTGCCGCTATTTTGAGCCTGTACAAACAGTGGTAAAAACAAAAAGAAGGAAACACTTAACAGATATTTTTTCATAGCGTTTGGAATCTCTGTGTATTGGGTCGTGAACTCAGTATGAACATTACTGCTGAGGGTCCAGCTTTTCAAAAGTGCGTGTCTCTATGGCTTTGATCACACCTTCTGAGATTACCGCTCTGGAGGTCCATCGGCCTTGATCATCTCGTGTACGAACTTCATAACTACTTGGAAAGCGATTTCCACTGGGATCGATGAAAACATAAGCCGTTTCTTCACCCCGCTCATCAAACTGATACTCATAGTTCCATTGCACTATGGCATTGGGCCCAGGAGCGGTACCATCAATACGCGTCTTCCCATCATTCTCATATTTGGAAAAACCGCGATACATCTCAACACCTGTAGCGGCGTCGTGTGCGCGGAAGCCTACACGACGGCCTTGATCGTCTAGATCGTATTTGTAAGTGATCTTGAGTTCACCTTTCTCAAAATAACGAGAGCCTGATTTTTGTCCTTCGTCGTTGTAAGTGAATTGGTCTTCCCAAGCAATGCTTCCATCCCTGTTGTAGAACAAATTGGCCAACTCATTGCCCTGATCTCCATAGATCATGGTTTGCAAGGCCTGTAAGGCGTCTTTGACCATAACTCCAGACGAATCCTTAACACTAAAGCCTCTAATGATGGCGCGTTCCGCAGGCGCCTCTTCAATTTTAGCAGTAGCAGTAGGCGTTTCTGTTTGCTCTTTACAGCTCGCTAAAACAATTAAGAAAAGTGATATTAAGGTCCAAATGCTCTTGTTCATAGTGCCAAATTTAAGGCTTCATATTGAAATGGTTCTGTAATTTCTGGAACATTTCCAGGATAGCTTTTTCCGCGGAGCTTCGCCACAGGATGTGCGTTTAATTCACCTTCTTTCCATGGTCTTATCAATCCATCTAAGGTTTCTTTTTGCTCCGGATTTCGGGGGTCTGCGTGCAACCAGACTTCAGCCTCCTTTTCATTGAGTAGGACAGGCATCCGCGCTTCTTTAGCTTTGGGGTTATTGTGGATTTTAGCCATCATAGCATTGGCCTTAGTGGTCACCAAACTAAAACTGGTCCATACCTCTCCGCTTTGTCGGTCCGTCCATTCGCTCCAAAGACCGGCCATACATATGGGAGATTGGTCTGGGTTGTAGATAAAGAACGGATAGGCTTCCCCGTCTTGGTGGTGATGTTCAAAGAACCCATCCACATAAACCAAACATCGTTTACTTTTAAAAGCATCCCTAAATGAAGGTTTCTCTGCTATGGTCTCCCCACGAGCGTTAATAGTTGAGTTCCAAAGTTTGTTCTTTAACACGCTATCCTTAACCCAATGAGGGATCAAGCCCCAATGCGCAATAATGGGTTTAAAAGGATCCTGAGCCGTATAGATGAGTAATTTAGGATGTGCAAAACCGCTTTTATGATGTGCCGGCAAGTCTGTGTAAGGTGCCAACTTTTGCTCAATTTCCAAGATCGCGGCCACGTCATTGTTGCGTTTGGCACGTTTTAATTGAGATTCAAGACTGGCTTTAATATCGTAACACATCAGAGGGTGAAATCATTTGCTCTTAAGGCTTGTGCTGCCCGTTGATTGAGTTGAAAGTCTAGCGAATTTACAAAAGATTCTATTTTGTGATTTGCAAAACAGCTGCGGATGCTATCATTATATGCCACTAAGACTTTGTAATGATCCAACAACTTGGCCATTGCCGGCTCATAACCCATTTCATTACACCATTGCAGGTAATCATCAGAATCATCCACAACTTCTAAATGATCCAAACAACAGGCTATATGTAGTAAGGGATTGTCGATTTGAAGATCGCGGTATTCATCATCCAAATACAGGTTAATGCTTTTATCTGCCATAGTAAAGGACACGACCGTGTGGTCTGGTATGAATGCGTCGACCTCTAAAAGTTTATGCACTTGAATGCGGTGCTTTGTTACAAAAGACTTGAGTGCTATAAGTTCGGGATAATTGGGATACTCAGCTGGCGACACGCTAACTAAACTTTATGAAATCAACCTCAATACGATAGATTCCAGCCCGTTTTTCATCAGAGATAAGTCCGAGGCGAATGATCTTTTCCAGCACACGCGGGCTTATTGCATTTCCAGTGGCTTTACCCACGCGGTACTCCATAAAATCATTTAGATCCAAAGTGATGGTTTTCCATTGTCCATCGGTCTCTGGTAGGGAAGTTTTGTAATTGGGACGATACCACAATCGGCTGTTATTCAGAGTTAGGGCAAAGTCCATTCCCGTAGAGCGGTATTTAATAATCACCGTGCTAAACCCAGAGAGGTCCAAGGCTTCAAAAGGACCTCTTGCTGAGGCAAATCCTCCATTGTTCTCCAAAGACACTTGGCCTTCAAACACGAAACTAGTTGGGGTGTAGTTTAATCTTCCGCTGGACATACCGCCCATAACCCCATCGTTGAGAGCAAACCAATCTTGGTTATTGCCCTGGGTTCCAAAGTCAATCAGTAAGGGTTGAGTTGCCCACATAATGAAAACGCCTAACAGAAGTACGATCTTCATGGCAATTTTTACTCAAATTTACGGCTTTATTTGCCAAATTCCGAGTGGGTGAAAAAGAAATAACCTTTATCTAACTAAGGAGAAATATCCTCTAAAAACTTGATTGTCAAAAGTTTCAGCACGATACCAATAACCTGATGATGGCAAAGGGTTGCCGCGGTAAATTCCGTCCCAGCCACGGCCGTTAGGATTGATGCGGGCCAAGAGCTTGCCATAGCGATCGTAAATGTATATGTCTCTTAATGGTAAAGGATCCACACGAGGCGCGATATAGTTCCACAGATCATTCACACCATCTCCGTTAGGGGAGAAATAAGGTGGAAATCCAGTTGGTGGGAACAACAATCTAAATGGGCGCTCTACAATACCGCAGCCGTTTTTGTCACGGATGTACAAAATGTAGTTGCCCTCTGTAAGCCCATTGAATTCTGGGGAATCCTGATAGGGCCCATCAATGTCCAAGGCAAACTCGTAATCACCAATACCAGAAACCACGGTCTCCACATTAAAGAAATCCCCAAATTGACGAATAAAGAACTCATCGATCTGCGCTTCTTGAGAAGCTACCACGGTAAACTCAGAAGAGCTTGCACATTCCAAAAGGGAGCCTTGGCCATCGTCAGTGGTCACGTAAGCTTCATAGACATAATTGCCCGTTTCTTCAAGTTCCACAGTTTCTGTTTCTGAGATCAGCAATAAGTCCCCGGATTCCGTAACGCGATACCAGCGGTATCCATCCGCAGGGTCTGTTGCGGTAACCACTCGAGGGATATCACCCAAACAAATTCCAATACTGTCTGGAAAGCTGATCTCTGGATTCAATACAACGAGCTCTCCGGTCTCTTCATCAAAGAAAGGTCCACAACCCAAAATGGTAGAAAACGACTCTTGTAGACAATCTATAGCTTGTCCTGCGTCGTTAAACGGAATAATACGGACAAAATAGGTGTTGTTGGGTTCAAAATTGAACACAAAAGTAGAGGTAGTGGTAAAGATGGCTCCATCCACCACATCATTCTCAAAAGGAGATCGGCCTATATACAGCAAATAGCCTGTTGCTCCAGGCACAGGTTCCCATTCCAATAAGGGTGAGAGCGCTACATTGAATTGTCCGTCAACAGGGTTGATCAGCATGGTACATCCAGGAGGTTCACCTAAAGAGCCTGTAATGAAGGATTCTTCATTACAGATCGTTGCAATTCCGTTTTCATTATAGGGCACGATCTCCACAAAGATCTCAGTGCCTGCAGGGAAATCTGCTGGTGGGTTATAGGTTAAGGTATTACCAACGTCTAAATTCAATTCAATATCTCCAAGACCCGGCGCAGTTCCAATGGTGAGACGGTATCCTGTAGCTCTAGGAGCGTAATTCCAACTTAAGTTAGTTCCTACATTAACCCCTGTATCACCGTCCAAGGGTGAGTTCAGGTTAGTACAGGTCGGTGGATTAACCTCGTTGCGCGTAGTAAACGGGATGGCATCACAAATAATGTCTGGCTGATCAAAGAAGAAAAGCGTTATGGTCACATAGATGGTTGTAGACTCCGGTAAGCCTAAAGGCGGATTGTAAGTAGTCACGGAGCCAACCGGTTGATTAGAGACGATCTCACCGCCTCCCGGAGTAGTTCCTAAGGAGACTACATAACCGGTTACTCCAACAACCTCTTCCCACGAAATTGCAGTATCAACGGGCACATTGGTAGCTCCTGCTGTGGGTAAGGTCAAATTTGGACATTCTTGGGCAAAGCCTGATAGGCTCAACAGGAAAGCCACTAAGAATGACCTAAAAAGCATACTGAAATGAAACGCGGTTAATACTTACATTGTTGTCCCAAAAAGGTGACAATCTCATCTGGCTTTTCCAAGGTTCCCCTGTAATTCACGCAGTTACCGTCTACGCTCAGAAATTCAATAAGAACTCCATTGTTGCGATTAATCATTTGCTGCACTTCATCCAAAGGACCTTTTGAGTCGTCAAACCAAATTCTGTAAGAACAGGAATTGATCCACTTGATGATACCGTATTTGGGGTTTTCAGCATTTTCTGGAAGCAGCCCTTTTGGCGCGCTGTCCACCGTTTCTACTAAGGATTCTCCTTGACGTGTGATCATGTAGGAAACAGGCAATTCCTCAGTGGGGGGAATGTAGAACCTGCCGTCTTTAAAATCAGCGCAGAAGCTATCCTGAGCCTGCATCGATCCGAAGATCAACAACAACAAACCCAAAACGATACAGGAACGAATTCCCGTTTGACCCCAAACGCTGCTTTTAACGATCAATTGTAGTGTCGCAATTTTTGATAAAGATAGGTAAAAATGCTAAAGCCTTTCAGGGATTAACGATCAGTTTTGATTCAGAAACTCTTGAATTTTATCTACAAATTGTCCCACATGGAAACCATCCATTAGCGCATGATGCACGTGAATAGCACAGGGAATTCTCAAGCGGTCTGATTCTGAGATCATTTTGCCAAAACTCACCTTAGGACAACTGTCTGGGAAGGAGAAACTACGGGCATGAGATAAGCTGGTAAAATCCAACCATGGAATAACAGAATAATGAATGGAGTCTGCTCGCTTGGTGTCTTCAGTAATGCCTAATCCGGCTCTTTGTAAAGCAGCTTTACGTTCTGGAAGGGGCTCCTTTTCAGGAATTCTTCATAAGTATCCGCAAAGGGCATATAGGTAAACACGAAGGTTTCATCTTCCTTGAGCTGCACAGCGTTTAGGTGGATGGTATCAAAAACCACGGGACGTTTGTCTATGATTCGATATCTAAAGGATTCTACTGCATTACTGGCCCATGAAGCTGCATAAAGGTAATAAAG
>NZ_CBFCWJ010000009.1:0-16426 GCF_965601605.1 Gilvibacter sp. | reverse complement strand
CGATTACCATTTGGATGTTGTTGCGACTTACAAAGACACCCGAAACTTCCCGGCAAAAGACGGCACTAGCCGTTTGGGGCCACATTTGCGTTTTGGGACTGTTGGTATTCGTACGCTAGTAAACAAAGTAAAGGATGCGGAAGGCACCTTTTTGAGCGAACTTATTTGGCGTGAATTTTTTATGCAGATCCTCTATCATTTCCCCAAGGTGGTCAACAATAACTTCCGCGAAAAATACGATGCTGTTCCTTGGCGCAACAACAAGGAGGAGTTTAAAAAATGGTGTGAGGGCAACACGGGCTACCCTATTGTAGACGCAGGTATGAGAGAACTCAACAATACGGGCTATATGCACAATCGCGTGCGTATGATCACCGCAGGCTTTTTGTGCAAACACCTGCTGATCGATTGGCGTTGGGGAGAAGCTTATTTTGCCGAAAAACTCTTAGACTATGAGTTGGCGGCTAACAACGGGAACTGGCAATGGGCAGCCGGTACTGGCTGTGATGCAGCACCCTACTTTAGAGTTTTTAACCCAACTACGCAGATCGATAAGTTTGACAAGCAGCGCGAGTATTTAGATACTTGGGTGCCAGAATATCAATCAGCTAATTATCCTGAGCCTATGGTGGAACACAAAATGGCTAGAGAACGCGCAATAAACACCTATAAAGAAGCATTAAATTCTTAATCAATGAACTTAGACACACTTCGCTATCCCATCGGTAAGGATCAATTACCCCAACAGATCGATGCAACCAATCACAGCGATTGGGCTGCAACTATTAGAGATTTTCCTGCCCAGGTCAATGAGCTGGTCAAAAACCTGTCGCCTGCAGAATTGGCTTATATCTATCGTCCTGAAGGATGGAGCATTAAGCAAGTGGTGCACCATTGCGCAGATTCACATATGAATGCGCTTACCCGTTTTAAATTAGCGCTTACAGAAGACAATCCCATTATAAAGCCTTATAAAGAGGCACTTTGGGCAGAGTTTGACGACGCCACCAAGGACGATCTTTCTGCGAGCATAAAAATGTTAGAAGGCATTCACAGCCGCTGGTCCAATTGTGTAAGTAAAATGAATTCAGAAGATTTTAAGCGGCCTTACTATCATCCGGATCAGGAAGCCTTGGTTCCTTTAGGTGAAGCTCTAGGGCATTACGACTGGCATTGCCGCCATCATTTGGCGCACATCCAGCAGGCAATCAAATTTAAAAACGATTTTACAAATCTGTAATCCTCACAGAATTAGTAACTTTTATCCGCTAAATACAAACCAACCTTAAAGTCATGCAAACAACCAAACAACTCCTTGTCTTTATTGCTGCAGTTCTATTTTCAAGTGCAGGATTTGCTCAGCAAGTAGAACTTCCGATTGACACTACCGTGGTTACTAATCACAAGACCACCATCATGGGGAAACCCGTAAGCTATTCGGCAACCACTGGGACACAACCGGTTTGGGATGAAAATGGCAATCCTATTGCGAGTTTGTTTTACACCTATTACCAACGTACAGACGTGGGCAGCAATGAGGCGCGGCCTTTGATCATGTCTTTTAACGGTGGCCCGGGTTCTGCTTCTGTTTGGATGCACGTGGCCTATACCGGTCCAAAAACCTTAAAAATTGATGATGAAGGCTATCCGGTGCAACCTTATGGAGTTCAAGAGAATCCCTACTCGATTCTAGATGTTGCTGATATTGTCTTTATCAATCCAGCCAATACGGGATATTCCAGAACCATTCCTGCTATGGGCAAGGAGGTGGATAAATCCAAATTCTTTGGGATCAATGCGGACATAGAATACTTAGCAGAATGGCTCAATACTTTTGTAACCCGCAACAACCGTTGGCGTTCACCCAAATACATAATCGGGGAGAGTTATGGAGGAACCCGTGTAATGGGGCTGGCTAAGGAACTTCAAGGAGCTCAATGGATGTATCTCAACGGAGTGATCATGGTATCTCCTGCGGATTATTTGGTGTTTAATAGCGATGTGCCGGTAGAATCAGCACTCAACCTTCCTTACTACACGGCTACGGCCTGGCATCATAAGGTGTTGCCACCAGAATTGCAGAGCAAGGATCTTTTGGAGGTCCTGCCAGAAGCAGAGGCTTTTGCCATTGATGAGTTGATGCCTGCTTTGGCCAAAGGCGGATTCATCTCCGATGCGGAGAAAGAAGCTATTGCTACCAAAATGAGTTATTATTCTGGACTGAGTAAAAAGACCATTTTGGACTTAAATCTCGATGTTCCGACAAATTACTTCTGGAAAGATCTATTACGCGAGCGCAGCGGATATACAGTTGGCCGTTTGGATTCTCGTTATTTAGGTTTGGACAAGACCATTGCTGGAGACAGCCCGGATTACAATTCAGAGATCACCTCTTGGTTACACTCGTTTACACCTGCTATCAACTTTTACATCAGAGAGCACCTCAACTTCAGGACCGATGTGAAGTACAATATGTTTGGTCCTGTGAGACCTTGGGATAATAGAAATAATAATGTCCGCGATGAGTTGCGCGCTGCCATGGCTGAGAATCCGTACTTGAACGTTTTGGTACAATCAGGTTATTATGATGGCGCCACTACCTATTTCAACGCCAAGTATACCATGTGGCAAATTGACCCTAGCGGACGTATGAAAGACCGTTTTGAATTTAAAGGGTATCGCTCTGGTCATATGATGTATCTGCGCCGACAAGACCTTGAAGCAGCGAACAATGACCTTAGAGCGTTTATTCTAAAAACGACCAACAAAGGCAAGTCCGCTAAATATTGATATGAAAGATTCCGCGCCCCAACATCACGATCTGGTTACCTACTCCGCCATGGAGGAAAAGCTCAATATCTGGTCACACGGTATTGGTTTTCTATTGGCTGTGGCGGCATTACCTCTATTGGTAGTAAAGGCCAGCACCCAAGGTTCTGCTTGGCATATAGTGAGTTGGAGTATTTTTGGAGCGAGTATGATTGTTCTCTACGCAGCATCTACTTTATATCATTGGAGCAAAAAACCCAAACTGCGCAGGCGCTTTAGAATCTTTGATCATGCTGCGATATATCTTTTAATTGCAGGTACCTATACCCCTTTTACATTAACCACCCTCAACGGAACTGTGGGCTGGGTGTTATTCGGAATTACTTGGGGGTTGGCACTAGGAGGAGTTGTACTCAAACTGTTCTTTACTGGGCGCTATGACAAGTTATCGACTATACTCTATGTGGCTATGGGTTGGATGGTGATCTTTGCGGTTAAACCCATGATCAACAATTTGGACACCGTATCCTTATGGTACTTATTGGCAGGAGGGATTTCCTACACTGTTGGCGCAGTTTTGTACAGTTTGCCCAATTTAAGGTTCAATCACGCAATTTTTCACGTCTTTGTTTTAGGAGGCACAATCTGTCATTTCTTCGCTGTTTATCTGTCATTGCAAAGCTAAGGCAGTGTTACGGCTAGATTAATTTTAACATTTTGAGCGGAATTATTGGGTTTTATTGAATTCCGCCTTGTATTAAGCCGTACCTTTGTAAATAAGTATTATTAATTATTTTTTATGTTACACGGAACCGTAAAGTTCTTCATCGATGATAAAGGCTATGGCTTTATCACTGAAGATGATTCAAACACGGATTACTTTGTTCACATTTCCGGACTAGCTGATGAAGTTAAAGAAGGCGATAAAGTATCATTTGAATTAAAAGAAGGAAAAAAAGGTATGAACGCAGTTAATGTTCGCTTGGCTTAATTCAAATTGATCTAAGACATACACTTTTACGACAAACCGTGCCTCTGGCGCGGTTTTTTTATTGATTGGAATGAAGCGCTACGCGATTGCCTTCAGTATCTTCAAAAACTCCCATATAGCCATGCTCTGGTGCTATCAAAGTCTTTTCACGCAATACCTTTCCTCCAGCATCCACTACCCGACTCAGCGGCTCAGCGACATCTTGAGTCATTAGGTAGACCAAAGTCCCTGCATGGCTGGGCGTGTACTCTTCATGATTGATCAAGGCTCCTGTAGCCCCTTGGGTTCCATCGCCTGGAAAAAAACACATATCAAATCCGCCGATGTTCACCAATTGCATCTGACATTGCAAAATGGACTCATAAAAGGTTTTAGCCCGATTGATATCTGCAGTAGGAATCTCAAACCAATTGGCCACAACACTGCTCATGATTCTAAAATGCTTTTGAGTTTACTCAAGCCTTCCTCAAAATCTTTACCCACGGCCTTATCAAAATTGAAAAAGAGCATCATGATATTCATGGGCACGGGATTGTTCCCCGTAAACCCCCAGCTCACTTTTGTTCCGCCTTCATGCTCATCCGTTTGAATGTAGGCATCACTTTGGGACTTCCAAGGTTTGAAGAAACGCAATTCCGTATCCAATCGGTTGCCTTCATCGATCTTCTTGATCTCTTGCTCGCCAACACCCACATCCTTGTTTCCTTCCCATTTAGAAACAAAACCAACCGTGCCGTCTTCCCCTTCAAACTCTTGTTTCATATTGGGGTCTTTGGCTTTCCAAGGCGACCAATGGTCTTGATTCTTAATGTACTTCAAATAACCAAAGACCTCATTTTTGGGTTTATTGATTACTATAGTACGTTCTACGTGGTAACTCTTTGGGGCGATAAGGGCCAATAGTGCTATAAGCGCTACTAGTCCCCCTAAAATGTAGAGGACAATCATATCGATAAAAGTTTAGTTAGTCTTTAAAGCTAACCATTATTTCGATCTTCTAAAAACCGGTCTATGATCTGATCAGCATTTTTAATGCTTTTAAGTGTCCAATTAATTCGTTTGTCTTTGATCTCAGCTTCAGTAAATTGCCATTGGATGTTTTCACTGCGGAGTCTACCCACCAATTCGTAAAGACTAATGGCGGCAGCCACAGAAATATTCAAGCTTTCCGTAAAACCGTACATCGGTATGGTCAAATGTGCGTCGGCCTGCTGCATAACGTAGTCGCTCAGACCATCTCCTTCTTTGCCAAAGAATAAGGCGATCTTTCCAGTAATGTCGAGCTTTTTAGGGCCTACAGCCTCTCCATGGGGCGTGGTCGCTATGATCTTATAGCCTTGATCACGTAGGGCTGCAATACAAGACTCCACAGAATCATACCGAATCACATCCACCCATTTCTGAGCGCCCATGGCGATCTCTTTATCAATACGACGGCCTTCTATCTCTTCAATGACATGCAACTCCTGAATTCCAAAGATATCGCAGCTACGCACCACCGCAGAGGTGTTGTGCAACTGATACACTCCTTCAGTAACTACAGTAATGTGTTTGGTTCGCTGCGCGAGGATGTCCTTAAACAATTCCCGTCTTCTCGGGGTTAAAAAATCCTCCAGATATGCGAATAATTCGGCGTCCATAATTTGTAAATTAGTAAATATTCTCAAGCTCACCAATCAAATGAAGATCACCGTACTCAGTGGTGCTGGTATCAGCGCAGAAAGTGGATTGAAAACCTTTAGAGATTCCAACGGCCTTTGGGAAGGTCACGATGTTATGGAATTAGCCTCTCCTCAAGGATGGCGGGCCAATCCAGCACTGGTTCTGGACTTTTACAACCAGCGCAGAAGACAACTTTTAGAAGTAAGCCCCAACGCTGCTCATGAGGCTTTAGCAGGCTTAGAAACAAGACATGAGGTAGACATTATCACCCAAAATGTAGATGATTTACACGAACGCGGCGGAAGCTCCAAGGTGATGCATTTACACGGCGAACTCTTAAAAGTGCGTTGCAGCAAATTCCACGATGATATTAAGCTTTGGAAAAAAGACGTGAACCTGGGAGACTTAAGTAAAAATGGACATCAGCTCAGGCCTCACATTGTGTGGTTTGGAGAAGATGTTCCACTAATCCCAAAAGCAGTTGAAATTGTAAGCCGATGTGAGGCACTGATCATAGTGGGAACTTCCATGCAAGTGTATCCTGCAGCTGGGCTTTTAAATTACGCCCCTGTAGATTTACCTATCTTTTTTGTAGACCCCAAGCCCGCTATTGCTTCTGGTGGGCGCATTCAAGTGATCGCTGAGACCGCAACGAAAGGAATACCTACTGTGGTCGATCTCCTAAATTGATCAAAGCGCGATACTGCTGGGCCCAAGACACTATGCTTGCAATCTGCTCATCAGTCAAAATTGCATCTTTATGTACCTTGGTGTAAGAGGTCATGGGCATCCAACGGTTCTCAACCTGCTCAATGATCTCCTCCATCTTATGGTCCTTACGACCTTTAGAATAGTTAGCCCATTCCGAGAAGTTTAGTTCTCCTTTACCGTGACGTATGTGATCATCCAACCAATAGGAAATCGGAGCAATCTCGGCATACCAGGGATAGCGCGTATTATTACTGTGACAATCCAAACAGGCCGTTTTAAGGGTTTCCATGACCTCAGTAGGTGGATTGGTCTCCGCAACGAATGCTTCTAAGTAATCACCTGCCGCCTCGTTCTTGTCTAAGCGAAAGAACTGCATCACCACAAAGGCTACTAAAGCCAAGGTGAGGACTTTTTTAAGTATCTTCATGCCACAGTTAGTTGAACGATCAAAGTATAACAAATTGTTGCGAGAAGCTCTTGAAGAAACGTTAAATTACGCTAAGGCCTACCGAGCCAGCCGGCAGGAGGCAGCAGATTGGGTTTTGAAAAACCCAGCCTCGTTTGAGTACCTCTTAAAATTCTGTGCTGACGAGTCTACCGATCGTTCTCACAAGGCGGCTTGGGTGCTTGAATTTGTCTGCAAGGCTCGAATGGAGCTCTTATTACCACATTTGGATTTGTACTACACCATTATTCCCGAACTCAAAAAAGATCAAGCCAAAAGACCTTTTGCCAAGATCACGGAATTGCTTTGTCTGGGATACTATAAAGATATAAATGACGCTGTGCGATCTTCCCTAAATCGAGAACATCGAGAAGCGCTGACTGCGGCTTGTTTTGATTGGGTGATCAATGAAGAAAAAGTAGCTTGTAAAGCTTACAGCATTCAAAGTTTGTACTATTTGGGAACTGAGTTTGATTGGGTGCATCCGGAGCTAAAGATGATCCTGCAAGAAGGCTATGCCAATCACTCTGCAGCCTACAAAGCGCGTACCCGGACCTTTCTGGCCAAGATCGAGAAATTTCAGGCTGGAAAGAGACCCTAAAATTTCGTTTTAAAACGTATCTTAGCCCTTTCTTAAAAATCAGCCAAGATGAGCAATACGGCCCTTCGAGCAATTTCACCCATTGATGGACGCTACGCGAGTAAAACAAGTGCTTTAGCCGATTATTTTTCGGAAGAAGCCTTGATCAAATACCGCATTCAGGTAGAAGTGGAATACTTCATTGCCCTGTGTGAATTGCCCTTGCCTCAGCTCGCTGATTTTGATCACAGCCAATTTGATGCACTGCGTAAAATTTACACCGATTTCAACTCAGAAGACGCCAAACGTGTTAAAGAAATTGAAGGGGTTACCAACCACGATGTAAAAGCAGTTGAGTACTTCATTAAAGAAGGATTTGATCGTTTGGGAATTGGCGCTCAAAAGGAATTCATTCACTTTGGACTCACCTCGCAAGACATCAACAACACGGCAGTGCCTTTGTCTTTGAAGGAGGCTGTTAATGATGTATACATTCCTGTCTTTTTAGAGCTGATCCAAAAACTGGAAGGGTTTGTACAGGAATGGAAAGACATTCCCATGTTGGCCCGTACCCACGGACAACCGGCCTCTCCTACCCGTTTGGGGAAAGAGATCGATGTTTATGTAGTTCGTTTAAAAGAGCAATTAGATCTTTTGAACGATGTGAAAAGCGCGGCTAAGTTCGGAGGAGCTACCGGTAACTTCAACGCGCATCAAGTAGCCTATCCACAGATAGATTGGAAAGGCTTTGCTACGGATTTCGTACAGGAAAAACTCGGACTTCACCACTCCTTTCCAACTACGCAAATTGAGCATTACGACCATATGGCTGCACTATTTGACGGCCTAAAACGTATCAATACGATCATCCTGGATATGGACCGTGATTTTTGGACGTATATCTCCATGGATTACTTCAAACAGAAGATCAAAAAGGGAGAAGTTGGTTCATCGGCTATGCCGCACAAAGTAAATCCAATTGACTTTGAGAATTCTGAAGGGAATTTAGGAATTGCTAATGCATTATTTGAACACTTGGCTGCTAAGCTCCCTGTGAGCCGCTTGCAACGTGATCTAACAGATTCTACGGTGATGCGTAATATCGGAGTGCCTTTAGCGCATACCGTGATCGCCATGCAAGCCACCCTAAAAGGTTTGGGTAAATTGTTATTGAATGAGCAAGCCCTTGCCGGTGACCTTGAAAACAACTGGGCAGTAGTTGCTGAGGCGGTTCAGACCATTTTACGTCGTGAGGCCTATCCAAATCCTTATGAGGCTTTGAAAGGACTTACCCGTACCAATGAAGCCATTACTGAGCAGACCATGGCTGCTTTCATTAAGTCTTTGGATGTATCTGACGCCTTAAAACAAGAAATGCTGGCTATTACACCAGCATCTTACACAGGAATCTAATATCCTGCTATATTTTTAATCTTGTTTAGTCCTCGATCTCGTCGATGATGGAATCCAATTGGGTTTGATTTTGTTCGTCGTCTACCCAACCTTCTTGGTCTTCCCAAGAATCGTCGTAATCTTCCTCGCTAGTATCAAAGAGCTGTCCCAAGCCATTCATTTGGCTAACATCCAGATCTCCCGTTTCAATGGAGCGCATCATATTGACAAACTTCTCCGGATCCATATCGTTTCCTGTCAGTCTAAAGATTGCAAAACCGCGCTCCTCATCACTGGCAAAAATCACCAACTCGTCAATAGCGTCGGTTTCTCCAACAAACTTCAAGGAAGCTCCTTGGGTTGGAGATCCAAAACTGATCAAGGTCTGATACTGTTCTCTAGCCAAGATATCAATCACGTTTTGCTTTTCTATCTGATACTCTGCTTTTAAAGAATCTCCTTCTTTAATGGGGTAAGCCATAATGTTGAGCTTACGCACAGACTGCATCACCTCTTTTTGTTCTGCGTTGAGCAGATCACTGTCTTCTGTGATCAGGCTTGAAGGCAGATCGAATTTTACAAAACGGTTGTCTTCTTGTTTGTCTACAAAGTAGGACTGTAAGGTAGGCTCCTCATTGCAACTTACTAAAGTCGCAGCGAGGAGAATACCTAAGCTAAATAATGCTAATAGATGTTTCAATAGGGTTAGTTTTTGTTATCGATGTTCTTGAGCTCTTCGCTACCTGGCAACTTTAAGTCCTTGGTGAGTTGCGAGATCTGACTCAGGTTCAAATCTCCGGTAAGGCTCATGATGACTGACATTTGCTTGCCATCAACATCACCGGTCACATGCATGAGAAGCTCCTTGACAAAGCCTTCACTCTCTCCGTCTTGAGAATAAAAACGAACACGCTTTCCTTCTGCACTTACACGCATTAACTCTTCCAGTTCAGAATTGCTCTTTAGGTAATTAGTCACCGTTGTGTTCATATCGTTACGGGTGGCTTCATCTTCTGTTACAAAAACACGGATATTGTCAATATTGTCAATAAGGTCTTTGTAAGCTTGCGCTTCTGGATCATCGGTTTCAAAGTCGATATCTCTGATCAACTTAAACATCTTGGCGGTAGCAACAAAGGAAGTTACTTTTCCGTTGGTCTCGTATTTGTCAAAAACATCTTGAGCAAATCCGGTTGCCGTTACTACAAATGCCATTACTAAAATTATAACTCGTTTCATCTTTCTTAATTTGTGATTTAGGTTAAACAAGCGGTTCCTGTAATTTTAATTCGGGTTCCGTCTTGTTCTGACATAGTTCTCTAAAGAAAACTACGCTCAATTCATACGTTGTTTTTCGATTGATTAATCTTACTTAAAAATCTGTTCTGCGGCCTTGTCAAATTCATTGAGGTAGGCCATCCCCTCAATTCCGTCATTGAGATTTCCAGACAACATCTGCAACGCTTTCTTCGCTTCTTCAAAGGCTTCTATAGCCTCTTGTTGTTCAGCGGTCAAGGTTGGGGCATCGTCTGCGTTGTTGTTCATAAAGACTCCAACACTCAATAACACTCCAATTAGTGCTGCTGCGGCGTAACCCCAAATTGGATTGCGTCTTTTGACTTGTGGCACCACGAATTCGGTTTCTGATTTCTGCTGACGCATATACCCAAAGCCTGCAAAGAGGTCTTTATAAGGGGCCAAATGGTCCGGCAGGTCTGCAGTAGCAAAGTACTGCTGTAATTGAGCTTCTTGCTCTAGGGTGGTGTTTCCCTCAAAATACTGCTCCAATAGGGATTCTATCTTAGCTAACTCCATAATTGTATTTTTTTATCAATGCTTCCCGTACTGCTTTACGCGCTCGGCTCAATGCCACACGAATCGCTGTAGGTTTCATTCCTAATATTTCTGCGATCTCGTCAAATTCATATTGTTCCACATCACGCAGCTGAATAATCATCTTTTGTTGCTCGGGTAAGGTTTCCATAATCTCAAAGACCATGCGAACTCCGTCATTGGCCTCTACCTGATCTTGCAATCGGGCGTGAGGTGATTGGTAGTTACTGTGCACGATCTTTAAGTGTCCGGCTTGTTTGGATTTTAATCGGTCCAAACAGTAGTTTTTGGTCATGGTCATCGCAAAAGCCTCTGGATTTTTATAGTTGCTCATGCGTTCCTTTCCTTTCCACAACTTTAAAAGAACTTCTTGAACCGCATCTTCTGCCTCATCAGTAGAAACCAGGATTCTTCGCGCTAAACGATACATCTTATCCCTAAAGGGCAATACTATGTTTAAAAACTCCTGTTGTTTCATTTTCTGATGGTTGGCAATTATGCGCTTCTGAAGTTAGGACGAACCAGGCAATTTTTTGTTACAAAAAAAGTTTAAATTCGCAAGGAAGCTGTGTTTTTGCTCTGTTTAGCAAGGAACTAAAAGTTTTATCGACTCAATAGGATATGGCACAGTTCATGTTGCCTTTATTAAAAAAAGCTATGCGAAAATTATCCCTACTTAGCGCGGCGGTGCTCTTGGTATTTACAACCGTTGCCTGTTTTGAAGATCAAGACGATAACCTGACCAATAACAATGGAAACGTTGCCTTTACCATCAATGACTTTATTTGGAATGGCCTAAACGCCTTCTATCTCTATAAAGACGATGTGCCTAATTTGGCCAACGACCGTTTTGCTACGGTAGAGGAGAAATCAGCCTTTACAGCCTCATACCCGAGTCCTGAAGCAATTTTTGACGATCTGTTATTCCAGCCGGGCACTATAGATCGATTTAGCTTTTTAGTGGATGATTATATCGCCTTAGAACAGCAGTTTCAAGGAGTGACCAAAAATAACGGTATGGAATTCGGTTTGGTTTTCTATCCAGACAGCGACTTTGAGATCTTTGGTTATGTGCGTTATATACTGCCAGGGACCAGCGCAGAAGCTGAAGGTTTGACTCGAGGAGTGATCTTCAATACCGTAAACGGGCAACAGATCAACAACGACAACTTTAGAGGCCTTTTTAGCGCCGACACCTATACCATTGGTTTAGCCACCTTTGATGGAACCACAGTAACTCCAACCGGAGAAGAAGTAACCCTTACCAAAGTAGAATATACGGAGAACCCAATTCTAGTAGCAGAGACTTTAAATGTAAGCGGACAGAATATTGGCTATCTGATGTACAACGGCTTCACCGCTAATTTTGACGAACAACTCAATGATGCTTTTGGACAATTTGCTGCCAATGGTGTGACTGATCTAGTTTTAGACCTGCGCTACAATCCGGGAGGTTCGGTACTATCAGCAATTAGTCTTTCCAGCATGATCACCGGGCAATTCACCGGGGAGATCTTTACTACAGAACAGTGGAACAGCGACAACCAGGCTTTCTTTGAAGCTAATGATCCGGAGCGCTTAGTGAACCGCTTTAGAAACGACACGCGTAACGGTACGAGTTTGAACAGTTTGAACTTGACCAACGTTTATATTTTAACCACCCGAAGATCAGCCTCAGCCAGTGAATTGGTGATCAACGGCTTGGATCCGTGGATCAATGTGGTTCAAATTGGAGGCACAACCACTGGGAAATTTACAGCCTCTACTACCCTATATGACTCAGAGAACTTTGGACGTACTGGAGCAAATCCAGATCACACCTATGCCATGCAACCTTTGATCTTAAAATCAATTAATGCTAATGGCGTAACCGATTATTTTGACGGTTTGGTGCCAGATACGCTTTTACCAGAAGATTACAGCAATCTTGGAATCTTAGGGGATGTAAACGAGCCGTTATTGGCAGAGGCCTTGAATCAGATCACGGGAGCCGGATTTGGTGCTGCACCAAAAACAAGCGGCCAGGAACTTAAAGAAGTCTCAGGCCGCAAAGAGCAGTTGCCATTTTTTAACGAGATGATCTACGATCTTCCCTTACCAGAATTCACTGGTAATTTTAAATAGGCTTATAAGTTTATATTCATTCCTAGGCTGAAGTTTCTACCTAGGGTTTGGAAACGGAACAATTCCTCGTACTCTTCATTGAGCAGGTTGTTTACGCGTGCTGTGAATTGAATAGCGTCATTTAAGCGGTATTGTCCGTACCAGTCCAAGATACCAAAGGCATCTAGCGTTACCGCCTCGTTCTCAAAACTCACGGAATTGAAAAAGGCATCCTCACGTTCGGCGTTGTATTGATACTGCAAACCGGTATTGAACTTCTGTGTCCATTGGTAGTTTAGGTTCGCATTTAATTTATGCTCCGGAATACGCAGGTTGAAGCGTTCGTCTGGTTTGGTGTAGGTATAATTAGCGTTAAAGCGGAATTGACCCGTTGTGAACTGCCCTTCTACTTCAATACCACTAGCTGTGAAATCTTCCGTAATGTTTTGATACTGGAAGATGAACAGATCAGGATCTACCGTAACAAAGTCAATAAAGTCCTCTTCCAAGCGGTTAAAGTAAACAACACTCACCTGGAAAGACTCTGCTTTCCCCACAGCCAAACCAGCTTCAATGGTACGATTGTTTTCCGGATCCAACTCCAAGTTTCCAAAACTAGGATCAAACAACTGGAACAAACTCGGTGTAATATAAGCGGTACTGTAGCTCGCTAAAACCTTAGCGTTAAGATCTCCTAACTTAGTGTTGTAAGAAGGGTTGATGTGATAAACTACGGCGTTGTCATAATTGCTGTGTGTATTTAATCGCACTCCAACATTCAGGTTCAATCCAAAATCACTTTGATATACCACATTCAAATATGGGTCAATGATATCAAAGTCTGCGGTTTGGTCATTGATGTCCTGATTGAACTCGGTCTCTCCAAAAGGAATTGAGAAGCTGTTGAAATCACTGAATTGTGCATTGACACCAACTACGGTGCTAAACTGCTTACTCCACTGATGGTTCCAAAAACCATCCACAGCAAAGAAACGACTGTCAAAACGTGATGGGAAGGAAGACTCAATATCACGCTCCGTCCAACTGTAGGCATCGTTTACCACTACACGTCCTTTTTTGTAACGGTAAGTCAAATTACCGCGCAACTGTTCCAGTTGGGTCGTGCTTAAATTATTCGCGTCGGTATAGTCAAAATTGTCAAATGCAGCTTTAAAACGAGCATTGGTAAAGCTTCTGCTAATGCTCAATCCATTGTTAAAGGCATAACCAACAGTTGCAGTCGCAGAATAGGAATTGAATGGATCATTGGCAAAAGCTGGCTCTCCTTCTGGCGCAGCTACTGCAGAAAGCCCTGTTCGCGATTGATGATCGATCTGCATCTGGTAAGACCAGCCTTTATAAGTTCCGCCTAAACGCGCGGAATTGTTGAAGGTTTGAATTCCAATGCCGGTGTTCTCGCTTGAATTCTCAGTGGATAAACTAGTACTGGCCTGCACGCCAAAAACTTTGTTATCATTCTTTTTGCTAGTCAAGGAAATAACTGCAGTTGCAGCTCCTGAACCGTAAAGCACACTAGAAGCACCTTTGAGTACTTCTATCTTTTCAAAGGCAGAAGCAGGCAGCAAGCGCAAATCAAAATCATTGGCGATCTGCGATGGATCATTCACTTGAACTCCATCAATCAAAACAACAACTTGACGGTTTCTACCACCGCGTACAAAATAACCGAGGTTCTGCCCTCCGTTAGAACGGCTACCGTTGATCTCAATTCCGGCAGCGCGATTGAGCAATTGTGCTACAGAACTGTTGGGTTCTTGCGCAATCTGCTCTGCAGAGATCGTTGTGATAACCTTTCCGCTATTGGCGGAGGTCAAAGGGGTTTTGGAATCTAAAAAAACAGTGTCTAAGGCCTGCTCACGTCCATCGGTCTGTGAAAATCCGACAGTGGCAAAACCCAACACCATTCCAGTAATACAAAGAATCTTCTTCATTTTAAAGATGTTTACTGGAATAAAAGATGTGGCAAGTATGCTCAGTCCGCTGTGGACTGAATCAGCATGCAAAACTTTTATCCCGAAAGTTTAACTAATAATGATCGTGCTGGGCAGGTCTCCTGACTTGCTGCGGAAATTGGCCTTCCCATTTCTTTAGAAACAGTGGCGTTTGATCAACTTCCTAATGCCAAAGGCATCGCTTACAGTTGCGGGAACAGTTCTTGACTTTCACAAGATTCCCTTTTAAGAACATAACCGTCTAAGGCCATGTCCACCCAATACGGCGCAAAACTAAACAAATTAAATCCCGCGAGCTCGGTAAAGGACAAATAATATTATTTTTGAACATGCGTAAAACCCTCTCTATTCTAATTGCATTGCTCGCTTTTGTAGCCTGCAAGAATAAATCTTCCGAAGAAAATACTACCGATACTTCTGATCGTCAAAGCGTTGAGAACACAGTAACGCATGCGCAAGGATTTCGCCTTTATGAGTATTCCGACTACAGTATTTTAGAGGTTGATGACCCTTGGCCAGATGCCGACAAAACCTTTAGATACTTACTCTATACGGAGCGATCTATGCCTTTACAGGATGCGGAGGATAACTTTGATGCCATTTTAACGGTTCCTGTAAAGAGTTTGGTAGTGACCTCTACAACGCATATTCCATCCTTAGAAACATTGGGCGGGGAAACCAAACTTGTGGGCTTTCCACAGACCGACTATATCTCCAGCCCAAAGACACGAGCTTTGGTAGATTCCGGCACAGTAAAAGAACTTGGCGGTACCCAAGACCTCAATTTGGAATTACTGATCGCTGCAGCCCCCGATGTGGTGGTTGGTTTTGGAGTTGATGGCGACAACAAGACTTTAGATCGCGTGCAAGAAGCTGGCATTCCTGTGGTTTATAATGGAGATTGGGTGGAACAGGATCCTTTGGGAAAAGCGGAGTGGATCAAATTCTTTGGTGCGCTTCTAGGTAAAAATGACGAAGCAACTCAAGCTTTTGCCCAAATAGAATCCGAATACAACAGAGTAAAAGCGTTGGCTCAAAAAACCACTGATTCTCCTTCTGTTTTGAGTGGTGCCATGTATAAAGACGTATGGTATTTGCCTAATGGAAGCAGTTGGGCCGGTCAATTTTTAAAGGATGCCAAAGCGGATTATCGCTATGGCGAAACAGACGGCAAAGGCAGTCTGGCCTTGAGTTTAGAGGCTGTTTTAGAAAAAGGGCAATCTGCAGAATATTGGATTGGTCCCGGGCAATTCACCTCTTTGGATCAAATGCAGCAAGCCAACTCAGCCTATGCAGAATTTGAAGCCTTTAAAAACGACAAGGTGTACAGTTTTACTACGCTAAAAGGACCAACCGGTGGCGTGATCTATTATGAATTGGCGCCTAACAGACCTGATCTGGTGCTCAAAGACCTTATTCGTATTTTGCATCCAGAATTGCTCCCGGAGCATGAACTGTACTTCTTTACCCAACTAAAGTAATATGAACCAAAAGCATATCCTCCGATTCTTCCTATTAGGTGGTGTGCTCACACTGGCATTTTTTGTGCTTAATCTCAGCTTAGGGTCCGTTGGAATTCCTTTAGGCGAAACGCTCAGCATTCTCACAGGTGGTGAAGTCAGTAACAGCAGTTGGGAGTATATCATATTAAATTACAGACTGCCTAAGGCGCTCACCGCCCTCATGGTAGGTAGCGGCTTAGCGATAGCAGGCTTAATGATGCAAACTCTGTTTAGAAATCCCTTGGCCGGTCCTTTTGTATTGGGTATCAGTAGCGGAGCCAGTTTGGGAGTTGCCTTACTGGTATTAGGTGCCGGTATCTTTGGAGGAAGCTTAGCCACAATGGCTTTCAAAAGCTGGGGTATTGTAGCCGCAGCCAGCTTGGGAAGTTTTTTGGTATTGCTCGCCGTATTGGCGGTGACCACGCGTATCAAAGACACTATGGCTATCTTGATTATTGGACTCAT
>NZ_CBFCWJ010000008.1:0-118720 GCF_965601605.1 Gilvibacter sp. | reverse complement strand
TTCATCGAAGTTTTTGACGATGAGGCCAATCAAGTAGAAGGCGTTAATTGGCTGGGACAAGGAACCATTTATCCAGACGTTATTGAAAGCGTATCAGTAAACGGTCCTTCTGTGACCATCAAGTCACACCACAACGTGGGTGGTTTGCCGGACTTTATGAAATTAAAAGTGGTAGAGCCATTGCGCATGTTGTTTAAAGATGAAGTACGTCGGGTAGGATCTCAATTAGAGATCTCTCCAGACATCTTGGGGCGTCACCCGTTCCCGGGACCTGGTTTGGGGATCCGTATTCTGGGCGACATCACCTCAGAAAAAGTACGTATCTTACAAGAAGTAGATCACATCTTTATCGACGGTTTGAAAAAATGGGGTCTCTACGATAAGGTATGGCAAGCAGGAGCAATTCTATTGCCGATACAATCTGTTGGTGTAATGGGGGATGAACGCACCTATGAACAGGTAGTCGCATTGCGCGCTGTAGAATCTACAGACGGAATGACTGCCGATTGGGTGGATTTACCACATGACTTCCTGCAGGAAACTTCCAACAGCATAATAAATCGAGTGAAAGGCGTTAATAGAGTAGTGTATGACATCAGTTCTAAACCGCCAGCAACTATTGAATGGGAATAATGAAAGGAATTAAAATTGGATTTTTGCTGTTCTTTGTAGCCCTCACTACTGCAGCTGCAGCACAGACCAGTTACAAAAGTCACAACGTAAAACAAGGAGAAACGGTTTACAGTATTGCCAAGCAATACGGAGTGACCGAGGAAGCTATTTATCGCTTGAATCCAGATGCGCGTCAAGGCATTCAGGAGAACAATATTTTGATCATTCCATCAGAATCAGATCAAACGAATTACAGCGAACAAGTTGTCGATTTTAAAAGACACCGCGTAAAGCGCAAAGAGACTCTCTTTAGCATTGCGAAGAAATATGCAGTCACGGTAGACGACATTAAAAAGTACAACAAGCGCCTTTATTCTGAAGAGCTTCGAAAAGGCGATAAGATCATGATTCCTGTACTTACACGTACAGTTGTGGTCACAACGGATACCAATACGGGCAATACTGGAAATACAGGAAACCTACCGGACAATACTACCGTTAAGGATACGACCAAAGTTCATACGGTCTTGCCTAAGGAAACCAAATACGGTATCGCTCGCAAGTACGGAATCAGTATTGCAGAGTTAGAAGCTTTAAATCCGCAGATCGGTGACACCTTACAAATGGGAGCCGTATTAAAAGTGCCGCAAAATGAAGTGGTCGCTGATGCAACGGTAGACGATTCCCTCTATGACTTTTACGAGGTACAACCCAAAGAAGGGTTTTACCGTTTAAAGGTGAAGTTCGGATTGACAGAAGATGAGATCGTTGCCTTGAATCCATATGCCAAGGATGGCCTAAAAGCTGGGATGATCCTCAAATTGCCAAAAATGGGTGATGCTGGTACGGAGGCCAGTGCCAACTTAGTCAATCTGGAATATCAGATCTCCAATTACGATACCAAAAAGTTGGTGGTCATGTTGCCTTTTAACTTGACCAAAGTCTCGAGAGACTCTGTAGAAGCTAATGAAGATTTGCTTATCAACAGTCGTACCTTGAATATCGCTCTAGATTTTTACAGCGGAGTTTTAATGGCTGCGGATTTTGCCAAGGACAAAGGACTTTCTGTGGATTTGCAAATACTCGATACGGAGGGCAAATCGTCCAAGGTCAATCAATTGATCTCGCAAGGGAATTTTGATGAAGTAGATGCTGTAATTGGCCCGCTTTTCCAAAAGAACGCAACGAGTGCTAGTAATGCGCTTCGCAGAGCAGATGTGCCCGTGCTTTCTCCTTTGAGTAATCAACAAGCCAACGGCGGCCGTAATTTTTTCAATACGGTACCCTCTGACGCTTTCTTAGAAGCGCGAATGATGGAGTACCTACAAGCCAATAGCGCTGGGAAAAATATGATCATCATCGCAGATGCTAAAAAGGCACGAGAAAAGAATATGCTGCGCAATGCGTTTCCAAACGCCAAGGTGCTTGATCCGCGTGAGGAGCAATTCCTTTATGTGGTGGATATCCAAAATCAGCTGGATCCAATTGCAGACAATTGGGTAATCTTAGCTTCGGATAATCCAGTACTGGTCAGTAATGTGATTGGTCTACTCAACGGACTTCCGCCTGACAAGACGGTGCGTTTGTTTACTTTGGATAAATCCGATGCCTATGAGTTTGAAGATATTCAAAACTCAAATTTGGCCCGTTTGAAGTTTACTTATCCTTCTGTTTATCGCAGTTTTGACTATGACAATCCTGAGGCTTTTGTAACCAGTTATAAAAACAAATACGGAGTATATCCAAACCGTTTTGCTATTCGTGGATTTGACGTGACCTACGATTGTTTATTGCGATTAGGCATGGCAGAATCCCTTTACGACGCTATTGACTTGAATGGAGAGACGCAATACGTAGGCAACAAGTTCTATTATGTTCGCAGCGGAAGCGGATATGCCAACAACGCTGGTTATATCATGATGTACGGAGAGGACCTAAAACTTATCGAAGTAGAATGAGCACAGCTAAAGTGACCTATTTGGGTGGTTTGAGAACCCAAAATCAGCACATAAAATCAGGCGGAGAATATTTTACCGATGCTCCTGTAGACAATCACGGCAAGGGCGAGGCCTTTTCGCCTACAGATACTGTTGCGACAGGCTTGGCAAATTGTATGCTCACCGTTATGGGTATTAAAGCCAATCAAATGGAGGTCAATATGGAAGGCAGTTATGCTGAGGTTACCAAGGTAATGGCCAGTGACCCGCGTCGTATCTCTGAAATTCATGTAGAACTTCATTTACCTGCTGATTTGGACGACAAGGCCAAAACCATCTTGCAACGTACCGGAGAGACCTGTCCCGTGCATTACAGCTTGCATCCAGACATCCGTAAAGTGGTGAATTTTAATTGGGACCTTTAAGAAGAACTCAATAATGAGAGCTGCTCCGCGTTATTGAAGTATGCTTAGATTTTTGTCAATCAGTCTTTGTTTATTGCTTTTTGTTGCTGCGGATACTGCAGAAGAGCGTATTGCTTGGAGTGAATCCTATAAACTTTCTTGGAGTGATTTTAAAGGGACACCTAAAATGGGCAACACCTTTGTGGCTAGTACCAGTTCTGGTTTGTCATTCTCTTATGGATTTAAAACCATCAACGGAGTGCCAACTGATGAATTCACCTTTGAAGTTGCGGCTTATTTCTATCCGCAGAACTCTTGGTATGATCCACAACGCGTAAGCCCAAGAGTATTGCAACACGAACAAACCCATTTTGACATTACCGAATTACACGCACGCATGTTGCGCAAGCGCATTGCGGAGTTTAGTTTTTCCTCAAACATTAAAGACGAGCTAGACGCGCTCTATGATCAAGTAGAACGGGAACGTCGTGAAATGCAATCCCGATATGATCTGGAAACGGATCATTCCGTGATCCGTGACCAAGAAGCTGCGTGGGTGACTCGTGTTCAAGAACTGCTAAAACAATCTGTAGCTTGGAAAGAGTAGATCCGCAAAAAGAGCACCTGGTAGCATTAGCCAACTACAAGATGCCCTTTGGAAAATACAAGGATCGGTATTTGATCGATCTGCCGGAGGCCTATTTGGTTTGGTTTCGTCAAAAAGGATTTCCTGCAGGAAAATTGGGGCGTTATCTAGAGGAAGTCCACGAACTTAAAATTAACGGCCTAGAGTCTTTGGTGCGGAAGTTTATACGCTAGTTTTCGGCAATTGCTTCCTGCTCACGCCACTGTATAATAATTATTCCAAAACGTGCAAAAAGGAATACAATAGCTCCTAAAAAGGTAGGCAGGAAGGTACGCTTAAGACCGCCGGCTACGATATTCATAGTAACGCCATCAATGAATTCAATGGTGTCTAAGGCCTCGATCAGTCCTAAAACTTGACCTAAAATTCCCCAAACCAAAGCAAAGAGCCCTAAAGACTGCAGTAGATTTTTGGATTTTTGACTGTTGCTTTGACTGATATTACCGCGAATACCTAAAATGATCACTGCAATTAACAAAATGGCCAACGGTACCATAAAGAAATAACCGCCTTCTGAAATGATTTTGAACATAATTGTTGTTTTTTAATTGAACTCCTCCAAAACTAATTGTAGCGAGCTCATCATTTTGCTAATTGCGATTACCGCCTTGATTTGCTCCTCTTTTAACCGGAGAAACGCCCTGTTTGGTTTAAGGCCTCAAAGCTGTTAATTAGAAGCTCAATTCGGTAAATCATCGCTAAAAATATGGAATTAAAAACTTTTTACAGAACTTGCCCTCATGGGCAAGATCGCCAATCGTTTCGCTAAGCGGATACTGTTACAAACCCTTTTCTGGTTAGGGGTTTGGTTCTATTTTATGTACTTCTTTAGCTATAGTAGTAACAACAAGGATTACGCCTTTTGGTTCAGTATTTGTCTGATGCCTGTGACCATGATTACTACCTATTTGGTTACTAGTTATTTGATGCCAAAGTACTTAGTGGTTAAAAAGTATGGGCTTTTTGCGCTGTATCTCATCTATACTTTGATCATATCCAGCTATGCCATCATGCTCAGTATTTTTGGTTGTTTTATCATCTTGTCTGACGTAGATATGGACAATGTCCCTCCCTTGAGTCGTAACTTTTGGTTTGTTTTGGCCTTGGTGTATTTGGTGGTTGGCGCGGTCAGTGCCGTGCGTATCATGCAGCTCGGCTATAGGAGCTTGAACAAAGCTCAAGCCTTGGAAAAAGATATGTTGCAAAGAGAGTTGTATGTCAAGGATCAAGAATTGAACTATTTAAAAAAACAGATTCATCCACATTTTTTGTTCAACTCTTTAAATACCATTTATAGCCTTTCTGTGCGTCGGATGGAGAACACTCCAGAGGTGATCCTAAAACTTTCCAATTTGTTGGATTATCTGCTCTATCAGGCCAGTAAACCCTTGACAAGCTTGGAAAGTGAGATTGCTCATTTAAAAGATTATGTTGACTTGGAAAAGGTTCGATTCCGTGATACCTTAGTGGTGGACGTTGATTATCACGCTCCAAAAACTCCAATTTCCTTACCACCAATGTTGCTTTTACCCTTGGTAGAAAATGCTTTTAAACACGGAGTGATGAAGGATGATAAACTCCAGATCAAAATGTCTTGTAGCATGGAAGGGGATGAACTTCGATTTCAAGTGATCAATACTGCTGAAATACCAACGGCCAATTCTGAGGGCGGTATTGGCCTCAATAATTTGCGCAAGCGTTTGCAGCTGCTGTATCCGAAGCGACACCAATTGGAAACGAGCTATAATGAAGGAGTGTACACCGCTGAACTTCATATTGAAGATCCTCAAAACACAAGCAATGAAGAAGTATAAGGTTGTAATAGTAGATGACGAACCCGAGGCTCGAGAGCTTTTGGAACACTATATGGAACATTTACCAGATTGTGAGTTGGTAGGTTGTTGTAAGAATGGTGTTGAAGCGCTGCAGCTGGTCAATAAACATCAAATAGATCTACTTTTTTTGGACATTCAAATGCCAGGTATCTCTGGAGTGGAATTGGCCAAGAGTATCCCTGAAGGTGTTAAAGTGATCTTTACTACGGCGCATCGCGAGTATGCCGTTGAGGGCTTTGAGCTAATGGCCGTAGACTATTTGTTAAAGCCGATTTCATTAGATCGATTTTTAATGGCAGCCTATCGCTTTATCGGTAAACAGGCTCAAGAACCTACATCAAGCTCAGAGGTTTCTTCGGAATCTAAACGAGAATTTATTTTTGTGCGTGCGGATCGAAAAATGATCAAAGTAGCGCTGGATGAAATTAAATATGTGGAGAGTATTCAAGATTATTTGAAGATTCACACCACGGAACAGGCCTTAGTCACTCGTGAAACTATGGCTCAGTTGCAGCAGCAATTGCCTGAGCGTGATTTTTTGAGATGTCATCGGTCGTTTTTAGTGAATATCAGGCATATCGATTCCTATACGCATGAACAAATCACCATCGGCCGCAAATCCATTCCCATCAGCAGAAGTTACAAGGAGCAAACCTTAGAGAAACTGCAATCCATTTAAGTGCTTTAGCAGCTTAAAATCCGCAGTGGGAGAAAGCGTAAAAAACTCCTTGGGATTGGGAATAAAATCTTACCTTTACATCCCGTAGAGTTGTTATACCCACCACAAACATGGACACCACCAAATATATCTTCGTTACGGGCGGAGTTTCATCCTCATTAGGCAAAGGAATCATTGCAGCATCTTTGGCTAAATTACTACAAGCCAGAGGATTTCGAGTCACCATTCAAAAGTTGGATCCCTACATCAATGTAGATCCTGGTACACTAAATCCGTATGAACACGGGGAGTGTTATGTGACTGATGATGGTGCCGAAACTGATCTTGATCTTGGCCATTACGAGCGCTTTTTGAACGTACCGACCTCACAGGATAATAATGTGACTACAGGTCGTATTTATCAAAGCGTAATCCAGAAGGAACGCAAAGGGGAATTCCTTGGGAAAACCGTGCAGGTTATTCCGCACATCACTAATGAGATCAAGGAGCGTGTTCAGATGTTGGGTAAATCTGGCAATTACGATATTGTGATCACAGAGATCGGTGGAACCGTGGGTGATATTGAATCTTTACCCTATATTGAATCCGTGCGTCAATTAAAGTGGGACTTAGGGAAAGAAAACACCTTGGTGGTTCACTTAACCTTGATTCCCTATCTGTCTGCGGCAGGGGAGTTGAAGACTAAGCCTACACAGCATTCTGTAAAGACCTTGATGGAAAGTGGTATCCAAGCGGATATCTTAGTATGTCGCACAGAACACGAGCTTTCAGAAGATCTCAAGCGTAAACTTGCTTTGTTCTGTAATGTGGAGACTGAAGCGGTCATTCAATCCATTGATGCTTCTACTATTTATGACGTTCCCAACCTGATGTTAGAAGAAGGCTTGGATCGCGTCGCTCTGAAAAAATTAAACTTAGATGCTCCCGGCGCTCCAAACTTGGAACGTTGGAACGAATTCTTGAGCAGACACAAAAACCCAAAAGACACCGTACATATTGGTCTTATTGGAAAGTATGTGGAATTGCAAGATTCTTATAAATCTATTTTGGAATCTTTTATTCATGCCGGAGCTGCCAATGAACTGAAGGTGAAAGTACATTCCATTCATTCAGAACATATTACCACAGAAAACGTTGCCGCAAAGATTGAAAACTTAGACGGTATCCTTGTGGCTCCAGGATTTGGAGAGCGCGGAATTGAAGGGAAGATAGAAGCCGTTCGCCTGGCTCGTGAGAATGGCATTCCGTTCTTAGGAATTTGTTTGGGGATGCAGATGGCCGTAATTGAATACGCCAGAAACGTACTGAAATTAGAAGGTGCCAATTCTACAGAAATGAATCCTGACACAGCGCATCCGGTCATTGACCTGATGGAAGCTCAAAAAAGCATAACAGATATGGGCGGTACCATGCGTTTAGGGTCATGGAAATGTGAATTGATTCCGGACAGTATTGCGCATGGAGTTTACGGCGATTCTTTGATAGAAGAGCGTCACAGACACCGATATGAATACAACGATAATTACCGTCAAGCCCTTGAAGATGCTGGGCTAAAGGCAACTGGACTGAATCCGGATACTGGCTTGGTAGAGATCGTGGAATTGCCAACGCATCCGTGGTACGTAGGAGTACAGTACCACCCAGAATACAAGAGTACAGTGGCAAATCCGCATCCTTTGTTTGTTGCCTTTGTAGCTGCTGCTTACAGATATGCTTCAGCTAAAAAAGATGTCAGTATGGCATAAATGCCGCTTACGGCTAAGTAATTGCTATACCACAGACGACCAAAAACTAATTAAACATCCCAAATTGGGAGACACCATATGGAAGAAAAGAAGTTTGACTTAAACTCGTTGATCGGTTTTATCCTGATAGGGATCATCATTATTTATATGCTCTATCAAAATGCGCCAACTGAAGAAGAATTGCAGGAGCGTGCTAAACAAGAGCAAATAGATCAAGAGGAAGAAGAAACCGGTCAGCCTACCCTTGACCTCTCAAATACCCAAGAAGCCATTGTGGCTAACCCGGCGGATTCTGCAGCAACTGCAGTAGCTCAAAACGCCTTGGGTGCCTTTGCTTATTCTGCCGGATTGCCATCGGCAACAGATAAGGTTACCGTTTTTGAGAACGATGTTTTAGAGCTTAAGGTCAGCAATCAAGGAGGTTATATTACAGAAGCGCGACTCAAAGAGTTTGTTACTTACAAGGATGTTCCGGTTTATTTGATCAAAGATGGGAATGCTTCTTTGGATCTGGTATTTAACCATCAGAATAGAACTTTGCATTCCAAGGAATTGTTCTTTGAGCCAACGGTAAGTCAGGAAGGCGACAACAAGGTGCTTTCCATGAAGCTTAAAATTTCACCTACACAGTATTTGGAGTATCGCTATACGCTTAAACCGGGTGATTATATGATGGATTTCTCCGTGCGTACTCAAGGACTTTCCAACGTGATGGATACTTCTAATGATGCGGTGCTGCACTGGGAATTGGCAGGTTACCGTCGCGCAAAGAGTGTGGCCTATGAAAACCGTTATACCGAGCTCATTTGGGAGTATGAAGGCGGTAAAGACGATTACCTTGGGCAACAACAACGCACTACAGACGAGTCCATAGATGTCACCTATGTAGCCTTTAAACAGCACTTTTTCACTTCGATCTTATTGACCGACAAACCTTGGAAAACGGCGAGTTTTGTCAGTGAGAACTTGGTAGAAGATGAAGATATTGACACGCTTTACACCAAGAAATTCAAGGCTGAATTGCCTTTAGCCTACTCTGGTGGAGAGCTCTCTTATGATATGGATTGGTACTACGGACCAACCGATTACAAGATATTAAACGCCTATGACCGCAACCTAGATGAGGTGGTACCACTGGGTTGGGGAATCTTTGGATGGATCAATCGCTATTTGTTCATTCCGCTCTTTGGATTCCTATCATCATTCCTGCCTTACGGTATCTCGATCATTGTGATGACCATTTTGGTTCGATTGGCATTGAGTCCGGTTACTTATAAATCTTATTTGTCTCAGGCAAAGATGAAGGTGTTGCGTCCAGAGATCACCGAGATCAATGAAAAGCACAAGGACAACGCCATGAAGCGTCAGCAAGAGACTATGGCCTTATACCGTAAAGCAGGTGCTAGTCCAATGGCAGGTTGTATTCCGGCCTTGCTGCAATTGCCAGTATTCTATGCCTTGTTCCAGTTTTTCCCGTCGGCTTTTGCACTGCGTCAAAAGAGCTTCTTATGGGCAGAGGATCTTTCTAGCTATGATACGATCTACGAACTGCCGTTCTCCATTCCACTTTATGGAGATCACATCAGTTTGTTCCCGATCCTTGCGTCAATTGCGATCTTTTTCTATATGACCATGACCACGGGACAGACCATGCAACAGCAGCAGCCTGGGATGCCTAACATGAAATTTATCATGTATATCTCGCCGCTATTCATGTTGGTATTCTTCAACAATTATGCGAGTGGTCTTTCATTGTATTACTTCATCTCTAACCTGATTACTATTGGAATCATGTTGGTGATCAAGAATTACATTATTGATGAGGATAAGATCCACGCGAAGATTCAGGAAAACAAAAAGAAGCCTAAGAAACAAAACCGTTTCCAACGCAAGATGTCAGAAATGATGGAGCAGGCTGAGGCACAACAGCAACAGCGCGGAAAGAAGAAATAGCATAACAAATCGTTCAATATTGCGTTTGCTATAAAAAGTGATTCCATGCGAATGAAAGCGATCTATTTTGTCTTAGCAGTATTAGTTTCAGGTTCCCTTTGGGGTCAGGATGCCGTCAATCAGTTTGATGAAGCAGGCAAGCGCCACGGCACTTGGAAAAAGTATTTTCCCAACAGCAAACAGCTGCGCTATCAAGGCACCTTTGAACATGGAAAAGAGGTGGGAATCTTTAAGTTCTATTGTGAGGACTGCGGATCCCAACCCGCACTGGTCAAGGAGTTTGAAGCGGGATCTGATCTGGCTCAGCTCACTTATTACGACAAAGGCGGAAAACCCATCAGTCAAGGCCAAATGCGCGGTAAGATGAAGACCGGAACTTGGACCTATTTCCATAAAGATGGTAAAACGGTCATGACAGAAGAGAACTACGTCAACGATCAATTAGAAGGCCCAATGACGACCTTTTACGCCAATGGCAACAAAACCGAAACCTTGATATACAAACAAGGCAAGAGAGAAGGTGAGAGCCGTTATTACTCGCCAGCCGGAGTAGAGATTAAATTCTTTACTTATGCCAACGATATGCTCAATGGTCCTGTAAAGTACTTTGACGCTAAAGGAAACCTGATCATCAGCGGAAACTATAAGAATGATGCTAAACACGGGCTTTGGCAGTATTTTGAAGGAGGAAAGCTGGTTAAAGAGGAACGATTCCCTAAACCCAACGGGCAGTAGTTATCTGCCGATTTTTCGTATTTTTGCACTCCAGAATTTTTAGAGATGAAACGCGTTGTCGTAGGACTTAGTGGTGGAGTTGATTCCAGTGTAGCAGCCTACTTGCTCAAAGAGCAGGGGTATGAGGTCATTGGTATCTTTATGAAGAATTGGCACGACGATAGTGTGACCATTTCTAATGAATGTCCGTGGTTGGAAGATTCCAACGACGCAATGCTGGTTGCCGATAAGCTGGGAATTCCTTTTCAAACGGTAGATCTGAGTGAGCAATACAAAGAGCGTATTGTAGACTATATGTTCCGCGAATATGAGATGGGCCGCACGCCTAATCCGGATGTGCTTTGCAATAGAGAGATCAAGTTTGATGTCTTTTTAAAGATCGCGATGGATCTCGGTGCCGACTATGTCGCTACGGGTCATTACTGCAGGAAAGGAACGCAAGTAATTGACGGACAAGAGGTTTACTCCTTGCTTTCTGGAGCAGATCCGAATAAGGATCAATCCTATTTCTTGTGTCAGCTATCTCAAGAGCAATTGGCTAAAACGCTCTTCCCTGTTGGAGAACTTCAAAAAGCAGAGGTGCGCAAAATTGCAGCCGAGCAAGATTTGATCACCGCAGAGAAGCGCGATTCTCAAGGCTTATGCTTTATTGGTAAAGTGCGCTTGCCGGACTTTTTACAACAACAATTGGCGCCAAAAGAGGGTCAAATTGTGGAAGTGCCAGCTGATCATCCAGTCTACGAAACGGCGCCTAAAACCGAAGATACCTTGCAGGCTTTGGTTGCAAAGCATGCCTATGAACTTACCGACGGCAAGGTAGTGGGCAATCATCAAGGAGCGCATTATTTTACCAAAGGGCAACGCAAAGGATTGGCTGTTGGTGGAACCAAAGAACCGCTTTTTGTCATTGATACTGATGTGACCAACAACATCATTTATACCGGGCAAGGGAAAGACCATCCAGGACTGTTCCGCAAAGGTTTGTTTGTACAACAACCCGAAGTGCATTGGGTTCGCGAGGATTTGCGTTTGCAGGCCGATCAAAGCCTAGAGGTGATGGCACGCATTCGCTATCGTCAACCGCTTCAAAAGGCCACTTTGCATCAAACTGAGCACGGACTCTATGTTATTTTTGCAGAGGCGCAATCTGCAATTACCGAAGGTCAGTTTGTGGCCTGGTATCATCAAGAGGAGCTGCTTGGAAGCGGCGTTATTTCTTAATTTTAAAAGATTCAAAAGACTCTTTGATCTTATCCCAAGTGGTCATGGTTGGATCAAACTCTGGTGACCATTGCAACGAGACTAGGTAAATGAACTTTTTGCTGCGATGCAAACGATACCAGCGTGAAATTCTAAAGCTGTCGAAGTTACTGTCCTTGATTTTTACGTGTTTCAGTGTATCTCCCGTAGTCCAGAGGATATAATCATCTTCAGCGATCAAGGAATCGATGAACTCCGTGCCTTGGGTTAAGAATTGTTGAAAGAACGAGGCTAACTTGTATTCAAAAATGATCCCTTGATTATCGATTACCCTCGGAAAGGTCCACACTTCTAGTTTAGAATTGAATTGAATTTGACTGATATCGCTAGTTTTATTGACTTGTACGCGCAAGTTTTGTAAGTCCTCGTCGCTTATTGGCTCATCTTCCAATTCACTTAATTTCTTGATAATTTGAAGACGATTTTCCACTTCTTGGGTAGAGCTATTTTCATTCATTTCAATTACTACAGTTTCCCCATGCATTACACTTAAGATATCTGCGTTCACAAAACTTGGACCCAATATGTGGAAAGTCATCATAGACTTATTAAAGGCGTCTTGATCAATATCATTTTGGAGCGTGATCTCAGAAAAGTACTGATGATAATTTAGTTGACGAGGTTCATGCCACTGCTGTCCGGTAGGCAGGTCGAACTCATAGCCCAGCAGGCTGTTCGTGTATTTATTCTTGTCGTCTGTGAGTTGCTCGGTAGCCACAGAATCTGGATCTATTTGTAGTTCTTGATTATTGGAACTAATTGCGGCTACACTGCTGCGTCTATCTTGTGTGCGATCAAAAATTACAGCGCCAATCACAATCAGTAATAATAAAAACATCATGATCGGATAGATCACATATAATTTACTATCCACTGGGGTCTGTGACATAGCCAAAAGGATGATCACCTCTGCAACGAGTACGATCAATGCCATCAGTTTTATCCAATTGCTTATCGAGCCGATTATGGAACTGCGTTTTTCATTTTTACTCATCGTTTGGACTTTTTAGAGGGTTGCGGTTTATGGAATACGATAATGTGAATTATAAAACCTTGAAATATAGCTACATAAAGCCAATTCAATCAACAGGGAAAACCCCCAATTATTTGTATTTTTCTAAGTAGAAAAATCACGCGAAAATGAACAATCCTATCACTTCATTATTCGGAATTAAATACCCACTCATTCAAGGCGGAATGATCTGGAACAGTGGCTGGCGTTTGGCCAGTGCGGTGAGTAATGCTGGGGGTTTAGGCCTTCTTGGAGCGGGGAGTATGTATCCTGAGGTACTGCGCGAACACATTCAGAAGTGCAAGAAAGCCACAGACCTACCTTTTGGAGTGAACGTACCCATGTTATATCCCGATATTGAAGAGATCGTTGGAATCATCATTGAAGAAAAGGTTCCCATTGTCTTTACGTCCGCCGGAAATCCTAAGACCTATACCGCCCGTTTAAAGGAAGCAGGAATTACCGTGGTTCATGTGGTCAGCAGTGTGAAATTTGCACTTAAGGCTCAAGACGCTGGTGTGGATGCTGTGGTTGCCGAAGGCTTTGAGGCTGGAGGGCATAACGGTCGTGAGGAAACTACAACCTTGACTTTGATCCCTATGGTCAAAGAGCATTTAAAGGTCCCGCTCATCGCAGCTGGAGGGATCGCTACTGGTAAAGCCATGTTGGCTGCAATGGTTCTTGGAGCCGATGGCGTGCAACTCGGAAGTCGTTTTGTAGCCTCCGAAGAATCTTCAGCGCATCAATTGTTTAAAGAAGCTGTCGTGGCAGCCAAGGAAGGTGATACGGAGCTTACGCTAAAAGAACTGGCCCCGGTACGCCTGCTCAAGAACAAATTCTATCAAGACGTAAAAGACTTATACAAAACAGGACCTACCGTAGAGGAACTCAAGGAACTGTTAGGACGCGCTCGCGCCAAGCGCGGCATGTTTGAAGGCGATATGGTAGAGGGAGAATTAGAGATCGGACAGATTTCTGGCCTCATACACGAGATAAAACCTGCTGGACAGATCGTTGCAGAAATGATCACGGAGTACGAGAAGGCCAAGTCACAAATCAGTCAGTTGTTCTAATGAGTTCGGTACACATACTTAATGGTGATGCTTTGTTGGAACGATTTCCAGAAGAGATTTCGGGAGATCTTTTAGTCTGTAGAGAATGCCTTATTGACGGGCCTTTGCAGGGAAGGAATCCAGAGACGTTCTTTGCCAACCGAATGGCGTATTTAGATGTATCTTATGATGATCCGGGAGGTGCGTTTTATTTAGAAGCAGTACTGCCTCAGTTTGAATTGATGATGAACATTCCAGAGCAATCCAAGGTGTATTTTTGGTTTGAAGCGGATTTGTTCTGTCAGTTCAACTTTTGGTTTTGCGCTTCACTTATGGATACCAGCTCAGGTTGCGAGTATTATTTGGTGTTGCCCCTAGAGCCGCATCAATACGGTTTTTCAGGATTGAAGAATTCGGAACTTGAATCGCTTCAGCAGAATGCGATTCCCATCTCGGCCCTGCTAATGGCGTCCATTCAAGAGTTGTGGAAGGCTGCGCGGAAAGCTGATAAGAAAAAGGTCAATACCCTTGCCACGATGTTATCTATAGCCATACCTGGTTTGAAGGACTTGCCGTCTTTCTTGCAGCAATTTTATGAAGAGCATTATTTAGAAGTACTTGAAAGACTGATCGCAGATCCAGCTTTGAATGATTTTCCGTCTGTCTTTCGAGCCTTCATGCAACAGGAACCTCAATACGGATTTGGAGATCTGCTTTTAAAAAGATATTATGATCAACTAACCCATCAATCATAAATTCTGTCTCGAATGGATTTTAAGCGAATTCTAAACTTAAAGAGTCTTCTTCTACTAGTGATCATTATGTTGTCCACGCAAGCAAGAGGGCAGGAGTTTCAAAACCTTAAGGCTACCACTACTAGGCCTTATTACGATAAAGTGAAGGCAGATAGCATCACGGCCTTAAAATTTCATTCCAGTCAAAAAGCGGTTTTAATTCGTGCGCAAAAGAGTTATATCTCATTTAATCTTTTCAATGCATCCATGAATCTGGTAGATGATCAAAAGGTCAAAAAGAGCCAGAAGGAAGTCTATTTGGGAGAGTATATTTTAGGCGACCGTGTTATCGCTTTGACCCACTCCTTTGCCGGTCGTGGTTTTAGTACGCTATACGCCTATGTCTATGATGTCAACACCAAAAAACTCGATAAGAAAGAACTAGTCGCGACTCCAATAGATAAGCGATTGGGACTGTTTTCTACCAAGAAGAACTCAGAATTTATTATTGATGATGCGAAAGCCACTTTCAGTATAGTAACCACCTTTAAGCGTAAGGATTTGATCCAATACAGCTTTATAACCTTTGATGCCAATTCTTTGGAGAAGCTTTACTCGCAGGATTTACAAAGACAAGACCTCAGGAATTATGTCATTTTGGACGTACTGCTGAACAAGCAAGGGCAATTAGAGGTTTTCGGTCAGTTTACCGCGGAATCCTTACAAGCCAAAAAATCAGATAACGCTTACTACGTCGTCACTTTAGATGTCATTGATGAAAACGGAATCGTCTCTAGGGAAATTGAGATTGATGAGCCGCTTCCCAACGGAGTCCAACCCATTACTACGGACACTTCCATTTATATGAATACGTTCATAGAGGCAGAGACCGGAGGTGTTAATCAAATTGAGACCTCAGTATTTGATAGAAACAGTTTTACACGCTCTGAGCAATTGGTCTATACCTTTGATCAAAGCGTTTATGAGGCCTTTTTTGGAGCAGAACGTGGTAATCGAAAGAAAAAGAAGAGCAAGGGTTTAGGCGAGTTTAATATTAATTATATAGTACCCGCAGCAGATAAAGGTTATTTTGTCTTGGCCGAGCTGAAAGAAATAATTGTCACCATGTCCGGTGGAGGTGTCAACGGTATGGCCGGTTCTACTACTCGCACAATCTATTCAGACCTCTTAGTGTTTTACATTGATAATAGCGGTAAAGTAGTATGGGCAGATCATGTTGAAAAAGGCGTAGCATCTTCCCCAAGAGCTTACAATGCTTTTATTGAAAATGATCAGCTGAATATCCTAGTCAATGGAGGAAGGAATTACGATACTACCAAGAATGGCGACCCCAACTTAAGGCAAGGTTTCTTAGAGGGCTCGGCCCTATACCGTGTCGTTTATACCTTAGGTGGGACTCAGAAAGTGCAAAAGATCCAGGATAACAAAGACGACTATTACCTACCCAGATATGGCGCCTATGTCAATGGTAAGTTCATCATGATCTCCGATTCGCGCTCCAAGCGTCGCTTTATGTTTTTGGAATAGGACCGTGTTTATTTTGGTAGATTCTTCCCGAATGTGACTTAGGTCACTTTTCAAAACGGTCAAAATCAATACTTTTCACAGATGAATAAGAAGTGGGTCAAACTGTTAATGGTATGCGCTATTTGCCTAGGCATCTTTTACCTCTTGGCCGTACTGATTGAATTTTTCAACAACTAAAATCTCTCGTCATGAAAAAAAACATGGGAAGCCTTGATCGTCTATTGCGTTTTGTTCTTGCAGCTGCTGCAGTAGCCTTGTATTATTTTGATGTAGTTAGTGGAACTTTAGGTATAGCCGTTATGGTTCTAGCCGCGGTATTTTTACTTACCAGCTTTGTAGCCTTTTGTCCACTTTACTTGCCGTTTGGATTAAATACCTGTAAGGTAAAAGAGACCGAGTAGGTCTCACGAAAACGTTCGCGTAGATTCTTTCTTTGTTGCTGCTGCGCAGATAGGGTTGCTGTGCTGAGAATTCCGTAATTTTAAGTGTTAAATATCGGCTTATGCAACAGACCAAAATGGAGCGGTTTGACACCTATGTTAGATCGCGCTACAACGTTTACAACAGTATATTTACCACCCTACCTTTTGATTTGATCACCAACACTGGGGTGTTGTTGCCACTTTTCGCTAAGATCTGTGAGCAGGGTTATGCGCATAAAAAGAACCCTACCGAGATCGTGGCGACGTTTTTTGCGCGCTATGCAGAAGACCTTAACGACAAGCAACGCCTGGATTTACTTTTTAGATTCATTCAATATATTGAACGGCAAGTGGTGCTTTTTGACGCTATTGAGGATGCTGCCTTTCCTGTGATTTACAACCTTGACGGCCGCGGAACCTTGAGAGGTGTTAAAGAAGAAGCCCAGCAAACCTATGCCACGGAAGCTTTAAAGGAATATATGAAAGGCTTTCAGGTACGCACTGTACTAACTGCACACCCTACGCAGTTCTATCCTGGGCAAGTTTTAGGTATCATTACGGATTTGGCCAAGGCTATTGAGCATAATGCCTTAGACGATATTCAAAAATTGTTGGGACAATTGGGCAAGACCCCATTCTTTAAAAAAGAAAAACCCACACCTTATGAGGAGGCCGTACGTCTTATTTGGTACTTAGAGAATGTCTTTTACCCCTCAGTAGCCAATATTTACAAATACATCAATACCCACATCTTTGAAGGGGAGACTTTGGACAACCCCATTGTTTCTGTTGGATTTTGGCCTGGCGGTGATAGAGACGGAAATCCATTTGTCACCACGCAAACAACTCTTGATGTTGCGCAGCGCTTGCGCAGCACACTTTTCAAGAATTATTACCGAGATATGCGTGCGCTCAGACGCAGGTTGACCTTTAAAGGGATAGATGCTCGTACGGCAGAACTGCAGCAGGCCCTTTACGATCATATCTTTTTACCCCATGATCAAGTCACGCTGACTCCTGAATATTTGCTCAGTGAACTCAATGCGATCCGTGCTATTCTCATAGAAGAACATCAAAGTCTTTATTTAGATCAGCTTGATGCCTTTATCGGGAAGGTGCGTTTGTTTGGCTGTCATTTTGCAAGCTTGGATATTCGCCAGGATTCCAGAGTGCATTCGCGGGTTGTAGAAGCTATTGCCACCCAGACTAGCGGAGTGTTGCCAGAGGATTATGCCGCTTTGAGCGATGCGCAAAAAATTGAGGCTCTCGTACAGATCCAAGCACAGGTGGATCCAGAGCAACTCCAAGACGAAATGGCTCAGAAAACACTCGGTGCCATTTATGCCATGAAGACCATCCAAAAAGCCAATGGCGAGGTAGGATGCAGTCGTTATATTATTTCTAACAACGGTTCAGTGCTCAATGTTATGGAAGCCTTTGCGATGTTGTTCATGTGTGATTGGGCAACCCCAACGGTAGATGTAGTTCCCCTTTTTGAAACCATTGATGATCTTGCTATGGCGGATGAGGTCATGGCTACGCTCTACCAACATCCTGATTATTTGGCGCATTTAAAGCGTCGCGGCATGAAACAAACCGTAATGCTGGGCTTTAGCGACGGTACTAAAGACGGAGGTTACCTGATGGCTAATTGGTCTATTTATCGTGCTAAGGAAAATATTACGAGCGTATCCAGACAGCACGGGATCAGTGTTTCTTTCTTTGACGGTCGCGGAGGACCTCCAGCTCGTGGAGGTGGAAAAACGCATCAATTCTATGCTTCTTTGGGCCCAAATATTGAACACAATGTGGTGGAATTGACCATTCAAGGGCAGACCATCAGTTCAAACTTTGGTACCCCAGAGAGTTGCCAATACAATCTAGAACAGCTATTGAGTTCTGGAATCAGCGGAGAGGTCTTTGCTGCAGACAAGAATTTGATCTCTGAGGCAGATAGAGAAACCATGGAGCAATTGGGGCAGCGCAGTTACGAGGCCTATCAAGCGTTTAAAAACCACCCGAGCTTTCTGCCCTATTTGGAACGAATGAGTACGCTCAAGTACTACGCTAAGACCAACATTGGTAGCCGTCCTTCTAAACGAGGAGGAAAATCCGAGCTGGTCTTTAGCGACCTGCGCGCCATTCCGTTTGTAGGGAGTTGGAGTCAACTCAAACAAAACGTTCCTGGATTCTATGGGCTTGGAACGGCTCTTGAGGCCATGAAACAAGAGGGGCAATGGAAGGCAGCGGAATCTCTTTACAAAAACTCAGTTTTCTTTAGAACCTTGGTAGAGAATGCGATGATGAGTATGTCTAAATCCTTCTTCCCGTTAACGGCCTATATGCAAGAAGATCCAGAATTTGGTGCTTTTTGGAAAATGATTTACGAGGAATTTGAGCGCACACGCGATCTGCTTCTTGAGTTAACAGGAATGAAGCAACTCATGGAAGATGCTCCCGTGATGAGAGCTTCCATAGGTATGCGAGAAAAGATCGTTTTACCGCTCTTGACTATTCAGCAGTTTGCGCTGCGGGAAATACAAAATCTCAGAGCTTCTGGAGCCGATGAAAAGGAATTGGCAGTTTTTGAAAAGATGGTTACCCGATCGCTATTTGGTAACATCAATGCGGCTCGTAATTCTGCATAGGAAAATCCCTGAAATCTCCTAAAGTGCTTGTAATGTGGATGAATGACGAGTTATCTTGGTGGTTCTAACGCAAAAACCAACTCGATATGAAAGCTCCCTCTCGCCCCAAAAAAGTATCAACTAAAGGAATTCAATTAACGCCGCTCACCTTAAATAAGAGAGCAAGTGGTAAGAATCAATTTATTACAACCTCTAAAACACTAAAATCCATAGTCGGAGAAATTGCCGGTAAGGTCCCTACTCTGATTAAGCCGTATTTAAAACTTACGGCGGCCAAGACGATAGTTCCCGATAAGGGGCTTATCAGAGCAATCAACTGTTCTCATATTTTTCCTGAGAATCCTAACATAGAGTTCCTCACCGGATCAAATGGCAAATCTGGAACACTCCAACTTGAAATGGTCAACTTGAATTATGGTGATGGTTTCGCGATCAGTTTTGGTGTGTCAACCGGCTTTCCCGGTCAATGGAAGATCTCTTCTAATGAAGCACCGAATACCTTTATCAATATATCACCCATAAATCAGTCTGTAGATATTTTGATCCCTGAGATCAAGAATAAAATTGGCACGCTCCTCATAAACTTAGAACCCGAGTTCACTTATACCGCAAGTTCTTGGTCCTTTAATGAGGTCACGGTTCGTAAATTGAGTTTCTAGCAGGTAGTAACCTATTTTAGAGCATTTTTTTATCCTGTCAAAAGCCAGCCTAAAACCAGTGGTATTGCCGTTGGTTTGGGATTTGGTTGGTTGAATCTGCCTTTATTTTAGTACCTTAGGACATCTTCATTTCACTAACAACCATTCAATTACATGAAGAAATTTTTCCGTTTCCTCGGTCTTGTCTTATTGGTATTGATCGCCATAGTGCTTATAAAGACCTTTAGTTTAGGTTCTAAACAAGTGCCGGCGGGAAGTATTGAAGCTGTTAAAGTTTCTGACGACATCTATCAGAATCTGGCCGAATCGATTACCTATGAAACTATTTCATTCAGTGAGGATACTCCTCCAGATTCCACGGCTTTCTTTGGGTTTCACCGTTTTTTAGAGCGAACATTCCCACGCATTCACAATCAGCTCGAACTTGAAAAGATCAATGATTACAGTCTGTTATATACTTGGCAGGGCAGTGATTCTTCTTTAAAGCCGATGATCTTAATGTCTCATATGGATGTAGTCCCTGTGGATGAGCCTACGCTATCAGATTGGGAGGCTGGCCCTTTTGAAGGAGCCATTACCCAGACCGACATCATTGGACGTGGGACTATGGATGATAAAGGAACCTTGATGGCTGTAATGGAATCCATTGAAAAGATGTTAGAAGAAAACTTTAGCCCCAAACGGACAGTCTATTTAGCTTTTGGTCACGATGAAGAAGTCGGAGGTACCAATGGAGCAAAACAAATCGCAGCTCGTCTAAAAAGCAAAGGAGTGCAAGCAGCCATAACCATTGATGAAGGTGGTTTCCTAGCAGAAGGTCTGGTGCCAGGGATTGAACGCCCTGTTGCCATGATCAATTTGTCTGAAAAGGGTTTCGCTTCCTTTAGACTGATCGTGGAGACCAGTGGCGGTCACAGTTCAGCTCCGTCAGAAGAAAATACTATTGGAATCCTAGCGCAAGCTATTGTTGACCTTGAGGACAATCAGCGTCCGTACAAACTCGTAAACCCAGTTGATTATCAATTGGAATATATGGGGCCAGAATTGCCGTTTTTACAACGGGTGGCCTTTGCCAATCCTTGGCTTTTTAAGAAGCCAATTTTAAAAGCCTTGAATTCACATACCACCACAGCGCCAACTATTATTGAGGGTGGTGTTAAAAACAATGTGATTCCCACTGTGGCGGAAGCGACTGTCAATTTTAGAATCCTTCCTGGAGAGACCATTGAATCTGTTAAAGAACATATTATTGCTACCGTCTCTGACAAGGTGAGAGTGGAATCCGTGGGCTTTTTGACCAATCCATCTCCGGTTTCCAGTGTAGAATCGGAGAACTTTAAAATCCTAGAGCAGACCATACGGGATATCTATCCGAACAGTATCGTAGTGCCTGGTTTAGTCGGAGGAGGTACAGACGCTCGATATTTTTACGATATTTCTGATGATGTCTATCGGTTTTACCCCATCAGACTTGACCCGATCAGCATGACCCGATTTCACGGCATCGATGAGAAGATCAGCAAAGAAAACTATTTAGAGATCCTTACCTTTTCCTACCATATGATCAAAAGATTCAATCAATAAACTAACTATACACGTAATCATGGAACAAAAGAATAACGCAGTAGACCGCCGAAAGTTTATCAAGCAGGCCTCCATGGCTACCCTAGCTTCTGGAGCCTTCTTATCATGGAATACTCCGCCTTTGGAACCGACAGGAAGCAGTTTAAATGACAGGAATATTGTCGGCCCCAAAGATGGCTTCAGTCCACAAGTAGGTACGCTAGTTTCCATGATGAATTGGATGCGCTATGTAATCTTAATGCCTGTTCAAGGAATGAGCACTAAGGATTTGGACTATTTGGTAGACGACAAAGCCAACTCTATTGGCGCGATGCTCTATCATTTGGCTGCCACAGAACGGTTTTACCAAATCCACACTTTTGAGAACCGCGCCTGGGGCGATTGGGACCCCGCAGATGCTGAAGAGTTCGGTGTCGCCATGGGACTCGGTGATGCAGCTAGAGCTAGTATTAAAGGCAATCCGTTGGAGTTTTATATGGAGAAATTAGATCGCGTACGTGAATATTCATTAGCAGAATTGGCCAAACGCGATGACGATTGGTTAATGAGCGTTGATCAGGATTGGCCTTGGGGACCTACCAACAATTACTGCAAGTGGTTCCACGTGGTGGAACACGAATCCAATCACAACGGACAATTTAAGTTTATTAGAAGTCGAATTTCCTAAGAATATCGCTTAGACTATAAGAACATAAATAGAATAACACATGGATACCAACAAACCCCTCAAAAAAGAAGACATCCCTCAGGAAGTATTTGATCTCTATGATGATTATGCCCATGATAAAATAGACCGACGCGGCTTTGTACAGCGCTTGGGGCTGTATGCGGCGGGATCGGTGACTGTTGGCTCGCTCTTGAGCTTTATGGAACCCAACTACCGCAATACCCAAGTGGTTGCCGCAGATGATCCTGACTTGAATTCGGACTATGTAGAGTATGATTCACCCAAGGGTGGGGGAACCATTAGAGGTTTGTTGTCAATTCCTAAAGATGCCGATGAGAAACTGCCCGGTATTGTGGTGGTGCATGAGAACCGCGGATTGAACCCATATATTGAAGATGTCGGGCGTCGTACGGCTAAAGCCAATTTTATAAGTATCGCTCCGGATGCCTTATGGCCACTTGGGGGTTATCCCGGGAATGATGACGACGGTCGGACTATGCAGCGCAAAAGAGATCGGGGGGAAATGCTAGAGGACTTTATTGCCGCTTTCGAATATTTGAAACAGCATCCTAAGTGCAGTGGGAAGATCGGTGTGGTTGGTTTTTGTTTTGGTGGATATATTTCCAATATGATGGCCGTTCGTGTGCCAGACTTGGCAGCAGCCGTGCCATATTACGGCAGACAACCCAGCGATGAGGACGCTGCAAAAGTAAAGGCTCCTTTGTTATTGCAATACGCTGAACTGGATACCCGCGTAAATGCGGGATGGCCTGCCTATGAGGCCGTACTTAAGGGGAACAATATTGAGTACACTGCGCATATGTATCCCGGAGTTAATCACGGCTTTCACAACAACACGACGCCGCGTTATGATGAGCCTGCAGCACAACTTTCTTGGGAACGAACCTTGGCGTTTTTTAACAAGCATTTAAGGGCTTAAAAACACACGCGCTTTCAAGCGTTAAATTCTATCTAAATCGGGCGAATTTTCATAAGAAAACGCCCGATTCTTCGTATCTTTATTTGTCCAAACAAAGGACTACTTTATGGACGATACCCAAACCGTCGTCATAGTGGGTGGAGGCTTTGCCGGCCTGGAGCTCATCAAGCGTTTAAGCAACGACAAACGCTACAAAACCATTCTTGTCGATGCCAATAATTACAACTTTTTTCCTCCGCTGATCTATCAGGTTTCTGCTGGATTTATGGAGCCCTCTGCGATCAGTTATCCGTTTCGGAAAATTCTGCGAAAGCACAAGAATGCACGCTTCCGTTTGGGAGAGTTGCAATCCATCCATCCAGAGGAGAATAAAATACTGCTAAACAATGGAGAGCTGCATTACGATCACTTGGTTCTTGCCACAGGTGCGCAAACCAATTATTTTGGTAATGAAAATATTGCCAAATACAGTTTGCCCATGAAAACCATCAGTGATGCTCTATCGCTGCGCAATGTGATCTTTACGCGTTTGGATCGAGCTACGCGTATGAAAGACCCAGTGCATCGCAAGCGTCACTTGACCTTTGTTATTGCTGGTGCAGGTCCAACAGGAGTAGAGCTTTCGGGTATATTCGCCGAGATGCGAGAGCACATTCTGCAAAAGGATTATCCTGAATTGGCAAAGGAGGACTTAGGAGAGATCTATTTGTTAGATGGGAACGATACGGTCCTAGCGCCGATGTCTTTGGAATCGCAACGCTATACCCACAAGAAATTGGAAGAGCTCGGCGTGCAGATTCGATTGAATACACGTGTGGACGATTTTAAAGATAACGTGGTTTACCTCTCAGATGGATCTACCATCGAATCCATTAATCTGATCTGGGCCGCCGGTGTTTCCGCTAAAACCTTTAAAGGGATACCTGCCCAGGTGCTCGGTCCGGGAAGACGTATGAAGACCAACGGCTTCAATCAAGTAGAGGGCTTTGAAAACATTTTTGCCTTAGGCGATTGCGCCTTCATTGCTGATGACGCTAAATATCCTAAAGGACACCCACAATTGGCGCAGCCCGCTTTGCAACAAGCTAAAAATCTAGCGGCCAACCTCAAGAGACCTAAAGAAAGCTGGAAGCGTTTTGCCTATAAGGATTTGGGGGCTATGGCCATTATTGGACGTAATAAGGCGGTTATGGACACTCCCGGTCAAAAAACAACCTTTAAAGGGTTCTTTGCCTGGCTGATCTGGATCTTCATTCACATTATGGGCTTAGTGAACTTTAAGAACCGTGTCCGTACTTTTTACAATTGGATCGGATATTATATCTATAAAGATCAATACTTCCGCATGATCATAAAACCGCGAGAACGCGAACAGTAGTGTAAAATTCTCGGTCAACTAAACCATTGGTCGTATATGGAGTCCAAGAAGTGTTTACAAAACACAGCTATGGATCCCAAATTGAGACACCTTTTATTGCGCGCGGGCTTTGGAGTACAACCTGAGATGATTGACAAACTGGGTTGGAAGACTCCAGAAGATGCCCTTCCATCACTTTTTAAAACCGATGATTTCTCAATCAACCTTCCCAAAGGCAAGGGATCGGATATGTCCAAAGTGGATAAATCCAAAATCCGAGAGCAGACTGTAGCTATGAATTTGGAGTGGCTCATCGGGATGGCAGAGTCCACCGCTCCACTGCAAGAAAAGATGTGCTTCTTCTGGCACGATCATTTTGGAGTTAAAGCCAAATTGCCTGTTTTAGCTGCCATCCACAACAATACTTTGCGCAAGCATGCCTTGGGCAAGTTTGGAGATCTGCTGCACGCCGTAGCGAAAGATCCGGCTATGCTTTTGTTTCTAAACAATCAGCAGAACAAAAAAACAGCGCCTAATGAAAATTTTGCAAGAGAGCTCTTTGAATTGTTCACCTTAGGAGAGGGACACTATACAGAAACAGATATTAAAGAAGCCGCCCGAGCATTCACCGGTTGGAAAACCGATCGTCAGGGTGCATTTCGATTTGTGCGATTTCAGTATGATTACGGTTCAAAAACTGTCTTTGGGAAACGTAAAAAATTTACAGGCGAAGAAGTGATCGATCTGGTTTTGCAACAGCCGCAAACTGCAAAATTCGTAGTAGATAAGATCGTCAATTTTATAGTCGGACCTCAATTGGATCAGGCTAAGCGGAAGGCCTTGACGGAATCGTTTAGACGCAGTGATTTACATATTGGTCAATTGTTGCAAGAGATCTTCCAATCCAATTGGTTTTATGATACTAAGCATCGCGCTGCACGTATAAAATCCCCCATAGAATTATTAGTAGGTGTCTGTCAGGCTTTTGATCTGAAAAAAGATTCCGGCTTAGGCCTGCTTATGGCCCAACGTTCCTTAGGACAAGTTCTGTTTGCGCCTCCTTCTGTGGCTGGTTGGCCTAGCGAACGCCAATGGATTGATAGTTCCTCCTTGCTTTACCGCCAGAATTTAGGTTTTGCAGTATTGTTGAATCGCACTTTGAAAGGGATTGAAAAAGCCAATTTTGATGCTAAGGTGAAAGGTCTGGATCTTCCTAAAGGCAGTAAACTCTTTAACGGCTCTGCCCGACTATGGCAGGAACTCTCCGTCAGAGCTTGCAGTGAACTATTGTTCGCCCAGCCTCCGAGTCAAGAAATTTTAGATCAGATTGATCGAGCAGCACAATCTGAATCTCAGCCCGAACTCATGCGATTGGCCTTGCTTTTGGCCTTACCTGAATATCAACTCTGTTAATCAATTACGCCATGGAAAGAAGAACCTTTTTAAAACGCAGCGCTCTAGCCAGTACTGCATTAATGATCCCAGGATTTTTACAGGCGCAGTTCAAGCCTCTAAGTCAGTTGGGTAAGCGCTTGATCGTTATTCAGCTTTCGGGCGGTAATGACGGACTCAATACAGTGGTGCCTTTTAGAAATGATATCTATTACCGCAGCAGGCCAGTTCTTGGTTTGAAACGCGATCAACTCAACACGGTGACAGATTCGGTAGGGTTTCACTCCGCGTTAAAAAATATGGCCAAACTCTTTGAATCTGGAGATCTACTTACCATTAATGGTGTAGGATACCCCAATCCAAACCGGTCGCATTTTAGAAGTATGGATATTTGGCATACCGCTTCAGACAGTGATAAGTATTTGCAATCGGGATGGTTGGGACGCTATTTGGATCTTCATTGTGCTGGAACGTGTCAAAATCCCTTGGCTATTGAGATTGACGGTAGTTTGAGTTTGGCGCTCAAAGGGGAAGAGCAAAAGGCCTTAGCGATTCGCAATGTGAAGCAATTCAACAAGATGTCCAAGAGCAGATTGAATCAGTTTTTACTGCAACAACACGAAGCCGAACATCACCACGACAACCATGCTTACTTGTACAAGACCTTGCGAGAGACGGTAAACGCTGCCGATTATTTAGAATCTCAATTAAATCGTATGCCGCGGCACAGTCAGTTTCCAAAAACTCAGTTGGGAGGACAACTCAAGACCATTGCTCAAATGATGAGCGCTGGTTTGGACAGCAGTGTTTACTATGCTTCTATGAGCGGGTTTGATACTCATGTGAATCAAAAGCAGGTGCAGCAACGACTTTTGTCGCAGGTAGATGAGGCCGTAGGTGTGTTGGTCGATACCCTTAAAAAGGAAAACCTTTGGAAGGATACTGCAGTGATGATCTTTTCAGAATTTGGCCGAAGAGTAGCTGAGAATGGTTCTCAAGGGACGGATCACGGCTCTGGGAATCAGGTGTTCTTACTCAGTGGCGGCCTCAAGAAGCAAGGCTTTTTCAATGCGCTGCCTGACCTCAGTCGCCTCAATGATGGAGATCTGGCCATGCAAGTTGATTTTAGACAGATCTATTCCACATTACTAAAAGATTGGTTCAATACGGTTCCTACTGAAGTTATTTCTGGAAGATTTGATTCTCTGAACATCTTCTAGTAAAAAGCAATTGCTTAAATTCATGGCTCACAAAAAATCTGAACGATGAAAAATTTGGCATTGCTACTCTTCTTGACGTTTTCATTGAGTCTAACTGCTCAGAATGAAAAATTAATTGGTAAGTGGACCGGCGACAGCAAAGGAGAAGTAGGAAGCATTGTCTTTGATGATGAAGGTTTCATCACTTTCATAATTGAAGGGAACCCAATGGGTGGAAAAGCATTCGACATGGACGGAGTTACCGCCAATATGACTTACGCTGTAGATTATAGCGTTAAACCTTATCCAGTTGAAATAGATGTGAATGTGCCCGAGGTAGGCACTGTAGGGACCATGTATGGTTTTATCGAATTCCTTTCAGACGATTCTATAAAAATGGCAGTGGGGCAATTGGGTGAAAAGATCACCGCCATTACCCCACAGAATTCCATTGTCCTTACTCGGGACGAATGATCTATACTATTTGATTTCTGAGCAGATCCTCAAAGGTCTCTCGCTTGCGGATCAGTTTCCAATCCCCATCGATGAATAAAGCTTCAGCAGGGCGGTAACGGCTGTTGTAATTGCTAGCCATGGTAAAACAATAGGCTCCGGCATTACTAAAGCTCAGTACATCGCCTTCAGAAATCTCAGAGATGCGTCTGTTGTTGGCAAAGGTGTCTGTTTCACAGATATACCCAACCACGGAGTAAAAGCGCTCTTTGCCCTCTGCATTGGAGATGTTTCTGATTTGATGCTGCGCTCCGTAAAGCATCGGGCGGATCAAATGATTGAATCCACTATCAACTTGTGCAAAGACTGTTGAGGTAGTTTGTTTAATAGCGTTTACGCGCACTAAGAACTGTCCGGCTTGGCTCACCAAGAACTTTCCTGGTTCAAAGGATAAGGTAAGCGGACGGCCGTATTCCGCCTCAAATTCATTAAAACGCTGGCTGAGTTTTTCACCAAATTCTTCCACATTGGTTTCAATGTCTCCAGCTTTATAAGGTACTTTGAATCCACTTCCGAAGTCGATAAAGTCCAAAGTCTTAAAGTGCTTTGCCGTTTCAAAAAGAATCTCAGAGGCATAAAGGAATACCTCTACATCCAAAATATCACTTCCGGTATGCATGTGAATTCCATTGATGTGCATTCCCGTATTTTCCACGATTCTCAGAATGTGCGGCAATTGATGAATGCTGATCCCAAACTTGCTATCAATATGGCCCACAGAAATGTTGGTGTTACCACCAGCCATTACGTGTGGATTGATGCGTATACAAACTGGGACATCAGGATGCGCGGTTCCAAACTGCTCTAAAATGGCGAGGTTGTCAATATTGATCTGCACCCCTTTGGCGGCAACTTGTTCAATCTCCTCAAAGGAAACTCCATTTGGAGTGTATATAATGTCTTTAGGATCGGCACCGGCCTCCAAACCCAAAAGGACTTCTTGAATGGATACGGTGTCTAATCCAGCGCCGAGGCCATTGATGAGTTTTAAAATGGACAAATTACTGGAAGCTTTGACCGCATAATGGATCTTGAGCTTCTTTACCTGTTTAAAAGCTGCAGTGAGGCGTTTGTATTGAGACGCGATCATTTGGGCGTCATACACATACAAAGGGCTGTCAAAGCGATCTACAGCTGTTAAAAGGTCTTGATTTGTCATTGTTTTAAAATTTTAGCCCACTAAATTAAGCAAGCCGGTTAAATCTTCTGCAAGACAGAGTCGATAAAAAAGTGTTAAGCTTTCGATAAGCGTACTATTTTCTAGTCGAAATTTGTTGGTTCAGACCATTCGCATTTGCTACCTTTGCAAAACAGAAAAAAACACGACCGAGCATATGAATCTACACGAATATCAAGGCAAGGAAATATTAAACAGTTTCGGAGTACAGATCCAAAGAGGGTACGTAGCTGAAACTCCAGAGCAGGCTGTTGATGCCGCAAAGAAATTAACTGAAGAGACCGGAACCGGTTGGCACGTGATCAAAGCACAGGTGCACGCTGGGGGTCGCGGAAAAGGTGGCGGAGTAAAATTGGCCAAGAACTTGGACGAAGTTCGCGAGATTTCCGATCAGATCTTGGGCATGCAACTCATCACTCCGCAGACTTCTGCAGAAGGGAAAACTGTTCACCAAGTATTGATTGCTGAAGATGTTTACTATCCTGGCGATTCAGAACCAAAAGAATACTATATGAGTGTTCTTTTGGATCGTGCTGCAGGTAAGAATATGATTATGTACTCTCCACAAGGAGGTATGGATATTGAAGCCGTTGCTGAGGAAACTCCAGAACTGATCTTTACAGAGACTGTGGAGCCAGACACTGGGTTACTACCTTTCCAAGCACGTCGCATTGCCTTTAACTTAGGCTTGAGCGGGAAGGCTTTTAAGGAGATGACCAAGTTCGTATTTGCTTTGTACAAAGCTTATGAGAACTCAGATTCTTCACTTTTTGAGATCAACCCAGTTTTGAAGACTAGTGATGATCGTGTGATCGCGGTGGACTCTAAGGTGACTATTGATGACAATGCTCTTTTCCGTCATAAGGATTACGCAGCCATGCGTGATGTTCGTGAAGAGAACCCAATTGAGGTTGAGGCCAAAGCGGTTGGTTTGAACTATGTAGATCTTGACGGAAACGTTGGATGTATGGTAAACGGAGCTGGATTGGCCATGGCAACTATGGATTTGATCAAGATGGCTGGAGGAGAGCCAGCCAACTTCCTTGATGTTGGAGGAACTGCAGACGCCGAGCGTGTGGAGACTGCCTTTAAGATCATCTTGCGCGATCCTAACGTAAAAGCGATTCTTGTGAACATTTTTGGAGGTATTGTACGTTGTGACCGTGTGGCACAGGGTATTGTAGATGCCTACAAGAACATCGGTGACATTCCAGTGCCGATCATTGTTCGTTTGCAAGGAACTAATGCAGAATTAGCTAAAGAAATAATCGATAACAGTGGTTTGGATGTGCATTCTGCAGTAGAATTTAAAGAAGCATCAGATAAAGTTCAGGCGGTACTCGCATAAACTTTGTAACATACTAAACTCCCGTAAACACTGGTTTTCGGGAGTTTTTTTATGCCTGAATTTGAGTGTTAACTACTTCAAATAATCGTTAAACTGTCGTTAAATCAAGCCTTTAGAAGTAACTATTCATTTTTTGAACAGTCTATTAGGTGTACATCAATTTAAATCGAACAGTAATGCGAAAATTAAGTTTATTAGTAGTTGCCCTAGCGTTTTTTGCAGGAACTACTGCCAATGCGGCCACCGAGCCAACAAACGAGAACCCAGTAACGATCACTCAAGAGATCGGGAAGTTTTTAGCCAACCCAGACTTTGATTTTGGAGGGGAGGAAATCGCCAAGGTTTCTTTCATGATCAACAAGGATAATGAGGTGGTTGTACTGTCTGTAGATTCAGACAACGATACTGTAGTGTCTTACATCAAGTCAAGATTGAACTATCAAAAACTTGAGACAAGCGCTAAGAAAGGAATGGAATACACAGTGCCCGTGCGATTAAAGACGGTAGTGTAGAGGAGGCACTGTAAAAGAGAAGAATCCCGCAGTCTGGCTGCGGGATTTTTTTTGTCCTTGCTTTTCCCTATTTTTACCCCACTACAACAGATGGATAAGAAAGAGGAAAAATTAGGACTACTCAGTGATTTGATTGCATTAGCGCAGGCAGATCACCACATTTCTGAAGAGGAATATCAATTTATCATGACCTTGGCCAAGCGCTTTGAAATTGATAAGGAAACAGTCCATGACCTTTTTCACAATCCTGTGGAATCCAAGCCTATTGTTACGGAACTCGGACGCATCACGCACTTTCACAAGCTAGTTTTGATGATGAACATTGACCTCAAAACCAAAGATGCTGAGGTTGCTGCGCTGCGTAATTTTGGACTCAAGATGGGGATTCGCATGGAGATCATAGATCAGGTGATGCTCCGCATGGATAAATACGAGAACAAGCTCATTCCTGCTGACGAGTTGGTGCGTATTTTTCAAGCCTACTACAACTAAACTGTCAATTCGGCATTAAAATTTACTGAAATCACGTCAAAATGACGTGAAAATAGCAATGGAATCGAAATTGCTATACACTAACCGTAAATAAATTTTTCATGTTATGAGTTTAGTTAAAAGAAATACACGATTTGGATTCCCTTCACTATTAGACGATCTGTTTTTGAATGATCGCTTGGATGTATGGGGAGGACAAAGAGCCGCATTACCGGCAGCCAACATAAAAGAAACTGAAGATGATTTTCAAGTGTCCTTGGCGGCCCCAGGCTTTAAAAAAGAAGATTTTAATATCGACCTAGAAGATGATGTGCTAACAATTTCTTCTACCGTTGCAAATACATCAGAAACCAAAGACGAAAAGGAGCGCTATACCCGTAAGGAGTTTAGTCATTCTAGCTTTAGCCGTGCCTTCAGTCTTCCGGAAGATGTAAAACAAGACGAGATTTCCGCAGCCTATACCGATGGTATTTTGACCATCGTTGTTCCTAAGAACAAAGAGGCGCAGCTGTCTCAAAAGCGCACAATTGCAATTTCATAGTTATCCTAAGACTCTATTAGGAAATTTGGTTAGTTAGTTGTAGTAAGCCGTACCTTGGCAATTGGGGTGCGGCTTCTTTTTTTACACGATGCTATCGTTTTCTGCGTCTGCGTGGAGTTTGAGCTGCCGCAACTTTAGAAGAGGTGCTCACCATGGCCTCGATCTCTTTGAGTTCTTTTGCAGTGAGGTCTCTCCACTTACCCTCTGGAATTCCGTCTAAGGTGATATTCATAATACGGACGCGTTGCAATCGGGTTACTTCATAGCCTAAGTATTCACACATTCTGCGGATTTGTCTGTTGAGGCCTTGAACCAAGATGATCTTAAAGATAAATCGACTCAGACGTTCCACCTTACACTTTTTAGTAACGGTTCCCAAAATTGGGATCCCTCCAGCCATGCGTCTCACGAACTCTTCAGTTATGGGGCGGTCTACGGTAACGATGTATTCCTTTTCGTGTTGATTTCCGGCACGCAGTATTTTGTTGACAATATCACCATTGTTCGTTAAAAAGATCAGGCCTTCACTAGGCTTGTCCAAACGGCCCACATGAAAAATACGCTCCTTGTGGTTGATAAAACTGATGATGTTTCCCGGAATGCTTTTATCAGTTGTACACGTAATGCCTACGGGTTTATTAAAGGCGATAAAGACATCGTCTTCTTTTTTGTTGGCCGATTGGCCATCCACGCGAATCTCATCATCGGGCAAAACACGATCCCCTAAAACAGCTTTACGGCCATTGATGGTCACCCGACCTTGCTCGATCAAAGCATCGGCCTGACGGCGCGAACAAAATCCTTGTTCACTTAGGGCTTTATTAATGCGGATGCTGTCTGCTGCGTGCTCCATTATTCCAGGGTTTCCATTTCTTTTTGATACTGCTTGATCTGATCGCGCAATTTAGCGGCGAGCATGAAATCCAGCTCTTTTGCAGCCTTTTCCATGGCTTTGCGGGTATCGCGAATACGTTTTTCTATCTGCGGTTTGGTCAAGTACTCTTCTGGGCGTTCTTGCAACAATTCTTCCGCAGTATCAAAGGTAAAACGCTCTGTCTTTTCTTTTGTCAAAGCATTGTCCAGGGACTTTTTGATCGCCGTAGGTGTGATGCCGTGTTTCTCGTTATAGGCGATCTGCTTCGCTCTACGGTAATTGGTGCCGTCGATGGTTTCTTGCATACTCCGCGTAATGGTGTCTGCATACATGATGGCCTTTCCGTTGATATTACGCGCTGCACGACCTACGGTTTGCGTTAAGGAGCGATTCGATCTCAAAAATCCTTCTTTATCCGCATCTAAAATAGCTACTAAGGAAACCTCCGGTAAATCCAAACCTTCACGCAAGAGGTTTACTCCGATGAGCACGTCAAAAAGACCCATTCGCAGATCCTGCATGATCTCTACACGTTCCAAGGTATCCACATCACTGTGAATATAACGACAGCGTATTTGAATTCGCGTGAGGTATTTGGTGAGTTCTTCTGCCATGCGCTTGGTTAGTGTAGTCACCAAAACACGCTCGTCTTTTTCTACACGCAGCTGGATCTCTTCAATCAGATCGTCAATTTGGTGTAAGCTCGGACGGATCTCGATCACCGGATCCAACAGTCCTGTAGGGCGAATGATCTGTTCGGTATAGATTCCTTCTGATTTGCCCAATTCATAATCCGCAGGAGTTGCACTAACATAGATCACCTGATTCTGCAACGCCTCAAATTCTTCAAACTTCAACGGACGATTGTCCATGGCTGCAGGCAGCCTAAAGCCGTATTCTACTAGGTTTTCTTTTCGAGATCGGTCACCACCATACATAGCACTTACCTGAGGAATAGACACATGACTCTCGTCCACCACCATCAAATAATCGTCTGGGAAGTAGTCTAACAAGCAGAACGGACGTGTTCCAGGTTCGCGGCCGTCCAAATAGCGGGAATAATTCTCAATACCGGAGCAATAGCCCAATTCGCGTATCATCTCCAAATCAAAATTGGTGCGTTCTTCCAAGCGTTTGGCTTCCAAAGGCTTGCCAATTTCTCTAAAGTAATCCACCTGTTTTACCAGATCGTCTTGAATGTTGTGGATCGCATTCTGAAGTACATCAGGAGAGGTCACAAACATATTGGCCGGATAGATCGTCAAGCGGTCGTAACGCTCAATAAGGTTGTTATTACTTGGGTCAAAGGCCTCGATTTCTTCGATCTCATCTCCGAAGAAATGAATTCTAAAAGCGATATCGGCATAGCTGGGATAGACATCCAAAGTATCTCCTTTGATCCTAAAATTCCCGTGGTTGAACTCAGCCTCTGTTCTTGAATACAAGCTTTGAACCAATTTGTGCAAAAGCGCAGTTCGAGAGATCATTTCCCCTTGTTGCAGCTTGATCACATTCTTTTGAAACTCGATCGGGTTCCCAATACCGTAAAGACAGCTCACGGATGCTACCACGATCACATCGCGCCTACCGGAAAGCAGGGAAGAGGTGGCGCTCAAACGCAGCTTCTCAATTTCTTCGTTGATGGAAAGGTCCTTTTCAATATAGGTTCCACTGGTCGGGATATAGGCTTCGGGTTGGTAGTAGTCGTAATAGGAGACAAAATATTCTACCGCATTGTTGGGAAAGAACTGTTTGAACTCCGTGTACAACTGCGCCGCTAAAGTTTTGTTGTGTGCCAGCACCAGTGTTGGTCGCTGTGTTTCTTCAATGACATTAGCTACAGTAAAGGTTTTTCCACTACCGGTAACTCCTAATAGCGTTTGGTACTTTTCTCCAGTCTCAATCCCCTCAGCCAAGGCTTTGATGGCTTCAGGTTGATCTCCAGTCGGCTTAAAATCAGATACAACAGTGAATTTCATAGGGTATACTCTCTCCGCGAATCGAACCTTAAAATTACAGCTTTTTCAGGGCATATAAAACAAAAACGGCTTGCAAAAAAGCAAGCCGTTTTTCTTAAACTAACTCGAGTTTAGCGCATTTAGTAATTCAGGTATATCCAGCCGTTATAGAGCTGTTGTGTATCTTCAAAACGACCGTCACCAGGAGCGTCGTTAAGCTGTAAAACGTAGAAGTAAGTTCCTACTGGAAGCAGCTCTCCGTTGGCCTCCACAGCTCTTCCATCCCAATTGTTGGTGCTGGCGTTTCCGCTGTAAACCAATATTCCACGGCGGTCATAAATCTTTAAATCATAGTTGGAATGCAGCGCCAGACCACTGATGTCTAAAGTGTCATTAAAACCATCGGCATTTGGAGAGATCCCTTGAGGAATCACAATCTCACAAACTTCAACTATAAATTCCACTAAAGCTATGGCTTCACAAGTGGCAGCGGTCTCTGCACGAATATATACGGTATCGCCGTCTGCAGCTTGATAGGTCTCTGGACTCGCAATTGGATTTTCTCCATTTTGAGCATCTTCATTGGAAGTGTGATAAGTGACTTCCAGACCGGAGGTCTCGATGCCGAGTAAGGCTTCCAATTGATTGAGATCATAGGCAGCTGTTCCAGACCCTGCATCAGCACAGAGTTCAATTGGCTCTAAGGTATTGAGACTTGGTGATGCTTCTGCGATCAGTTCCAAGGGGAAGGTCGCAAAACACAACGGATCTGTCACACGAACATAAATGATCTCTGGATTAGTCGTATTGGTATAACTAAGCGGTAGTGGATCCACATTGTTCTGTGCATCAGCATCTGTCGCATGGAAAGAGACAATAATTCCTAATTCACCGCCAGTGATAACTTCAATCAACGCTTCTAGATCAAAGGTTGCAAACCCTCCTGAATCCCCACAAGCCACTACTGGTTCTGGGATATTGAAAGGAACCAATGGGATGATCTCTAGTTCTAAGGTTGTTAGACTGAAGCAGCCTGTGGCTGGATCTACCACACGCACATAGATGGTTTGTGGATTAGAAGTGTTGGAATATGGACTACTCAGTGGATTGTCTCCTGTTTGAGAATCTACCTCCGTCTCGTGGTAAGTCACTACCAAACTGGCATCTCCAAGGGTGATTTCGTTATCTTTTAGCGTTAAGTCAAATTCTTCAATTTCATCCCCGGGATTGTTAGAATCACACAATGCTAAAGGCGATGGATCTGCGATCACTGGACCATCCAAAACTATAAGGGTCAGTGATTCTATGCTGAAACATCCTGTGGTGTCGTCTTCTACGCGAGCAAAGACATCCTGCGGATTCGCAACGTTCAAGTACGGACTGCTCAACGCCAAGGAAGTGTCGCCAGAAGCGGCATCTGCGGCTGTCAAATAGTAGTTAACTGTTACACCTGCAGCACCACCTGTGATTTCCGCATCTCGGGAAGTCAGGTCAAACGGCTCTATACCGTCAAAAGGTAGCATGTCACAGAGTTCATAAGCCTCTGGAGCTGTGGTTGCAGGTCCTTCATTTACAGTTATCGTAAAACTACCTACGGTAAAACAACCAGTGGTTGGATTCACAATGCGCACCCAAATGAGCTGAGGATTCACAACATTAGAATAAGCCGTAGGATCTGCAATAGCTCCTGTATCAGCGTCGGCGTCAGCCTCTGTTTCAAAGAAGCTAATATCCACAGCGGACTCCGCAGTAATCTCAGAAATCCAAAACGTCAGATCAAACACCGTGATTCCGTCGGCAACTTCATCGTCACACAACTCAAAATTGGCAATAGGATCGTTGATCTCCGGAGAGTTCAATACAGTTATGGTAAAGCTTACAATATCAAAACAGCCTCCTGAATTTTCAATTCGCGCCCATACTACCTGAGGATTCTCTGTATTGGTGTATGGCATGATCAGCTCAGTACCTGCAACACCTGCCAAAGCATCAGCTTCTGACACATAATAGGTGACAAAGGTGTCTGGTTGACCTGCGATGATCTCAGCATCTGCTAGGGTCAGATCAAATTCGGCAAAGCCATCATTGTCGTCGTCACAAACAGTAAGGTCTGTTGGTGTGTTTGCCACAGGAGTATCAAAGAAGGTCACAACTACTGTATCGGCTACTGTACAATCTCCGTCTGTTGCCTCACAGCGATAACTTCCTGTTGTGGTGGCATCGTAAGTTGGATCCGTAGCTCCAACAATTGGAGCATCGTCTAAGAACCATTGGTAGGTGACTCCGGCAGTGCCTGTGTCGGCATCCAAAGTAATAGGATCGGTGTCACAAGTCCCGATGTCTTCACCAAGATTGAAGCTAAAGGTAGCGTTAGAAGTCACGGTGACAGTATCTTCTACAGTTACTGTTTCTCCATTACAGTTTAGGTAATCTACACGTGCGGTATAGGTCTGAGTGCCTACAGGGCATACGGTAATATCAGCAGTATCACCAACAACGTCTCCAGATTCATCCAACCAAGTAATACTGGTTACGCTGGGACCGTCTGGAATAAAGCGCCAAGCTTCAAATTCTGTGGTCCACGGCGAATCTGAAGTATTTCTTCCAGGAGGAACAAATGCCTCTGTACCTTCATTATTTTGGATTCCCAGAACTGCGTTTCCGTCGTTCCAAGTCTCACAAGTCGGTTTGTTAAGAATGTAAACATCAATGATGTTTGTAGTTTCATAAAGCACTGCCATCTGTGTAGCGAGTAGATCCCCACAACTGGCAGAGAACATAGGTACTTCAAAATAAGACACTACCAAAACACGGTTTGGTGCAGTTCCTAAAACTTCATATCCAATCTCTTCAAAATCACTGGTGGCTGGGTTGATATCGTGTCCTGGAGTAAAAATATTTGCCTCCCCTAGAGTCGGATTGTCGTTGTTGGGTAGATCTTCATCAAAAGACCAGCCGTTAGACGTGTCTGAACCGTCTACTTCAAAACGGATCACCCCGTTGGATCCTACTTGGAACTGGGTTTCTGTTCCTCCGAAGAAACAAAAATCAAAAGGCAACTCTTCCACATCGGACCAAGCGTCATCAATATCCGGATTCAGACTATTGGCCAAGCCGTTAAAAGAGAAAGGTGGGTCAAAAGGAATAGGCACTACATTATAGGTAGTGGTTTCTCCAATGGAAAGAAAATCAGCGCTTAGGTCTGCACAAATCTCTCCTGAGGAACAATCCAAAGTAACGTCAGGTCCAGCATCTACAAACGGATTCCCTACAGAAACATCAAATTCAACATCGGCGGTCAGCTCTATGCGGGTTTGATCTACACAACCTGCTGCATCGGTAGCCGTAAAGCTGATCGGGTACAATCCAGGCGAGGTGTAAGCATGCATTGCACTTAATCCGCTCATAACGGTTCCATCACCAAAATCCCACTCATAGGTCGCACCTGCATCTGAGTCAGCAAAGACCGCAGAAGCGTTTACTGTAATGACTTCATCTACATCAGCTTCAATAATACCACCAACAGCAGCTGGGGTAGAGCCATCAAATGTGGTTGAGATCTCTTGACAACAGCTTATTTGCGCTTCCCAACCAATAGAGGTGAAAAACTCATTAGATACGAATTCAAAGGTCAAACATCCTGAAGGATTCGTCGGAGAAGGACGAACAATTCCAGGACTGTTGGTTCCTGAGAAATCACCAATGACAGGAGCAGAGGTGTCGGCTCCGTCATAAATGGTCAATACATCATTGGGCGTTTCTGTGGTGAAGCTGGTAAAATCCACTTGAAGAATTCCGCCACTACCATCATCACAGAGTGTGAGCACCAAGGTTTCATTATTAGCATAAGGTGCAGCGGGTCCTCCAGAATCGTAGAAGTTACCGGTACACACGTTAAAACTGCCATTTTGCATATTGATCTCCTGCCCAAAAGCGGTACAAGTCAATAGCCCGAGAACGAATAGAAGTAATTTTGTTTTCATAGGACTATTGGTTTTTGCGTTCTTGAGGAGCGATTACAATGAGATATTCCGTGCCGTCTATGCGGTAGATCAATTTCTTAGCCGCATAAAAATCAAATTGGTATTTAAACGGATTGAATCGATCTGGGTCAAAACCACTATCGCGGCTGAGGCCTGGATTGTACAGGTTATACATAGGAACCTCAGAGAGTAATTTGAGGTTGCTATCGAGGTCTAATTTTTCAGCATCACTTTTGATATAGGAAATACGCTTTTCAAAGAGCTCTTTCATATAGGCATAGCGACGGGTATCTGGTTTGATGTAATCAGCACCAGAACCGGTATATACCTGAGCGATAAAACGTTCAAAGTTTGCAGGGTCTGGTTTGGTGACCTGTGCCTGAACAGTTGAGAAGTTAAAGGCCAGCAGAAGCAGCCCTAGGCAGGCTTGTTTAGTTAGCGACATTGCAGTTAGTTTTTAGGGGAAAGTTAAGGAAATTCTCCCCGTAAAAATCTGCCGTTCATCGATAAAAAAAGCCTTCAAATCTATATTTGAAGGCTTTTGAATATATTGGATTCTAATTGTCTAGTAATTCAAGTACACCCATCCGGAGTATAATTGCTCAACATCTGAGAACGGATCTCCAGGCATGTCATTCAATTGAAGGGTGTAGAAGTAAGTTCCTACAGGAAGCAATTCACCGTTTTTCTCGATTGCGCGTCCGTCCCAATCTTGAGTACTTCCGTTTCCAGAGTATACCAACAATCCACGACGGTCAAAGATCTTCAACTCGAAGTTCGGGTGAAGCTCCAATCCACCAATGTCGAAGGTATCGTTAAACCCGTCACTGTTTGGAGAAATACCTTGAGGAATTTCAATTTCACAAGCTACAACACTGATCTCTACAGAGGTTGTTTGGAAACATCCAGCTGCGTTTGCAACGCGGATGTAAATAGTCTCTGGAGTGGTAACGTTAGTATAGTTTTCAGGATTTGCAATAGGATTGCTTCCGTCTTCAGCATCTGCTGAATTGGTGTGATAAGTCACTGTAAGTCCTGATAGATCTACACCTAACTCGGTGTTGAATGCAGTAAGGTCGAATTGATTGGTCAATCCAGAAGCTCCATCGGCAGGACAGCTTTCAACTGCAGCCGGAGCAGATAGTGGATCGATAACCAAAGCAACAAGTTCTAGTGTTGTATTGCTCACACATCCAGTTACATCGTCTACCACACGAACGTAAACGGTCTGTGGGTTTGAGGTATTGCTGTATGGAGAAGTCAATGGATTGTCACCAGATTCTGCATCTGCAAGGGTTTCGTGATAGGTCACTGTCAATCCAGAAGCACCACCAGTGATCTCATTATCACGGCTTGTAAGATCGAACTCAGCAACTCCACCTGGAGTTCCACATAATTCGTAAGCCGCTGGGTCACTAATAGTAGGACTGTCTGGATACATGATCTCGTATGGTCCTGCATCAGAGGCTTGACAAGCTCCAAGATCAACTAGAATGTCAGTGTAAACACCTTCGTCCAATCCAGAGATTACAATGGTTCCTGCACCGTCTGCTGTTAAGGCATCTGGTCCAACTGGTGTTCCGTTAAAGTTGTATGATACATCGTAAGTTGTACCTGCAGATAGTCCGGAGATTACAATGCTTCCGTCTGCAGAACAAGTCGTAGGGTCATTTACAGTAACCGTAAATGTTGGGTCATCAGGATAGTTGATCTCAAACGGACCGGCAAGAGTTGTAGAACATTCTACGATCTCTACAGTTACGTCTGTGTAAATTCCTTGATCCAATCCTGTAATTAGGATGTTTCCAGATCCGTCTGTAGTAAAGGACAACGGTCCAACAACAACGCCATCTACCGTATAGGTTACATTATAAGTTGTGTCAGCCATCAATCCTTCGATCAGTAATGCACCATTCGGTCCACAAACATCAGAGTCTTGAGCAGTTACGGTGAAACTTGGAGAATCTGGCTCCATCAATTCTACCGGTGCTGGCTGAGTGAATGAACAGTCGTTAAAGGTAAGTACACCGTCAGCATATATACCTGCAAGCAATCCTGTGATCACAATAGTTCCGGTAGCATCAGAGGTTACTGTGATTGGTCCTACTGGTACCCCGTTAAACGTATACGTCAGTTCAAAGGTCGTGTTCGGGAATACATTGCTGATGATCACCTGTCCTGTAGGTCCACAAGTTGTTGGATCTACACCTTCAATGATTGCACCACCTAGAGATGGTCTGTTTAGTTCGAACGGTCCTGCTGCGGTATAGGTACAATCATTAAGTACGATGGTAATGTCCGTGTAAACTCCTTCATCCAAGTCCGCAATGATGAACTGTCCAGTTGCATCTGTAGTTACAGTGATTGGTCCAACAAGCACGCCGTCTAATAAGTATGTCACCTCATAAGTAGTGTCGGCTGCTAGTCCATCAACAGTCAGGGATCCGTCAGAATCACAGTTGATAGGGTCTGCTGTAGTCACTACAGGAGTAAATACTGGATATTCGAAGGTATAAGGACCTGGGTCTGTAAAGCTGCAAGTTCCTTGTTCTAAAGTAATGTCAGTAATGGTCACTTCACCTAAACCAGTGATGAAGATACTTCCAGTTGCATCAGAAAGTACAGTAGCTGGTCCGATAACAGTTCCGTCTTGTGTATAGGTTAAATCATAAGAGGTTGCTGGAGTTAAGCCAGAAAGCTCTAAGCTACCGTCCATATCACAAGCTACAGGTTGATTCACAATAGCTGTAAATGTCGGTGCTCCTGGATCTTCTACGACGATTGGGCCGTCGTTCTCAAAGAAACAGCCAGCGTCATTGGTAAACACGAAGTCTGTATATACTCCAGCATCCAAACCACCAATGGTTAAAGATCCGGTCATATCAGCAGGAAGCGTGATCGGTCCTACAGGGACTCCATCGTCTACATAAGAAATATTGTAATCCGTATCTCCTAGTAATCCAGTTACTAAAATGCTACCATCACTAGCACCACAAGCTGATGGGCTTTGTGGAGCAAGAGAAATAAAGGTTGGGTCAACACCGCCACCAGTAAAGTCTCTAAATACGTAGAAATAAGTAAAGTTTACAGATTCTCCTGGAGCAAGATCTCCAAAGAAATAAGCGATAGAGATGGCCTCATCTGCAGTGTTTGTTGCACCTTCTGTTTGTTCAAAACCAACTCCGTTCCAAATGTCTGATGGGTCGCGGTTGCTAAAACCACCGTAAGTTACACGAGCGCGCTCATCCTGAACGTAGTAACACACACTAGATCCGTTAGCATCGGTTCCACCAAGAGGTCCTTGAGAAGCACAAACAAAACCGAGGATATCAAGACCCCCCGAAGGCTGTGCAATCAATTCTTGATCTGTGGTAAAGGTTCCGTTGATGGTTTGGTTGTTATCTGGATCCACATTGTTCATCCAGTATAAGTTGGTCTTTGGTACAGCATCTAAGTTGGTCAAACGCTGCTCCATTCTGATGAAAAGACCGTCGCGAGAAACAGAGAAGTTACGGATGATCTCAATTCCATCGATAAATCCGTTCCAAGAGATCTGGGCAAAATCACCAAAACACGGATCGGTTAGGATCCCTGCTCCACTGATAGCTCCAGGAACTTGGTTTGGACTTGCTAAGTTGTTATTCCATACAGCCCCATCGTATTCGATTCCCCATCCTTCTTCCGGAGAACCAGGAGTAAAGAAATCCCCGTCATAATCAACCCAGCCGTCCATAGTTGGGTTGGCGATAAAACCAAAAAGGTCGTTACCGGTCTCACGGCTATCGTGGTATGGTGGTCCAGGATTTTGATCGTTTGGAACCCCAAACGTACCGTTTTGATTGATCCCGATTTCAATGAAATTACCTTTGGCGAAAGCATCGTCCAAAGACAACTGTGCATCGAGCTGCGCCTGACTTTGTTGAAGCCCTAAAAATAGGAAGGCCAGTGCAAATATTGATTGAAAGAATCTAGGAGTAAAATTTCTCATAGAAGGTGGCTGTTAATTGTATAAATTGATGTCTAAAATATAAATGTAAGAGATTATTTTAAGTCTGTAAAAGAATTGAACAAAACTTAGACGTAATTTTTGTTTTCAACGATGTAGGTAAAAAAAAGGCCTTAAATCGGGCCTTAAATGTTAAAAAATAAGAGCTCAAATCGTCACTGAAACGCAGTTAATCCCGATTCAAATACAACCATCCGCTAAAGGTGTCAAAGTTCTCATCGGCAAGAAAAAGCACGTAGTAATAAACCCCGGGAGGAACTACTTTTTCACCTCGTGCAAGACCCCGATTTGGAACGCCATTCCAATGTCCTGTTTGATTGGTTCCTACAAAAATTAGATTCCCCAATCGCGAATAGATTTCCAAGCGGTGATCGGGAAAAATATCCAGCAATCCTTGTATTTCAAAAGTGTCGTTAATTCCGTCTGCATTAGGAGAAAATCCTTGAGGAATTAGCGGCGGACAATTTTCTACGCGAACAGTAAAACTTGCAATATCAAAACAGATCTCATTGTCAACTCTCACAAAGATCTCCTGAGGATTCTGCGTATTGTTGAATCGTTGGGTGTTGACTATTGGGCTGATCCCAATTAAGGCATCAGATGCGCTGGTGTAATAACGAATGGTGCCGCCAAACTCTTGTAGCAATGGTTCCACCTCCTGAGTCAAGTCAAATTCAGCGCTGTCAAAACCTTCATCACAGGCGAGCTGATCAGGTAATTCCGGCAGTTGCGGAATGCTTTGAAAATTTACATTGGCCTTAAAGGTATTGTTGGTCTCATCCAACTCCTCAATAATGGAATTTCCATCGCCGAGATCATCAACTACGGCGAGTAAGCTAAAGCTGTCCGGGAGCTCAGGATCAAGGATCAAGGAAACGTCAAGGTCAATAAAGCCACCAACAGGTATTTCCGCAGGTGTATCTAAGCCTAGAATAAAGCTTCCATCAGCATAAAGGGCAATCGGAGTGCCGGCAGCTAATGGCGCAGTTCCATCCGTATTGGCCACGCTAAGTTCAAAAGTTAAAACCCTTCCGCGGCAAGCAATAATAGGGTCTGGCAGTTCAACTGTCGCATCGGGTAATGGGCACATAATGACTTCAATCTCAAAGAAATCCACTGAAAAACAATCTGAATTCGCCACACGGACATAAATGGTTTGCGGATTGCTAATCGGCAGATAATCACTAGGGTCAGCAATTGGATTCTCACCAGTATTGGCGTCTGCTTCTGATTCGTGAAATGTCACAACAAGCGTGTCATCAATGCCTGGCAAAGCCGTATTCAGATCAAAACGCTCATCTCCGACAGCATCACAGCGTTCCAAATTTTGTGGCGTCGGGAATTCAGGAACTTTCAATAAACGTATCGGGAGTTCCGCTTCATTGTTGAGTTCGTTGAGTTCTGAGACAATGCCAACACCGCTACCGGTATCATCAGCGACAATCCGTAGATTAAACTCATTGGGCACCGCCTCGGGAATGTTCAATACAATGCTTTGTGATTCTTGTCCTTCTATAGGGAGTTCCGTCAAGGTAACTGCGGAGCCGATAAGGACTGCATCGGCATAAAAAGCAATTGGCGTTCCTGCCGGCAAAACATCGGTACTGTTTAAATTGTAGATGGTAAAATCTACTTCAAGCTGTCTGACGCCGCATGCAGGATCCACAACACTGTCAATGGTCGCTGTAGCATCTGGCAGTTGACTGTTGAGCACGGTGACAATATTGTTGATCATCACAAAATCTTGGCCTGAGGTCAGTTGTATCACTGCCGAGGTATCTCCAGGTTCTATATTGTCTTCAATGCTGTAAAAGTCAATGTCCATATTGTAAAGCACATCCGATCCGGTAAAAGAGTTGGTGCTGTTAAAGGCATTGTCTGCGGGGTTTAAAGGCGGATTGCTGATCACATCTCCGTTGATGGTCAGGGTTTCAGTCACGCTTAGTGCAGCATCTCCTTCCCAAGCCAAAAAACCAATTTTAGCGCCTTCATCATCCAATACGTTTAAGCTTTCTAATTCAATACTGATGGTTTCTGGAACGCGTTCTAAACCTTCGTAGACGTTGAGTTGATTCAGCGGCAGGTCTGGATCCTCATAAACGATCACTATGGACCATCCCGCAAAGTTGGTCCCTGTGGGGCAATAGGTGTCTATGATCTCGCTGAGGTCTAATTCCGATAGGGTGTAGGTGTCACTTCCTATGGTCTGAACCAGTTCCGTGATGTCTGTCACCGCTGCAAAAAAGGAACGTACATCGTCTAATTCTAGGGCGAAGGTTCTGTCGGGGCGAATCTCAATTCCATTGAGTTCCACGTCAAAATCTCCTGAGCCAGATCCCGCCCAATAGAGCAAGGCATTGATCACAACCTGGTCTGGCTCTAAGAGAAGGTCAGCACTAGAGCTGGTTAGAATCTCACAGGGAGCACCACCGCCATTTTCCGCAGTATTTAAGGTGTTACCGATCGCCGTGTAGTCAAAACGACCGTTGAATTGATTGAGCAAACTGACTTCCTGGCCAAAGCCAAGGCAGTACCAAAAGAGCAGGAATAGCCCTAAGGTGAATTTCAGTTTCATAGCTCGCTGATTTTCTTAAAGATATAAATATTTCTTTAGCGGACTAAACTAAAGTGTGATCTCAGCTCGCGTCCATCCTCAAAGATCACGCGAAACCAGTAATCACTCGAAGGCATGGGATTGCCATTGTAAATACCATCCCAACCTTGTCCTAAAGGATTAAGTCTTGTGAGCATTTTCCCATAGCGGTCGTAGATATAGATTTGAGCGCCAGCTTCAAAATCGCGACGTACTCCAAGGACTTGCCAAAAATCATTCACGCCGTCACCATTGGGTGTAAAATAGTTGGGGAAGCCTAAAACAGAAACGATCTGTTCGCTAATACCACAGCCCAGTCGGTCTCTTACATAGACCGTATATATTCCTGGAGGAACATCCGTGAAGGTATTGGAAGCCTGATAACGCCCCGCTGGGTCGTTTAAGGCGTATTCATAATCACCCGGTCCGCTGGCATTGATCACTAAGGTGTTTGTTTCTGAAAGGTCTGTGACCTCAATACTGTCAATGGTTGCCGGGCGTGAACCCACAACAGTAATGGTGCGTCTTTTGGAGCAACCTTCCGGATTGATGATATCCACAAAATATACTCCGGCCTCATTAACGGCAATGGTTGGTGTTATCTCCCCAGTAGACCACAAATAGCTGTATGCTTCTATAGGGCTGTCATTGTCAATAATTGGACCTACATCCAAAGTGATGGTTTCAGGGAAGCTGTTCAAGCAGTACAGTTGCTCATCTTCAGTAACGATATTGGGAAGGCCATAAACCTCCAAGAAAATACGTGCGATCCCAAAGCAGTCGTTGTCTTGCTCCAAACGGGCATAAATAGTTTGAGTAAAAGGATCTGTATTGGTGTACGGACTTGTGATCGGGTTAGTCTCTGCCAGTACATCCTCTAAGTTTCCGTAGAAACTCAAGCTCAGGTCTGGAGGCAATCCATCCAGAATAGTGGCTTCCGCCAAACTCAAATCAAAGGCCGTGATCCCGTCCTCTGTAGCATCATCACATTGACTCAAAAAGATATCGTCAATTTGTTCTCCAGCAACAATAAGTTCCAATTCTGCAATGCTGCTACATCCCGCTTGGTCAAAAACACGGGCAAAGATGGTTTGCGGATTGCTCAGGTTGGTGTAAGCGGTCTCTGGTAAAGGCGCTACATTGTTCTGGGCTTGCAATAAAGTCTGATGGAAGCTCACATCGAGTCCGTCTGCACTACCAGTGAGTTCGGGTATGGCTTCCGTTAAATTGAAAACACTGAATCCGTCATCATTACCATCCGCATCGCATTGGGTCAGTAAACTGTCAAAGGCTTCCGGCAGGGGATTGATGATCACATTGGCCCGTCCTATGATCGGGCACTCTCCATTCATTGGATCGATTTCTACGCGATACAGCCCAGAAGTACTCACCTCCAAGTCAAAATCAGACTCAGGAAGAACCACATCATCCAAGGTCCAAACATAGGTTGCTCCGGGAATTTCTGGAGCGACAAGCGTGAAACTATCTCCTTCACAAAGATTCAAGGTTGTGGCTGATTCGCCGTTTTGAATAATGTCTACTGTATTTAAGAATAAGGATTGAATGAACGGTGGCAGTCCGAAGTTACCCGTACGACCACCTAGAGATACCGCAGCACGTTGATAATTCGCTCCAGTGCCTGGTGTATTGGGCTCATTGATCACATCCAAGGAGGCTTGATTCAAAATTACCCTATAGATACGTCCGTCAATTCCCAACTGTAAGGCTCCTGTGGAATTGTCATTAGTACTTAAGACCGTTCGTGTGGCTGATGGGTCTGGTGCCGTGAGGTCAAACTGATAAACTTCGCCAAAATCAAAACCGTCGCTGTCATAAACCCCAGCGCAGGTATAGACCAGATTGGAATCTGGAGAAAACTCCAAACCATAAGGTGAATTACCGTTTACATCCAGATCGAGTCCGCCTGAAGCAACGCCTGTTGCGGTATCAAAATCGTATACAAACAAGGCTCCTGGAGATCCTGCATCGCTGGCTGGGTTTTCATTTAAAGTGGCGTGCGCAATAGCCAATTTACTGCCATCAGGGCTGGATTTTAAATATCCCAATGCATTGTCTCGGTAGCCAATAAGCGGAACTTCTGGTTCTACTAGAGATTCAACCGGAACGGGATTCACGCCCGCGCTGCCCACATCATAAGCGTAAAAGCGATCAACAAAATGAGTGATCACCCAAATGGACTCGCAGTCCGCATTGCGCACCGCGGTGATCTTCTCCGAATTGGTAGGCAAGAGATTGATGTTTTTTTCTGTGGTCACTATATCTCCGAGGCCACCGTCGAGATCCATATTTACGGTGGAGTAGTTCAATCCCCGTAACGCGGACGGATCATTTTCTCCAGGGAACAAACCGTCAACGGTGAAAATATAATAGAGGTTGGGTTCCTGCGGATTGGGAACAATGATGGCCGATTGTGTTGAGGTATCTTCTCCCAAGAGGCCAGTACCGTTAGGCATTACCTGATGGTCCCTGTTCCAAACTAAGGTCCCATTGGTGTAAAAAAGCAAATTCCCTGCGCTATCACTAATGGTTGCGCAACCTTCGAGCGTTTCTAAGGCGCCATCAGTTAAAGGAGTAGGAGGGCTGGTGTTGAAATTCAGTCCCGCACGCGATCCGAAATACCAATTAGCAGCTTCTCCTTGCGCCTGTAAATTAAGGGCACAGCCAAAGAGCAGTAAGAAGAAGAATAATAGCTTTTTCATTGCAATGAGGTCATGGCAGCGGCAAAATAGCAGCTGCCAGTTCGCTAGCGCGAACGCCTCAGCAAGATACTATAAATCTCGTTTTTTCAGGATGACCAAAGACCAATAATTGAACAAGAAGGTCCAAACCGATACGATCGCTATTTTGAATAAGGTCACGTTGTAGGTCTTGGTAAATTCTGCTCCCAATTGAGTAGCTGCAGATTGCACCGCGTTGAAACGCGTAAACGGTTCAATGATCAAGTTTTGCATACTCATCAGTGGGAAGAACTGAACTACCTGAGCAGGTAACTCTGAATTATCCGGCAGCTTAGAGACCATGATTCCGTAGATGGCCCATTCTATGATCCACCAGATCAATAGGAATCCAAGGGCAAAAGCAGAACGTTTCACCAAGACGCCTAAGAACAAACAGAAGGAGAAGAATGCCAGTAGCTTCAAGAAATAGGCAAAGACATACTCCAAGTCTCTAAAGATGATTCCAAACTCCGTGTAGTCTGAAAAGATCAGTCCAAGAATCAGGGATACAATGAATATAAAGGCCGTAGATACTGCGGCAAAGACAAATACCGTAATGAATTTAGACAGTACAAATTCGCGTTTGCTTAGGCCGTCAATTAGGTTCTGTTTTAGCGTTCTGTGCGTGTATTCATTGGCCATCATGGATACGATCACAATAGCTAAAAACATCTTAAGCAGTGCTGCGATCCAGGTGTTGAAGTGCCAAATGAAAGGGAAATTGAAAATCCCCTGATCCGCCAAACGAAAACTAAAATCTCCGAAGTTGAATTTGATAGACGCCAAAAGAGACATCAAAGAGATTAATATAAAGTACACGGCGGTGATTACTCGAGCCGATTTATTATGGATGAGTTTGTGGTACTCGATTCTAAATAGTCTAAGCATGCTGTTCAATTTTGGCGGTTAGTTCTAAGAATTGTTCTTCCAAGCTTTCTTTACGCTTGTCAAGTTTGGACAATACAATGCCCTCTTTGAACAACATTTCATTGAGCACGCTGGCTTCTAAAGGTTCGCTCAGGTAGGCTACAAGAGCCTCGCCCTCTTCTTTGATCTTATTAAAACTTCCGCTTCCTTCTAAGTAAGCACGTAGTCTAACCATATCCTCGGCTTGCAGAGTAAAGAAGCCGTGACTGGCGTTCATGCCTTCCACCGGTCCGCTGTAAAGTGAAACTCCTTGGCGTAGAATTACCACGTGAGAACACACTTTTTCAACCTCGTCCAAGAGGTGAGAGGCCAAAAGAATGGTTGTCCCTCCTTTAGCGATCTTTTTAATGATCTCTCTAATCTGATGGATTCCCTGCGGATCTAAACCGTTTGTCGGCTCATCCAAGATCAAGATCTCCGGATCGTTGAGCAGGGCAGAGGCAATCGCCAAACGCTGCTTCATCCCTAAGGAGAAGGTCTTGAAACGACTGTCTTTTCTGTCTAAAAGACCTACGAGTTCTAATTTCTCCTCGATCTTATCTTCAGAAACACCTTTGATCTTGGCTACTAAAGCCAAGTTCTGCACCGCACTCATGTACGGATAGAAATTAGGGCGTTCAATGATAGCACCAACGCGCTTGAGCGCATCATGCGTTGAAGTACTGCCGTCAAACCAGGTGAAGTCACCAGAGGTTTTGTTTACAACATTAAGTACGATTCCAAGAGTCGTCGATTTGCCACTTCCGTTAGGCCCGAGTATCCCGTAAACATTACCTTTTTCAATGGTGAAAGAGAGGTTGTTTACTGCGGTCAGCGGCCCAAAACGTTTGGTGAGATTGGTAAGCGTTAGGATGGGTTGCATTTATGGTTGTTTAGTAAAACTGATGTCTGTAAGACGAACCAGCCCCATAAATGTTACACGCTAAATGGAATCCTTTGGGATTTGCTTCTAAGTGTTCTGTTCTCTATTGAAGTATACCAGATAGTAATACATCTGCCGCTCTTCATCCCAGCCCTTTTCCACAAATTTGTCTGCGCTTTCTGGATTGATGAAATCCATTTTGATCTGAATATTGGTATCCAACTGGATCACATTCTTGATCTTTTTACGCGCTGCGGATACGGCCGTGTTCGCGATGGAAAAGTCAGAGAGGTCTTCCACGCTGTACTTAGGCCCGCGTTCCGCCTTGTAATGTTTGAACTCCGGGATGAGATCGGGATTGTCAATGACCTCGTTGAGGAATTTGGTCTCTTCAAACTGATCGTTCTTGGCAAAGTGATTTACCGCGCGATTCATAAAGAGTACTTCTTCTCTTTTGTCTTCTGCAGGTAAAACAACATCCTTGGCAAAGTCTTGACAGAAACGCAGGTATTTCTTAGTGTAGAAATTGTCGTCAGCTAGAGTCTCTACGCCCAAAAAGCTTTCGAGCCAATAGCGCGCATCATAACGGTTGCTGTCTACACTTAAGATCTTATAACCGGTTTCCTCTTCCACATTGAAAACAATACAACCCTTGTCTAGCTTATTAAGGTTGATCCCTTGCTGTAAGTGCATTTCCAATTGTTGTCCGCCTTCTTGAAACTGCAGGAAGTCCTGCTTCAATTCGGACTTAAAGATTCCCACACCGTCAACCTTTTGGTTGTCAATTTGCAGGTTCTCTAAATAGGCAACGTAGACTTCTCCGTTTTTAATATGCGGATGCTCACTTTGATTGTACAGATGTGTAGTGATCTTGGTACTGACCTCGTGGGCGTTGTCTGGATTGCTGAGTAATTCTTTAACCAATTTATAGAGCTCGTGGTATTCCAGATCGACATCATGCGTAAAGCTCAAATAACTTTCTTCTTTCTCGCGGAAGGGTTTAAAGAAGAATTCTCGAATCAAAGGGTTGAGTTCGTCCGTGAGTTTACAAGGAGCGCCAGAGAGGAACAAGCCTTCTGCGCGTGATTTATTCCCTACACGGTGTAGGCTTAGTGAAGCGATCTGAGCGCTGTATAAATTGATCATAAGTCTAAAAGGAAATTAATTCCAAGAATCGATGTCTAAGGAGTCAAAATCATCGTCTTCAAAATCCATATCATCATCAAGTCCACCGTCCATGGATTCACCCACAAACTCCTTGTCTGGAGCTTCTTCTGGCAATTCGCCATGAACATACATCAGGTTCGGATATTGCTGGCCTGGTTGCGGTTCTGCAATCTCGGCCAACTCTACCAAAAAAGTCCACATGGAGAGAAAGTCGTAAACGTAGATCAGCTTAGTTTGATCTTCATCAAGGATGTCCTCTAACAAAGTTTCGGCCATGATACGAGTGGGTTCAGGACCTTCTGACATATCAAACAACGCGATCTCTTCGCCTTGTTGCCACTGGTCGTCACTGATGTAAAAAGAAGCCATTTCCTGCCCACCAAAACCAAAGGCTTGAGTAATGGCGTTGTGAAAGTCTTCCATAGTGGCGTCTTTGAGGATCTCCAGATCTCTAAAGACGTCTTCTTGGGTATCTAAAATGATTCTGAATCTAAAAACCATAAGGCCGTAAAATTAAGATATTTTGACAGTTTTCCTTGGAATAAGGACCTGTAAAATCAGATAGCTTTGTAATCCGAATAAAACCCCTGCAAATACTAGGTGAATGGGCTGAGTTAAGAAGGGGAAATCAAAATAATACATCGCAATTCCCGTGAGAACTTCAATCCCTAATATCACCATGATGCCATTCATGCCGTAAAGACTGTAGCCATTCTTTTGATTCCCGCGCCATAAAAGCACATTGATCAAAACTACCAGAATGGAAAACGAACGGTGAATGTAAAAATTGAGTTCTGGATAAGCCAGCCAAGCCTCTTTGGCTTCATATCCAACCATTTTGACTTGATCGTCTACAAATTGGCGTACTTGTGTTCCCAAAACAATTTGGATCAGCGTTAAACCGAGCGCTGCCCAAAGCAGGGTTTTGTATTTTCCGGTGACCCCCTGCGGTCGTTGTTTGCCAATGGCTTGTCTTAAGATCAGTAGCAAGACTAAGACGATCAAAAGAGCCATGACCATATGAATCGTTATACGCACTGGAGCTAAAACTGAATACACTACAGTGGCACCTAACCATCCTTGGAAACCAATCATAAATACACTCAGCCAAGAGAGCAGGGTGAGCCATTTGTTTTGCTTCCATTTCCAAATGGAGAGGATAGCCATAATTAGAATGGCCAACCCAGATAGCGCTCCCAGCAAACGATTGATGTATTCGATCCAGGTGTGCCATACGTTGAAAATAGCGTAGTCGTGTTCCGTGTAAGCTTCCCAATTGGCTGCGGAATATTCGCTTCCTGTGGTAAAATCTGCTTTAGCCACTTCAAGAGACTCATCTTTGATAATGACCTGTCCCTTTTTGAATTCCCGATCAGCCTCCCAGAGCAAGGTGGCTTCATCCGCAGGAGGAATGTAATAACCAAAACACTTGGGCCAATCCGGGCATCCCATACCGCTTCCGGTCATACGCACAACCGCTCCGGCAATAATTACCAAATAAATCAAAATCAGTGATATCCTTACAAAGCGTACAAACATCCTATTGCGGTTTTAAGTTTAGTGAAGCTCCTTTTTCCAACATAAAAGCCTTAGCGGCTTCGTATTCGTTGGGAATTACTCCGTCTAAAATGGCTTCTTTAATGGCTTCCTTGATAATTCCAATTTCTTTAGATGGCGGCAATCCAAAGGTTTGCATGATCTCCTCACCACTCACAGGGGGTTGAAAATTGCGCACATGGTCTTTCTCTTCAACGGTCACGATCTTTTCTCGAACCAATTGAAAATTCTTGTGGTAGCGTTTGAATTTCTTCGGATTCTTAGTGGTGATATCCGCCTCGCAAAGCGTCATTAAATCGTCCACGTGATCTCCGGCATCGAAGATCAAACGGCGCACTGCGCTATCGGTGACCTCTGTAGCTAAAACAATAGGGCGGGAGCTCATTCGAACCATCTTTTGAACAAACTTCATCTTATCGTTCAGCGGCATGCGTAGACGCTTAAAGAGTTTGTAAACCATTTTAGAGCCCACAAATTCATGCCCGTGAAAGGTCCAGCCTTGTTTTTTATTGAACTTCTTGGTTGGCGCTTTACCAATATCGTGTAGCAATGCCGCCCAGCGCAACCATAGATTGTCTGTAGTTTCCGCGATATTGTCAACCACTTCCAAAGTGTGCCAGAAGTTGTCTTTATGACGTTGTCCTTCTACCTCGTCAATTCCTTCTAAGGCGAGTAATTCTGGCAGTATGTGTTTGAGTAAACCTGTTTTATGCAAAAGCCCAAAACCGATGGATGGTTTGCGGGTCATGAGGATCTTATTGAGTTCTTCTACCACGCGCTCTTTGGAGATGATGGCAATACGATCTGCCTGAGCTGTGATCGCCTCCAAGGATTCTTGCTGAATTTTAAAATTCAATTGATTTGCAAAACGGATCGCGCGCAACATGCGCAAGGGATCATCGCTATAAGTCACCTCTGGGTCTAACGGCGTTCTGATAACCTTATCCTTCAAATCCCGCATCCCTTCAAAAGGATCCAATAATTGTCCAAATCGATCTGCATTCAGGCCTAAGGCCAAGGCGTTAATGGTAAAGTCGCGTCGGTTTTGATCGTCCTCTAAAGTGCCGTTCTCTACGGCGGGATTGCGAGAATCTTCAGTGTAGGATTCTTTGCGGGCTCCAACAAACTCCAATTGGACATCGCCGTGCTGAATCATGGCCGTTCCGTAAGTTTTGAAAATGGAGACCTTAGGTTTGTCAGGCAATGCCTTAGCGACGGCTTTAGCCAAGTCAATTCCACTGCCAATGGCTACTACGTCAATATCTTTATGCGTCCCTCGATCTAAAAAGAAATCACGCACATAACCACCGATCACATAGGCTTCCAAATCCAGTTGGTCAGCAACCTGAGAAAGGGTAGTGAAAATTGGTGCGCTTAGCGCTTCTTTGAAGTGGGTTTTATCTTGCATTTACTGTCGGATCACCTTCACGGCTCCATCGACACTCAGCTTAATGATACTCGAGGGTTTGGCCGCTTTTCTATCGCGGTGCAAATTTACGACATAGTCAACGCCTTCCAAAATAAGTGGGTTGATTTCTGAGAAGGTTTTGGCCGTAGGTTCTCCACTGATATTGGCGGAGGTGGAAACCAAAGGACGCTTGAGTTTTCTGATGAGCGCTTTGCAGAAATTATCATTGACCACACGCACGCCTAAACTGCCGTCTTTGGCAATGACATTTTCAGAAACGCGGATGGCGTTGTCTAAGATCAAAGTTGTGGGTTTGTCTGCGTATTTCAAGATCTGAAAGGCAGTTTCTGGAACCTTTTCAAAGAACTCGTCCAACATCCGCAGGGAATCCACCAAACAGATCATGCTTTTTTCAGCTGGCCGTTGCTTGATCTCAAAAAGGCGTTCCACACTGTCATAATTGGTGGAATCACAACCCAAGCCCCAAACGGTATCTGTTGGGTAGGCAATGGTTCCTCCTTTTTTTACGATTTCAAAGGTCTTGTCAACTTCTGCTCTCATAATTAAATCAAAGATTTGTAGACTTCTATGTATTGCGCCGCAGCGGTATTCCAATGGAATTTGGCTGCCTGCGCTTCAAAGGCTTTACTTTTCGTTTTTGGGTCGGCGTCAAAATCGGCCATACCTTCTTGAAAGACTTTGGCCATAGCTTTTGGTTCAAGATCATGCCAGTAATAGGCAACAGTGCCTCCAACTTCTGGCAAGGAGGTTCTGTGAGCCAAGAAAACAGGCTTTCCGAATTTCATCGCCTCAATAGGAGGCAAACCAAATCCTTCTCGCAAACTGGCAAAAAGGAAGGCTTTACAATTGGCCAACAGGAATTGCTTTTCCTTGTCATCTACGCGTCCTGCTAAAATCACTCGATCTTCTAATCCGTGCTTTTTGATGGTCTCACGTACTTTGTTTCCATAAGCTCGGCTGTCGTTCCCAGCAATTACTAAACGCTCGTTAGGCAGTTGGGTAAGCATTTCCACCAAGAGATGAAAATTCTTTCGCTCCCAAAAATCACCCAAAGTGAAAAGATAGTCTCCTTTGGTGTCTGTTTGAGGCGTGTAATGGCTTAAATCCAACAGTTCACCGCTGGGGTTGCCGTTGAGTATCACATGCTCCGGAACTTTAGGAATTTCAAAGTATTGATGCGTACTCTGTTTAGCAAATTCTGAGATATACGTAATGGCCTTGGCGCGAGCCAACTTTTCTTTAAAACGCAAGTTCCTGGGATGGTCCAGATCGTTAGAGATCTCATCTATAAAATTCACATCGTGAATCGTTAACACATAGGGCAAATCTCTTTTAGGCTCTACTTTGGTATTCTGATTGACCGAATGCCAAACATCGTATTTCTTGCGGATCTGTGCCCAATCGTAGCGGCGCAATCCCATATAGTATTTGTACTCAAAAAAGTCACCGAACTCCTCTTTTAAGGGTTTCAAGTCCTGGGCGTGCACAACAAATTTTAATTCGGGATCATTACAGGCCTGCAGCCCTCGGAGTAAATGCAGATTGAATTGCCCGAATCCTGTGAAAGGATTCTTTAAGTTGTGCATTTCTAAAAAGATGCGTTTGGGCATAAAACTGCGAGCTTTTAGTTTTGACAAAGGTATTTGATTTGCTGCAGTTCTAAAGAATTATAAATGTATTTTTGCAGCAGATGGAACAGGCCTTTCATTACGATTTTACCATTGCAGAACCCTTTTTAGATCATCAAAAGGAAGTTCTTAGCTGTGTGCTTCAATTTGAGCAAGAAGGTGAACTTTTTGGAGATGGGGAACGCAATGAGATCAGACTCTTTGATGCCCTGGGCATGCGTGTCAACGTGAAGCGTTTTAAGAATCCGAATATTGTCAATACTTGGGTATACCGTTACATCAGACCTTCTAAGGCAGAGCGTTCTTTTACCTATGCGGAAAAGCTAATTAAATTGGGTGTCGGAACGCCAAAACCAATTGCTTTTGCCGAGAATAAGTATTGGAACGGGCTCAAGGACAGTTACTACCTCAGTGAACATTTGGAGTGTGATTTGACCTATCGCGAATTAGTTCACGATGCCAATTACCCAGATCACGAAGTCATTTTGCAAGCCTTTACGCGTTTTACCTTTAAGCTGCACGAGAGTGGGGTGCTTTTTAAGGATCATTCTCCAGGTAATACCTTGATCAAAAAGACCGCTGATGGTTATGAGTTTTTCTTGGTGGATTTGAATCGGATGGAATTCAAAACTCTTTCAAAAGCGGAACGCATTCTGAATTTTGCTCGTTTGACACCGGTTGAAGATATGGTGCGTGTAATGAGTGATGAATATGCTGCTTTAGCAGGTTATGACGCGCAGGATACCTTTGAGCAAATGTGGGGTCATGTAAGTCGTTTTCAGCATAAATACCACCGTAAACGACGCCTTAAGAAAAAACTACTCTTCTGGCGTAAGCGATAGCCTCTTGAGTTCTTTATAACGCTCCCAAACACTGCGTGCATTGAGTTTGGCCACAACGAATCCTCTGGGGCCGTCCAAAATCCCCAAGCGTACCAAATAGTGATTGATGAACTTGTACATGGTTTTGAAAATGTGCTTGAGCGAATTGTAATTTTGCCCGCGTTGATGCAATTCCAAACCTTTCATTTTTCCGTAAGTGATCATTTTGGAGCGATAGGTCTGATAATCGTCAAAGAAAAAATGATCCAGTTTATTTTTAAGGATGCCTACAGGTTGAGGGAGGTCCAAAGTTTCGTGAACCAATTTTTCAGCTTTGTATTGGCCTTTTGTTCTATCGAATAAGCGCAGTGCTTTGTCTGTTTGTAAACCACTAAAGTTTAATTTTTTGCGCTTGTAATAGAATTGACGATAGATCTGATAGCCGTTAGCCAAAGAATCCTGTTTCAAAAGATCCTGTATCTCTTGGGAAAGTTGGTGAGAGACTCTCTCGTCGGCGTCAACAAAGAAAACCCAATCGTGTTGGGCCAATTCCAAGCAGTAGTTGCGCTGACTTGGATAGTCTACAAACTGCTTTTGCACACATTGTACTCGCGGATCTTCTTGCAAAAACTCAAAGGTTCCGTCATCACTAAAGGAATCTACAGCGATGATCTCATCGGTAAAGGCGAGCGTATCGATAACATCTGGAAGATGCTGTCTTTCGTTCTTTACGATTAATAAGGCGCTGAGTTTTCGCATGAAAATTACGTACTTTTGAGGCGCTCAAAGTTAGGATTTGCAAAGCAATTCTAGAACCTCAGGAGACAAAACTATGTCAAAGCCGCAAATATCTGTTGTTTTAAGCACTTACAATCAACCAGAATGGTTGAAAAAAGTGCTTTGGGGATATGCCAATCAGCAGTTTAAGGACTTTGAAGTGATCATTGCTGATGACGGATCGACTGAAGAAACTAAAACGCTTATTGAATCCATGCGCCCAGAGCTTCCTTTTGAAGTCACCCATGTATGGCATGAGGACAACGGCTTTCAGAAGACCATTATCTTAAACACAGCTATTAAGGCTGCTAAGGCAGATTATTTGTTGTTTTCTGATGGTGATTGTATTCCTCGAAGTGATTTTGTCGCTGTGCACGCTGCGCATAGAGAAGCGGGCTACTTTCTCTCCGGCGGCTACTTTAAACTGCCTATGGAGATATCCAAGGCGATTACTCAGGAGGATATCGTGCAGCAACGCTGTTTTGATGTTGCCTGGTTAAAATCGCAGGGGCTTAAATCGTCTTTTAAGAATAACAAACTTACCACCAGCGCGGCCAAACAGAAATTCCTGAATTGGATCACTCCAACCGAGGCTACTTGGAACGGGCATAATTCTTCTGGTTGGTTGTCTGATATTCTCGCTGCCAATGGTTTTGACCAACGCATGCAATACGGTGGAGAAGATCGGGAGTTGGGAGAACGCCTCTTCAATGCTGGGCTTAAAGCAAAACAGTTGCGATATACGGCGATCTGTGTGCATTTGGATCATCCTAGAGGATACGTAAAGCCAGAGATGTTGACCAAGAATGCTGCGATCCGAAAAACCACTAAAACGCAAAAGTTGACGCGTACTGCTTACGGTCTTGCTGCGGAAAAAGCGTGATGCTCAGTAAAAGCGCGTAATTTTTCTATCACAAATTCAGCTTGTAATTCGCGATACAATTGTGCAGCTTGCTGTTTGTATTTCTTCGGATGTTTTTTGTAGCGCTCCGGACGGATATCACTCAGGTGAATGGATTGGTTAAATCCGCTGCGTTCATAACTGTTCCAGGCTGATTTAAGAATCCAAGGGGAAAAAATAGAGAAGGTGGGTACATTCAAAGCCTTGCCCATATTAACAGCTCCGCCTTCATTGCCAATGACAGCATGAGTGCAGGAGGCGAGCGCTAAGAATTCACGAAGACTGTTTCCGTAGACATCGGGACGCATGTGCTGCTGTGTCTCGGGCTTGCAACGCCCAATTAACTCCTCCAATTGAGCTCTTTGATCGGGTAAATAATTAAACAGTAAGGTGGCTCCAGTTTGGTTAACTACGTCATCCAAGACTTGAGCCATATAGTCCGTAGGATAGGTCTTTTCCGCACTGCTGCCAAAGACAGAGATCATAAATAATAATTGGCCATCGTCGATACCAGCTGCCGTGAGCTGTTGTCTGGCAATGTTTTTTTCAGTCTCACCTATATAAATCTTGGGCTTGGGAATTAGCGGAATGTCAATTCCCAAAGTTTCGAGCAATAATGCGCGATTCACCAATGCAAGCCCTTCGTCTTTATCCGTTTTCTTGAGTGGCTTAACTGTTTTTTTGTAGGCGGATTGTGTGTACCATTTGTAATAGGATACACTTTGCTTAGGTTTTATGGCCTTGGTTAATCTCGCCGAACGCAATTTGGCATAAACGTCTACAACCAAGTCGTACCCTTCTGCCTTTAAGGCTTGGGTAAATTCACTTTTGTAATTGCTGTCTTGGTCTTTTTGAGGTTGATAGCATTTGATGTTATCCACAAAGGGATTACCCTGAATAACCGCTGCGGTGTTTTCATTGATGAGGTAGTCCAATTGTGCCTGTGGATACTGCTCACGCAACAACTCCAAAAGGATTGAAGACGTGAGTACGTCCCCAATCATTTTGTGTTGTATTACGAGTGCTTTTTTCAATTCAAATGCTATTAAACGGCTACATCGTAGGTGCGCAGTGCGTCATTCAATGAAGTCTTTTTATCCGTGCTCTCTTTGCGTTGTCCAATAATTAGTGCACAAGATACTTGATAGTCTCCTGCTGGGAAGGTTTTGGTGTAACTTCCTGGGATCACTACAGATCGCGCCGGGATCACCCCTTTGTATTCTTTTGGTGCGGATCCTGTTACGTCAATGATCTTAGTCGAGGCAGTGACCACAACATTGGCGCCGAGCACAGCTTCTCGTTCTACGCGAACGCCTTCTACCACAATACTTCTGGAACCGATAAAGGCATTGTCCTCAATGATCACTGGAGCGGCCTGTAAGGGTTCTAATACGCCGCCAATTCCAACGCCACCACTAAGGTGTACATTTTTTCCGATCTGGGCACAGCTGCCTACTGTGGCCCAAGTGTCTACCATGGTTCCCGCGTCTACATAAGCCCCGATATTTACATAACTCGGCATCATAATTACTCCGCTGGAGATGTATGCTCCATGTCTGGCAACAGCATTAGGTACTACGCGAATACCTTTTTCTTCATAGCCTCTTTTGAGTGGCATTTTATCGTGGTATTCAAAAATCCCAGCCTCTAGAGTTTCCATCTTCTGAATCGGGAAATACAGCACAACCGCCTTTTTAACCCATTCATTCACTTGCCAACCTCCACCTTCCATAGGCGAGGCGCAGCGCAGATCTCCGGCATCTAAGTGATTGATCACAGCGCGGATTGCAGCGATAGTTTCTGGGTCTTGCAAGCGGGATCGGTCATCCCAAGCTTGTTCAATAAGCGGTCTTAATTGCTCCATGTTTCTTTTTTTGGTAAAGATACTAAGCTGTCTCGGAATACGCGCGGATTGTTTGCTACTATTGGTGAATCCTGTATTTTTGCAGCGTAGATGCCTAGAATTATAGCCATAGACTACGGAACCAAGCGAACGGGTTTGGCGGTTACTGATCCGCTGAGGCTCATCGCGTCTGGATTAACCACGGTTGAAACCGCAGAATTATTGCCCTTTTTAAAGGAATATTTTGAGCAGGAAGCTGTGGACCTTGTGTTGTTGGGCCAGCCCAAAAGACACGACGGCAGTTTTTCAGATGTAGAGCAGGAGATCGCGGCATTTGCTTTAAAATTGGCAGAAGCCTTTCCGTCTTTGGAAATCAAACGTATGGATGAACGCTTTACCAGTAAAATGGCCTTTCAGGCAATGATTGATGGTGGTTTGTCTAAAAAGCAAAGGCAAAACAAGGCTTTGATTGATCAGGTCAGTGCCACCATTATTTTACAAGAATATTTAGAATATCACTTATGATTTTACCTATAGTGGCTTTTGGTGATCCCGTTTTGCGCAAAAAAGCGGTAGATATTAAAGAAGATCATCCCGACTTGGATGTGCTTTTAGAGAACATGTTTGAAACCATGTATGGCGCTCACGGTATTGGCTTGGCCGCTCCGCAGATAGGTCGGTCCATCCGATTGTTTTTGGTAGATGCCACACCTTTTGAGGACGACGAAGATCTTTCTGAAGAAGAGCGTGAAATGCTCAGTACCTTTAAGAAAGTGTTTATCAATGCGCAGATCCTAGAGGAAGAAGGAGATGAGTGGGCTTTTAATGAGGGCTGTTTGAGTATTCCAGATATTCGAGAAGACGTGTTCCGTCAAGAGACCATTACCATCAAGTATTTGGATGAGAATTTCAAGGAGCATACGGATACCTACAGCGGTATTGCTGCACGCATCATCCAGCATGAGTACGATCATATTGAAGGAATCCTTTTTACTGATAAGCTTTCTCCGCTAAAAAAGCGCCTCATCAAGGGCAAGCTCAATAACATCAGCAAAGGGAAGGTGAATATTGATTATAAGATGCGATTCCCAAACCTAAAAAAGAAACGTTAAGGAACTTGGCATTTCCAAACAAAGGGCTTTAATTTGCAGCCAAAATTTAGCTGATTCACGATGAGTTTAGAAAAAATCATGGCCATCTCTGGCAAGCCAGGTCTTTACGAATTGAAGACCCAAACCCGAACCGGTTTTTTGGCACAATCTCTTGTAGACGGAAAGACTTTGAGCGTTAGCGGACGTCATAATGTGAGCCTTCTTTCAGAGATCGCAATTTATACCTTAAGTGAAGAAGTGCCTTTGGCGGAGGTCTTTGATAAGATCAGCGCTAAAGAAAACGGCGGACAAGCCATAAACCACAAAAGTTCTAAGGATGAGCTAGAGGCTTATTTCTTTGAAGTACTACCAGATTACGATGAAGATCGCGTATACCCAAGCGATATTAAAAAAGTAGTGCAGTGGTACAACCTGCTACAGAAAAACGGTCACAGCGCTTTTGCTGCTGAGGAAGAGGAATAGGTTACATCATTCCATAAAATAATACCATAGCCATCAATTTGATGGCTATTTTCATTTAATTAAATTTGTTTTTACTCATTTTATACCATGAATTCACGTCAAGATCAACTCAAAGCGCTAGACCGATTGCTAACCATTATGGATGAACTGCGGGAGCAGTGCCCTTGGGATCGGAAGCAGACCCTTGAATCTCTAAGGCATTTGACCATTGAAGAGACCTATGAGTTGGGCGATGCGATCTTGGATAACGATCTGGAAGGCATCCGCGGTGAGTTGGGAGATCTTTTGTTGCACATCTTTTTCTATTCTAAAATCGGCAGTGAAAAAAAGGCCTTTGACATAGCTGATGTAGCCCACGGCATCTCAGAAAAACTCATTTCACGGCACCCACATATTTACGGAGACGTCACTGTTGCTGATGAAGAAGAGGTGAAGCAAAACTGGGAAAAACTCAAACTCAAAGAAGGGAAGAAGAGTGTTTTAGAAGGTGTGCCAAAATCTTTGCCTGCCATGGTTAAGGCCAATAGGATACAAGATAAAGTGGCAGGTGTTGGATTTGATTGGGAAGAGCCTCATCAAGTCTTTGAAAAGTTACAGGAAGAACTATCTGAATTCCAGCACGAGGTCAATAAAGGCGATAAAAGCGCTATGGAAGCGGAATTCGGCGACGTACTGTTTTCCATGATCAATTACGCCCGATTTTTAAAGATCGATCCGGAGAGTGCTCTGGAGCGTACCAATAAAAAGTTCAGTAAGCGTTTTCAGTTCTTAGAAAAAGAAGCTGCAGCTCAAAAACGAAGCCTCTCAGAGATGTCTTTAGAGGAGATGGATCAAATCTGGGAACAGGCTAAGAAAGACGCTTAAAGACCGGCGTACGACTGTCTATATAGCTCAACTCAAGTCCCAAGTGTTTGGCAATGTATTCTAAACTCTTTTGGTGATAGATAAACACATGAGTGGGGTCGTTTTTATAATACCACTTTTCAAAATTGAGCTTTTCATCATAGAGATCCGTTTTACAGATCAATTGGCCGTTGGGTTTTAAAAGCCCTTTTAACTTTTCGAATTCAACATCGGGCTGATGGAAGTGTTCCATAACCTCACAACAAATGATGAAGTCATAAGTATCATCGAGTGGTGTTGGATCTGGATGAAAAAAAGGATCGTATAGCTTTACTTCATAACCGCTTTCTTCCAGCATAACAGCCGCTACTGGGCCGGTGCCTGCGCCATAATCCAAACCGGTTTGATCTGTATTGAAATGCCGTGTGATGTGATTGACAAATGGAGCCACAAAATTGCGGTAGCCGGGATCGTTCACGTCGTTGTTGTGGGTGAGGTAACGTTCTTTTTCTTGATTAGCTGAAGGGATATTATCTGCAGCTCGGAATAAGCCCAAACAGTGATCGCATTGCCAAAACTCGTGCAATCTGTCTTGATAAAAAAGCTGTTTACTGGTGCTATGACATAGCGGGCAGCTCAATGCTAATTCAGGGCTTTGAGTTTACTCATCTTAGCGCGCCAAACTTCCAGGGTTTCTTTGTGGCGTTCAATATTGTCCTGCACTTCTTTGAACAGCGGATTGGAGGCATCGCTATTTTGGAAAAACCCGAGGTTGTTCTCCAATTGGTTGATCTCTTGGATCACCTCGTCGATCTTTTTGCTTACGTAAATGCGTTCGTTGGTTAGTTTGCGCGGATCATTATGGGCTTTTAGCGATTCCAACTTAGCGTCGTATTTGATCATCTCTGCATCTACCTTATCCATGTTAAGGCTGTCAAAGGCTTGGTCTAAAGCCTTTTGAAACTTGGATTCAATGTTCTTTTTGTTGAAAGGAACACGACCGGCATTTTTCCAATTATCCAATAGTGATTTGATGCTTTCCAAATCCTTGTCGACATCTTTAGATGCTTTGAATCCAGTCAAGGTATCGAGCATTGCTTTTTTCTTCTCAAAGGCTTCTACTTCTTCCTTGTTCGCCGCATTGCGCTGGGCGTGCATTCGATCAAAATAATGGTTGCAAGCTGCTTTGAATTCGCTCCAGATCCTGTCGCTGTCTTTTCTAGGCACATGACCGATCTGTTTCCATTCGGTTTGAATGCGCTTCATTATCGGTGTCGCCTCTTCAAAATCTTCAGCATCCTTGTATTTCTCTGCAGTAGCGATCAGTTCCAATTTCTTTTCCAAATTGGTGTACTGCTGCTTCTTTTGATTCTTGTAGAAGTCGTTTTTATGCTTGTTAAAGTCTCTGGTACTGGCTTTAAATGCGTCCCAGATCTCCTGATTTTTGGATCGCGGTACTTTCCCGATCTCAAAGAAGAGATTGCGCAGGTCTTGAACCTTCTTTATGGCTTGTTGCCAGCCTTGATGCGTCGGTTTTACCTGACTGGTCGCCTCTTTAATGCTGTTGATGACCTCTTGTTTTTGCAAATAATTGGTCTCAAAGGATTTTTCCATCTCCTGCTGGGCATTCATGCGCTTGTCGTGAATGACCTTAGTGGCAGCACTGAACTTCTCCCAAACTTCATCTCTGTATTGCTTGGCCACAGGTCCGAGCTCTTCCTTCCAAACTTTATGCAACATCTGCAGCTCCCGGAAGGCTTTGGATACATCTGCATCTTGCGCCAGTTCTTCTGCGCGGGTGATGATCTTTAATTTCTGATCCAGATTATGCTTGAAATCCATATCGCGGAACTCCCGATTCAAATGCAGAAAATCATAGAAATTCTCCACGTGGTGGTGATAGGTGTTCCAAACGGTGTTGTATTTGTCGCGTTGGATGGGCCCGGCCTCTCTCCAACGTTCTTGAATGTCTTTGAAATGTTTGTAGGTAGAGTTGATGTTCTCATCTACGGCAAGCAGTCCTTTGAGTTCTTCAATGAGCTCTAAACGCTTGTCTAGGTTGGCTTGAAGATCTTTCTTTAGGTTTTTGTAGTGGTTGTTGAGTTTCTCCTTGTAGTTGAAAAGTAAAGTGCTGAACGCCTTTTTCTCAGGAGTGGAGAAATGAAAATCAACAATGTTTCCGCCTTCGGCTACAAAAGCTTCCTTTTGTTTTTCAAAGGCTTCTTGAAATTGTGCATTGAAAGCTTGTTTTAGCGCGTCTACTTTTGCTTTGATGGTAGATACCTTTCCACTTTTGAGCAATTGATCAAAAGTACTGACCATGTCCGCAGCGCTCAAACCGCTGTAATCTACTTCCTCTTCCGCAGCTTCGTCCGCAGTTTCTTCGGAATCATCCGCTACCTGTTCTGAGGCTTCTGCCGCCAATGCTGAGGCAGTTTCCTCTGAGTTTGAGGTGTCATCAGCTTCTGGACTGGCTTCCTCTTGGACCGGCTCTTGAACAGCGTCGTTTGCTGCTGAGTCGGCTTGTGCTTTTGGGTCTTCTGCGGAATTTTCCGGCTGCTCTTTAGGGTCAGACATGTCTTTCAATGTTAGGGTTCGTAGAAAAAGATACTGTTAAGATACTAACTAGCCCCTGATTTTGCAAGGCAATTCTGTAGTTTAAAATGGACGTTAGAAGACTGGGTTTTAGGAATTCCAGATTTCCCAAGCCTTTTCTGCTTGACCAACCAGCATTTGATATCCGTTCGTTGTAGCAGCACCAAGCTTGGCTCCATTTTTCATGAAAGTAGTTACCTCTGGATTGTAAACCAAGTCAAAAAGTAGGTGGTTATTGGTTATAAAATCATAAGGTATAGTCGGGCTTTGTTCTGTATGAGGATGAGTGCCTAAAGGGGTACAGTTCACGATAAGCAAATGATCCAAGATCACGTATCGGCTAACCTGCTCATAGCTCAATGCGGAATCAGAGGCTTCTCGAGAAACGAATTGAATTCTAAAATCGAGATTGGCCAAGGTATGCACTATGGCAGCTGCGGCACCACCCGTACCCAGGATCAATGCAGAACGATCTTCTAAAGGTAAGAATGGCTCTAAAGCTTTTAAAAACCCGTAATGATCCGTGTTGTAGCCGATCCTGCGGCCGTCTGCGGTGATCTTAATGGTATTCACAGCTCCGATCGCCTCTGCTACCGAATCAAGTTCATCTAAATAAGGGATAACGGCTGCTTTATAGGGTATGGTAACATTAAGCCCTTGAAAGGGTAGGGGCTGCTTAAAAAAAACGGCTAATTCCTCGGTAGATTGCAGATCCACATTCTCATAAGTGTGATCAAGACCCAAGGCTTTGAATTTATCGCCAAAATAACCACGACTGAAGGAGTAGTCTATATTCTTTCCTATTAAACCGAATCGAGCCATTAGCGCCTTTTGTATGTATCGTACCAACCTAAAGAGAGAATGAGTAGCACACCCAAGGCAATAAAGACTGCAGCCCAAAGCGTTTCTGAGCTCATCAATTCAGGAAAAAAACGTTTGTAATTACTTATAATCGGATCGCCATTGGCGTCTATAGCGATAGCACCAGAAGCATCGTATTCATAGATTTTGTGTTTCCAAGGCCATACCACGCCGAGAGACCCAGTAATAAAACCAATGATTGCTGCATAAGTCGCTCCTCTAAACCTTTTGAGTACGTAGCCCAAACCGTGGGAAAGAGTTACTAATCCGGTGAGCGAACCTAAGGCAAAAACAGTAAGCACGAGCAGTAATCTCAGTCGTTTCGGGTCGTCTGTAAAAGAAAAATCCCAACTGATAATATTGGCAACCGTGTCGTAGAGTGCATTGACCGCATCGACCAAAAGCAAAACATAATTACCGAACAAGATCAGAATAAAAGAGCCTGAAAGTCCTGGTAAAGTCATCCCAGAAACCCCCACAATTCCGCAGAAAAACACAAAGATCAAATTGTCATTTTCTTTGGCAGGTTCTAAAAAACTGATGCTGATTCCCAGCATAGCCCCCACTATAAGCAGGCTTATGGTCTGTTTGTTCCATTTTTTGAAATCACGGCCAATGTAGTAGATGGAGCCGATGATCATTCCAAAGAATCCGCTCCAGACATAGAGTTCGTAGTGCTGTAGCCAATAGTCCAGTATTTTAGAAACACTGAAATAACTGATGAGCATTCCCAAGATAAGAAGCCCTAAAAACTGTCCGTTGATGTATTCGTAAAAACTTCGGAATCTGCCGTTGAACAGCAGTGCAAAGGCTTTTCTGTTTATTTTCTGAAGCGAATAAATGAATTCCTCATAAAAGCCAGCCACAAAGGCAACAACCCCTCCAGAGACACCGGGTACTTTGTTGGCTGCACCCATAGCTAGGCCTTTTAAGACAAGCCAGATGCCATCAGCAAAACTACGCTCCTTTGCCATCTGCGGTCGCGGATTTACGTTTTGCTAGCCATTCAAAACCGAGAATAAGCGCACAACCAGCCACAGCGGCAATTACAGCACCCATTATTTGAGGATCGCCTTCAAAATTACCTGGGCTAATACTTTTTTCAAGCAAAGGAACTTCCAAGCCTTCACTGTTGATGCGGGTTGTGATCACCTCTTTCCAAGGCCAAACCTTGTTAAGGGCTCCCAGCATAAAACCAGTTAACACTGCTAGGGTAATGGCTTTATAGTTGTTGAACATCCAATTCAAGATGCCTGAAAAAGCTTTGAGTCCTGCTATAGCTCCAATGGCGAAAATCGTCAGCTTTAAAAAGGAATCCCACATGAGATCCGCTTCTCCGGTGAGTCCGTCAATGACTCCAGAGATTGCTCCAATGACAGGTTCGTAAGCACCTAAAAGAAGCAGAATAAAGGCTCCAGAGAGTCCAGGCAAGATCATAGCAATAATGGCAATAAAACCGGCCAAAGCCATAAACCAGAGACTGTCTTGTGCTGCAATAGGTTCTGCAATAGTGATAAAATAAGAGACCACTGCACCGGTAATCAAGGCAACAATAACCGGAAGTCTCCAAGCGTCAATTTGTTTACCTACATAGATGATACTGGCAACGATCAAACCAAAAAAGAACGACCAAACCAGTACTGGGTGGGTTTCTAAAAGGTGGGTGATTATTTTAGCCAAGGAAAAAATACTGGTCGCTATCCCTAAAAAGAGGACTGCCAAAAATCCGAGGTTATAATGAAACCACATGGCCTTAAATCCGTGATTTTTCCAGTGTTTGAACAGACCCAGATCCAACTTGTGAATGGTGCCGATCAAAGTTTCATAAATGCCTGTTATGAAAGCTATAGTACCGCCGGAAACTCCAGGTACCACATCGGCGGCGCCCATGGCGATGCCTTTCAAATAAGTCGATAAGTGGGAAATAAGCGCGTTAGAAGCCATAGACCCTTAGTGGAATTCTCCCAAAAATAACGATTCCTAGCGAGAAGCGTTTTCGTATTGGCGAATAATTTTCTGTACGATTGCCTTTGCAAAAACAGTTGGGAATAATTCCTCAATGATGATGCTGTATTCAACATCCAAACGCAGGGCGTTGTTCAAATGGAATTGCCCTTTGTTCTCTTCACCGGTCAGGTAATAAAGACCGGCCAAACGGAATTCGATCTCCACAGCATCTGGATAAAATTCAGCAGCTTGATTGAGATTATTGATAGCCGCCTCATATTCGCCCAATTGGATCAGAATGTCAGTGCGAGAGGTCCAAGAGTCGATCTCATAATTCCCCAATTCAATGGTTCTGCGGAATCCGTGTTCTGCTTCCTCAAAAAGGTTCAGATTCTTGTTGATCACCGCGTAGCGCTTCCAGTACAAGACATTCTCACTGTCTATGTTCAAGGCTTTGTCTATGTAGTACAGTGCCTTTTGGTAGTTCTTTTTGCGGTTGTAATAATCCGTAATAGCGATCCATCCTTTGTCTAAAAGGCCATCTTCCTCGATACATTTGTGATAGAATTGCAAGGCCAGCTCGTCATTACGAAGCTTCTCATGACACTTTCCAATGCGCAAGAGCGCAAAACTGGTAGGATCATCCAACTCCAAAGTAATGGTGTAACTAGCAATCGCCTCGTTGTAGCGTCCAAGTTTCTCTAGAACCTTGCCTTTTTCTAAATAGGCACCAATGAAGCCGTCATCACTAATGATAGCAAAGTCATAAGCAGCCAGTGCTTTTTTGTATTCTTTGAGCGTGTAATATTGTTTGCCGACTTGATGCCATCCAACTTCCGAATACGGATTAGAATTTAAAAAGTCATTGAGATAATCAATGGCCTCTCTGTGCTGCTCCAAATAATCAAAACAGTAGATCACATTGTAGAGGGCTGAATAATCTTGGTTATCTATCTCCAAACAACGCATGAAATTAGTTTTGGCTTGTTCAAAATTCTCTAAGAACAAGTATTCCATCCCGATGAGTGAAAGGACATCGGCAGCGTCATTTGTGATCTTCAAAGCTTTCCCCAAAAGGGCAATGGCTTGTTTATGTTTGTCGCGTCTGGACAATACATTGGCCTTCTGGATCAAGATCTCCTCATTGGAAGATTCCAGACTGTAAAGCTCATCGAGCAAGGTGTCTGCTAGATCCAGCTTGTTTTCGAATATGTAGATCTCTACTTTATACAACTTCAGGTTCGTGGCTGTAGGATGCTGTTCCAAACCGAGTTTGGTCGCTTTCTTAGCCAGAGCCATCTTACCGTTGTCCAAATAATGCTGAATGATCTCCTCGAACTCTTCTGCGTCAAAGAAGAGCACATTGTTGGTTTTCAGCATGGATTCGAAACGGGTAAGTGAGAAGTTAGTAGAGTCCTTATCGCCAAATTGCATAAGCGGGGTTTTAAGTTTCTTCCATATTAAAGTTAACCATGTAAATGGGAGTTCAATTCTCGTGCCGATTATGTTGTCAACAAAGTAATTAACAGAAATTTAAGTTCAATAACCACTGATAATCAGCGTGTTATAAATTTCTATTCGGAGTCGATTTTATTGAGGATATCCAAGATGACCTGACAACCTTTCCGAATTTCGTCTTTACTGATGGTCAGTGGTGGGGTTATTCTTACTGCTCGTGGCTCAAAAAGTAGCCAGAAAAGGATTAATCCAGCTTCCTTGGCTTCCAATACGACGCGATTGGTGATGTCGGCATTTTCAAGAATCAAAGCCAGCATCAAGCCTTTTCCGCGGATTTCTTTGATCTGCGGATGCTTTAATAGGCTTCTAAAAAGCGCTTCTTTTTCCAAAGTCTCTGGCATAAGCTCAGATTCCTGGATCTCATTGAGAGTCGCTAAAGAGGCAGCCGCAATTACCGGACTACCGCCAAAGGTGGTGATGTGTCCCAGTTTCGGCTTGTCTTGCAATTGCTTCATATGGGCAGCACTTGCTGTAAATGCTCCAACGGGTAGACCTCCGCCCATACCTTTTCCCATGACGACCACATCGGGGACAAGGTCGTAATGCATAAATCCGAATAACTTTCCGGTGCGCCCAAAACCCGGTTGAATCTCGTCCAGAATTAAAAAGGCTCCAACTTCTTTACAGCGGGCAGAAAGGGCTTTTAAGTATCCATGCTTAGGAAGAATAAAGCCTGCTCCGCCTTGAATGGTCTCAACGACAACTGCTGCTGTTTTGTCAGAAATACGGGCTAAATGATCAAAACTGTTGAAGTCAATAAATCGGCAATCTGGAATTAACGGCCTGAAGGCGGACTTGCGCTGTTCAAAGCCCATCAGGCTTAAGGAACCCATGGTGCTTCCGTGATAAGCGTGATTGGCACCAATGAGCTCGCTGCGTCCGGTAACCCGTCTTGCAAGCTTGATAGCGCCTTCAATGGCTTCTGTACCAGAATTTGTAAAATAGGTGGTGTCCAAGGGATCGGGCAATGCCGCTGCTAACTTTTTGGCTAAAGTAACCACAGGTACTTGAACATATTCGCCGTAAACCATTACGTGCAAATATTGGTCAAGTTGTTCTTTAATGGCATTAACAACGCGAGGATGCCTGTGGCCTAAACTGCAAGCAGAAACGCCAGCTACAAAATCTAAGTGTGCCTTACCTTCTGTATCATAAATATAGGAGCCCTCCGCATGAGCTACTTCCATAGCCAGGGGATGTGGAGTGGTTTGCGCCTGATGTTTATAAAAATCGTCGAGCATTTAATTTTCTCCGTCGTCGTTATCGTTTGGGTCCTCGTCCTTTTTACTGGTCTTTCCCGGGAAGAATTTCTCCTTCTCCTGGATAGCCTTGTCTTGTAAAGTATCGCGTACTTGAGCCTTAGGGCCTTCCGGATCGTTCAGCAGGTCCTTGGGTTTTAGGTTGGAATATTCAGGGATCTCCAACTCTTCTTCGGGTACATCTTCAAAAAACTCGCCTTCATCCTCAGGAAGCGGGATTCCACGAATCCTCGGGAGCTTCGGCGGTGGCTTACCCAAAAAGAGATCTTCCACAGATTTTAAGCGTTCGTCACCTCGCCAATTAAAACCGGGCAGGAGTTTCTTTTCCTCCGGATACATGCCAACAGGGAAAAACTTACCGGTTCCACGATTGATAAATCGAATTCCAATAATGTCTTGATTCTCCAAGGTGATCTGAATGCTACTTCCAATAGTATTGTCAATCCCTTCGAGTTTGTTGGTGTCTGTGTTGCGCGCATAGTAGACCACTTCTGCGTTTTGATCTACGTTCACCGTGTCTAATTCGTTCTCTGTAAAGAGTCCAGTGAGTCGAACTCCGGAGACTTGATTATAACCGGCACTGTCTTTTTGAATCAGAAAGGCATTCTCAAAAACCTTAAGGGTGTCCAACTGTTCGGTTACTGTGTTGGATAGGATATGAATGGTATCGCCAGTCATCTGGTTTTCACCGCTCCAAAGTACTGGATTGGTAATCATTTTGGTAAGCCCAATGCGCTCAGAGGTATAGATGGAATCACACTTTCCGCTCATATCGCTTTTGTAAAGCCTAGCGCGGTGGAATCCTTTTAAAATACGATTGTCCTCCGGTCCGGTAACCCGAAGTGTATCTGCATGATACATAGATGGAATCACCATCACGCACGGTAATGGCTACCGCTCTCTTGGTGATAAAAAGCGAATCCTTTTGTCGGAAGACCTCGGCATAGTGCCCTTTGATGACGGAATTATTGACCGTGTCTAAGATCTTGATATTGTTGGTTGCGCTGGCAAAACTCGTATTCCGATTGAAATAAATACTGTCTCCGTAAAGCGTACGCGTTTCATAGTCAATTTTGGAATTCTTGACAAAATAACCCGTGTCTTCACGAGTGTCGTAATAACCGCGTTCACAATAAACGGTGCTGGTCTCAGAGACAATAGTAGACGGGCCATAAAGATAGGCGCCACCCGTTTCTGAATAGAAATCCAATTGGTTGGAATTCACGGTGTATTCTGGGTTGACGATCTTTACGTCTGAAAGGAATTGATACTTTTTATTGTTAGCAAAATAACGTCCAACATTACTGGTTAGCGTACTGGCCGTGTCAATGACTGTTCCGCCGCTTCTGTAAAAAGCCTGCTGCTTGATACGGTCAAAATAAAGGGTATCTGTGGTTAAAGTAGTTTTGGGTTCTTTAAGAACTACGTCTCCAGTAGCAAAGGCAAATTGGGTGTTTCCGTTGTATTCTGCATATCGGGAATTCATCACCACGGTATCTCCTTGAGAGATCCGAACCTTCCCATAAGCCTTGACAAAATTTTCTTTGATGTAAACAAAGGCCTGATCACACCACATTTCAACGCCCTCGTGAACAATGAATACTTGTCCACTGTTGTCTTTGGTGTAAATGACAGCATCTGGGAAATCTTCCCGCTTCTCCAAATAGCCAGATTTAATATCTACTTTGGAGGGTTTGGGATCCGTCTGAGCCTGTCCGGAAAGAACAAAGCAAACCAACAGTAATGGCAGTAGCGCTTTTATGATGTTCGCACGAAGCATGCTCAAAAGTACATAAATGCCGCTATGGGAACTGTGAAAAAAGATATAATTTCCTATCGGTGAATGGTCTGGGTTCTATCCGGTCCTACAGAAACAATCTTGATAGGTACGTTGAGTTCTCCTTCCAAGTAAGCAATGTAATCGTTAAGAGCTTCTGGCAGCTCATCGGCTTTGGTCATCCCAGTTAGATCCTGCGACCAACCTTTCATTTCTGTGTAGATAGGCTCCACATTCTCTGGTTCAATATTGTACGGCAGGTGGGTAATGGTTTCTCCCTTGTACTTGTACGCGGTAGCTACCATGAGTTTGTCAAATCCACTTAGTACATCGCCTTTCATCATCATGAGTTGCGTTACTCCATTTACTTGAACAGCGTATTTCAAGGCGACAAGGTCTAACCATCCACAACGTCTTGGACGTCCTGTAGTCGCTCCAAATTCGCGCCCAACGCGTCCCATGGTCTCTCCATAGTCGTCAAAGAGCTCGGTAGGGAAGGGACCACTTCCAACGCGAGTGGTATAGGCTTTAAAGATTCCAAACACCTCACCGATCTGACGCGGTGCCACACCAAGACCCGTACAAGCTCCGGCAGCGGTAGTGTTTGAAGAGGTTACGTAGGGATAAGTTCCGAAGTCAATATCCAAAAGAGAACCTTGAGCGCCTTCTGCTAAGATCTTTTTTCCTGCTTGCTGCGCTTGGAATAAATATTCTTCACTGTCAATGAAGGTCAATTCCTTGAGGACTTTGACTGCTTCAAAGAATTCGGCTTCCAGTTCTTTAAGATCGTATTCGATCTCTGCTTTGTAATAATCGATCATGGCTTCGTGCTTATCGGCCAAGGCACGATAGCGTTTCTTCCAGTCTTTCATTTCAATATCACCTACGCGGATACCGTTTCTCCCGGTCTTATCCATGTAGGTTGGACCAATTCCTTTTAAGGTCGATCCGATCTTGGCTTTTCCTTTTGAAGCTTCACTCGCTGCATCCAACAAACGGTGTGTCGGTAAGATAAGATGCGCTTTACGTGATATAAGCAGTCTGGACTTAATGTCGATGTTGAATTGTTGCAGGTTATCCAACTCGCGCTTGAAGATCACAGGATCGATAACCACTCCGTTGCCCACTACATTTACTGCGTTTTCGTGAAAGATTCCACTCGGGATGGTGTGCAATACGTGTTTGATGCCGTCAAATTCTAAGGTGTGCCCGGCGTTTGGACCTCCTTGGAAGCGTGCAATTATGTCGTAATTCTGGGTAAGTACATCAACGATTTTTCCTTTTCCTTCATCTCCCCATTGGAGTCCTAGAAGCAAATCTACTGCCATATAAGCTTATTTAGTCGGTTGTTTTTCGATTGCCGTAAAAGTAGAGCGAATGTTTGGTGATCTCGATGTCGAAGATCTCTTCGATGGTTTTTTTGATCGATTGGATGCGGGGATCGCAGAATTCAATAACCTCGCCATCCTCAAGGATCACGTGGTCGTGTTGTCTGTCAAAATAGGACTTTTCGTAATGTGCCTGATTTTGCCCGAACTGATGTTTACGCACCAAGCCGCACTCCAACAGCAATTCAATAGTGTTGTACAAGGTGGCGCGGCTAACGCGGTATTTTTTATTCTTCATTTTGATGTAGAGCGATTCAATGTCGAAGTGCTCGTCACTGTCGTAGATCTCTTGAAGAATAGCGAAGCGTTCTGGAGTTTTGCGGTGTCCCTTTTCTTCCAGGTAACCGGTAAAAACATTCTTTACTATCGCTTGGTTGCTATTGGCCGTTTTCCCACTCATAATAAAGGGCAAAGTTACGTTTTTTTACAGTCTTGAGACTTTATCAATTCCGTTAATTTTCTTGATGTTATTAACCAAATTATTAAGGATGGTCTTGTTCTTAACCACTACGGTGATCAAGCCCGTAAATATGCCGTCATTACTGCTAAAGTTAATGGATCGCATATTGATGTGCATATTGTTAGAGATCACTTTGGTCACCTCGTTGACCAAACCGATATTGTCAATTCCGGTAATCTCCAGATCCACACTGAAGTCTTGTTGGCTGGAATCGATCCATTTAGCCGGTAAGATACGGTAGCTGTAGTTGCTCTGCATCTGAATGGCGTTTGGGCAGTTTTTTTTGTGAACTTTTATCCCATCGCTAACCGTAGTAAAACCAAATACGGGATCTCCTGGAATCGGGTTGCAACAGTTGGCCATGGTAAAGTCAAGCTTTTGCTCGTCCTTCCCAAAGACTAATTGATCGTAATTGACAGAGATCTCATCTTTGTTGATGTTCTCCTTTTCCTGTGGCTTGCGAATGCGATTCTTAAAAAAGCTGATCAAGGCATTGTTGCGAGATGCCGCAAAGTCCTTGAGCATTTTATTGTCGATGATTCCAGAGCCTACTCGATAGAAAAGATCCAAACTGGTCTGCAGTTTGAAAAACACCACCAATTGATTGACCGTCTTTTCGTCCAAAGGGATCTTAAGCGATTTGAGCTTTCTGGCCAGTACCACTTTTCCTTCTGCGGCAATTTCTTTTACTTCTTCTTTTAGAGACGATTTGATCTTAGACCGCGCGCGCCCTGTAGTGACGTAATCCAACCAACTCGCAGAGGGCTTGGCTTTGTCAGAGGTCAAGATCTCTACTTGGTCCCCGCTTTTGAGCTCGTGGCTCAGCGGAACCAGTTTCCCGTTCACCTTAGTACCACGGGTGCGCATACCCACTTCGGTGTGAATAGAGAAGGCAAAATCCAAGGGTGTTGCGCCCTTGGGTAAAGACTTCAAGTCTCCCTGAGGAGTGAATACAAAGATCTCTTTGGCGTAGAGGTTCAGTTTGAAATCGGCAACAAAATCTACTGCATTGATCTCTGAATTCTCTAATGTGTCCTGAAGTTTGTTCAACCAAGCATCTAAACCTTGGTCTTCTTGTTCTTTGTTCTTGTATTTATAATGTGCGGCATAACCTTTCTCGGCGATCTCGTTCATGCGTTCGGAACGTATTTGCACCTCTACCCAACGGCCTTTGGGTCCCATTACCGTAATGTGTAAAGCCTCATAACCTGTAGATTTAGGCGATGAGATCCAATCACGCAAACGCGTTGGATTCGGTCTAAAGTGATCTGTCACTATGGAATAGATCTTCCAAGCGATGAATTTTTCATTCTCAGCATCCGATCGGTAAATGATACGTACCGCAAATTTGTCATAAACCTCGTCAAAGGTGACGTTTTGTTTGAGCATTTTTCTGCGGATGGAGAAAATCGACTTTGGTCGACCTTTGATGTTGTAATTGAGTTTTTCCTCATCCAAAGAGGTTTCAATCACTTTGGAGAACTCACGGATATAAGCGTTTTGCTCTTCCTTGCTGTCCTCGATTTTATCGTAAATGTCCTGGTAGACTTCTGGCTCGGTATATTTGAGTCCGAGGTCTTCCAGTTCTGTTTTGATGTTATAGAGGCCAATCCTGTGCGCAAGTGGCGCATAGATATACAGCGTCTCTGAAGCGATCTTGACCTGTTTGTGTGCAGGCATACTTTCCATGGTCTGCATATTGTGCAAACGGTCTGCGATCTTAATGATGATCACCCGAACGTCCTCATTCAAGGTGAGCAGCATCTTGCGGAAGTTTTCCGCTTGTAGGGAAACGTCTTTCTCACTCTTTAGGTTGGAGATCTTGGTAAGTCCGTCCACAATGCGGGCTACAGTCTCTCCAAACATCTGCTCCAGATCTCCCAAGGTGTAGTCGGTGTCCTCAACCACATCGTGGAGCAGAGCAGCAGCAATAGAAGTCGCGTCCAGTCCAATCTCTGAGGCAACAATTTTAGCCACAGCGATCGGGTGGAAAATATAAGCTTCGCCAGATTTTCTGCGCTGATCTTTATGCGCATCTACGGCAATGTCAAAGGCGTCGCGAATCAGTTTTTTATCTTCCTTGCTCAAGGTCTGATAACTGATACGCAGCAGCTCTTTGTACTGCTTGGCGATCTGCTTGTTTTCTTCTTCTATAAACTGCTCAGTCATTACTTAAAAGTACAATTTCGTACTACAATACACAACAATTTCCATGCCCATCGGCATTGACTGTAAGCTTGTCAGTCTCTAGGCAGGTTTTATTGTGGATGCAGCATGGCATTAATGCGCTGATCCAGTGGAGGATGGGAGTAATGAACAAAGACATAAGCCGGGTGCGGGCTGAGGTTACTCAGGTTCTTTTTAGCCAACTTTTTCAAGCCATTGACCAGCGGCAAGGCCTCAAAGGTCTTAACGGCATAAGCATCCGCCTGAAACTCAAATACGCGTGATAAGTAATTCATAAATAAGCCAGTGATCTCGGAAAGGGGCGAATACAAAATACCAAAGGCAATCAAGCCTAAATGAAAGGAGGGTTGCCCTACGCCTAAAGCTTCAGACAGTAAGGGGTTGTCAATCAGTAAAGAGAAAATGAAAAGAGTCAAACCTGTTGTGGCTATCCCTAAAACCAAATTGATGGGAATGTGATTGCATTTATAATGCCCAATTTCATGAGCCAATACAGCAACGACTTCATCTTCCTCTAAATCGTCAATCAAGGTGTCGTAAAGGGTGACCTGTTTTTGGCGACCAAAACCCGAAAAATAGGCGTTTGCACGAGTACTGCGCTTGGAGCCGTCTATGACCATTATATTGGAAAGCGTAAAACCAACCGTTTGCGCATAAGCTTCCAAACGGTCCTTTAAAGGCCCTTCTTTCAAAGGGGTTTGCTTGTTAAATAGCGGCACGATGAGACGGGTGTAAAAGAAATTCATCAGCACAGAAAAACCGGTAATCACCGCCCAGGCATACCACCAAAAATTAGCTCCGGTTTGTTGGTAGATCCAAATCAAAAGCGCTAAAAGTCCGCCGCCAATCAAAGCACCAATAAATGCTCCTTTGATCTTGTCTAGTACAAAGGTCTTGAGCGTTGTTTTATTGAAACCAAAGCGCTCCTCAATAACAAAGGTTCGGTAATAGGAGAAGGGCAGTGATAGTATACTGCTTGCTGCTAAGATGATTCCAAAGAAAAGCAAGGCTACAACGATCTCTTGATCACTCCAAGAACGTGCAAGGGCATCCACCCAAGCAAAACCGTCCACTAAAAAGAAGATCAATGTTGCTGCAAAGGATACTGCGCCACTCAATAAACCAAAACGGTAGGTGACTCTTTTGTATTCTTGAGACTTTTGATACTGCTCAGGGTCGTACAGATCAGCTAAAGCAGAGGGAGGTTTATTCCCAAATCTTTTGGCGTTGAGATAGCCCAAAAGCAAGTCAAAAAGATAATTGACCACTAACAATCCAATGATCAGTAAAAATAGAGTCTGCGGATTCATCAGCTTTTAAAATTGCGTTGACGTTTGGCTTCAAAAATTAGGATTCCCGCAGCCACGGAAACATTCATGGAATCAATGCTGCCTTGCATAGGGATCTTAATTCGAGCATCGGCTTGCTCGAGCCAAAGATCACTCAGACCATCAGCCTCTGTACCTACTACCAAAGCAGTTGGATCTTGGTAGTTTTGCTCGTGGTAAGCTTGCGCTCCTTCTAAACAGGCGGCGTAAGAACGAATATTGTTTTTCTTTAAGTAAGCAAGAACCTCTTCAGTAGTACCTGTGGCTACTTTATTGGAGAACAGACAACCGACGCTCGATCTGATGATGTTGGGATTGTAAAGATCGGTTCTGGGATTGGCAATAATCACAGCGTCTAAATTGCCTGCGTCTGCAGTTCTCAGCAAAGCGCCGATGTTTCCAGGTTTTTCTGGGGCCTCGGCCACAAGCACAAGCGGAGCTTGGCTTGTGAGGCTAAGCGCCTCCAAATCGTGAGATTTCGCCGAGGCCACTGCCAGGACTCCTTCTGTAGAATCTCTCAGGGCCAATTTGGCGTATACTTCACGATTGATATGAATGATCTCTGTATTGGTTGTAGCGTTCCAACCTTCCAATGTGGAGTCGTCAAGAAGCTCGGGACAGAGTAGCAATTGTTTTAATTCATAGTTGTGTTTTAGCGCAATGCTGATCTCCCTTTGGCCCTCAATAAAAAAGCTTCCGCTTTGACGTCGCGTACGCGATTTGTCCCGAAGCGGAATTAACGATTTTATAAAAGCGTTCTGTGAACTTGTAATGAATTTGATCATCTGCAGACTAAAGCACAAATTTAATATCTTGTAAAGATAAACCAACCCTATGAAACCATTACTACTCGGATTAGCTGCTTTAGCATTAGTGGCTTGCAACAACACCACACAATCAAACGACAAAGATCAAACAGAAACCCCTGCTGAGCAGGAAGTCGCAGAGGCAGCTCCGCGAATGTTTCCCAAAAGTATCGGGCCTGTTTTTGAGGCACACGGCGGAATTGCACAGTGGGATAAGATGAACAATCTGTGTTTTGAGATACCAAAACCGAGCGGTTTAGAAAAGCATTCTACGGATCTTAAGAGCAGACGTGCTCGAATTGAACACAAGGATTGGGTGATCGGTTATGACGGTACAGACGTTTGGTTGGATCAAGACTCTACGGCCTATAAAGGCAATGCCCGTTTTTATCACAACCTGTATTTTTATTTCTATGCCATGCCTTTTATTGTAGCCGATCCAGGTGTTAACTATCAACAATTGGCGGAACCTCTTGAGTTTGAAGGCAAAAAATATCCAGGCACACTTATTTCATATAACGATGGTGTGGGAGATTCTCCCAAAGATGAATATATCATTTATCGCGATCCGGAGACCGGACAAATGGCCTGGTTGGCCTATACGGTGACCTATCGTGACAATGAAAAGAAAGACAATTTCTCCTTCATCAAATACTCCGAATGGCAAGAGGTCAACGGCTTAGTTTTACCTAAAACTTTGACCTGGTACACCGTAGAGGATGGACAGCCTACAGCGCCCAGAAGCGATGTGAGCTTTGAAAAGGTCAACATTACAGAAACCCAATTAGACGGTTCTCTTTTCACCAAGCCAGAAGGGGCAGAAGTAGTGCCGCGTTAATTTTCACGCAACCTTTTGACAAGTTGCAGTCTATTAAGAAAGCAGCTTGTTATGAGGATATTCTATTACCTCTCCATTTTCTTTCTATTCACGGCCTTTCTCTGTGAATCTGATGAACCCTTGGAGGTTGAAGAAACTAGTATTTTTCCAGAGGCTGCTCCTAGTGAAATAGCCATTCAAATAGAGGATGCGATCATTGTTTTTCCCGCGGTAAACGTATTGGGGAATATTGGGAGTCAATGCGGCGATCCCGTTCTGTTGAAGACTTTTGGAGTCCTGACAAATCCGGATTTTTCCAACGTGGTTTTTGAAGTGCTTTTGGTGGATCCAGCAGTTGAATTGTTTGATCAAGAGGAGAATTTTTGGCAATGGTGTGATTCGACTACTACAGACCGTGATTTTGGTTTGCGACTGCGAATGTGGTACAACAGTTCTGATGGGACTACCAATGAATTTTATCACGCAGACCCTTCCTTAGGGGGTAGTGGTTATTTGGATGTGACCCTTATGGAGTTCCCGGATTGCAGTTTGTTTCCAGACATTCCACCAGGGCAATTTACGGCGACCTTTGAGGTGGTGATGCATCGCGCAATTCCCGATGAAGGCCCAGGCGTTATGCCTCTGAATATTCGCGGTAGTTTTAATTTGATTCCGATTGGGTGTAGTTTTGGAACTGCTCCATATCTTTAATAAAAGCTTATGAAAATATTTTACTCCATTTTTTCTTTATTGATTCTGATCAGTTGCAGCTCTGAAAGTATAGACCCAGTATTTGAACCTTTGGCCTTTCCTGAAGCTGCACCCGGAGAAGCTGCAATCACCTTTGAAGGTGAGGACTATATTCTAGACGTTGAACAAGAAGGCACCATCACCACCTGTGCTCCAGATATCTGGCAGATCCGTTATGTTCCTTTTGTAGAATTGCCAGACGGCCGCAGACTCAGTTTTCTATTCCGCATTGGCAATCCAGAGGTAGAAACTGTTCTTTGGGAAGACTTTTCTATTGATATAGAATCTTGTTCAAGGACCAGACTGGGTGTTTTTGTATTTGAGGCGGATGGTTCTCATATCGTTTACAGCAGTCTGAGTGATTGGGGAGGTTTTGGCACCTTGAACATCACCGAATTTGAATTTACGCCAGAAATAGGAGCTGACAATTATTTTAGCGCAGAGATCACCTTCACAGGTGGAAGTTTTTTGGAAGGAGAGCCCACAGGGGAGTTCATTGAGGTGCTGATGCATTTGAATCGTATTCCATTGACGATAACCTGTTCAAGTACTTTTTGTTAAAATCAACTTATGAAAATACTATTCTTCCTTCCATTACTATTTGTGTTCACTGCTTTTATGTGTGAATCTGATGATGCACTCGTGGAAGAAGAGCCAGCATTTCCAGAGGCTGCTGCCGGTGAGATTGCTATTGAACTTGACGGTGCTTCGTTGATCTTTACTCCTGATGAATCAAGATCTGGATTTGGTCCATCGTGTGGTCCTCTGTTTGGTGCTGAAGGTTTTAGAGATAACCCTGACGGCTCTAGTGTCTGGTTTCAAGTACTAGTCATAGACCCAGAGATCTCTAACCTTGATGTAGAGGAAAATCCATGGGTTTTTTGTAATGCAGATGGAGACGGACTGCCTCGCGATTCGGGTTTGAGAATTCGTATACTCTTTACAGACAGTTCAGGAGAGTTTAGTGAATTGTATAGTGGAGATCCTATTTTAGGCGGAAATGGTTATTTTGAAATAACTGAATTGGAATTACCGATGTCATTTGATGATCCTGATGGAGTAGTTAGCGGGGAGTTTGAAGTTTTGTTGCATCTCAGAGATACTGAAAGTACACCCGGTTTATCGCCATTAAACTTGCGCGGTCGTATAAATTCAGTTCCGGTTTTTTATTTTAATAATACAACATCTCCATATCTTTAAGGAACTTATGAAAAAACTACTGTTACTTCCGCTTTTCACTCTTTTAACTGCCACTACCTGTGATGTTAGTGAAGATCCCATGGATGATGATCTGAGTCTCATCCCAGAGGCCGCACCCGGGACCATGGCCGTAGAGGCAGATGGCGCCTTGTTGATTTTAAGTGATCGCGTAGAAGGGGCTGGCAATGAAGGTTGTTTGGTGACTATGCTTGCAGAAAATTTTAATCCGGACGGTTCTTCTGTTTCCATTCGTATTCGTATTACCAATGTAGATTTCACGGGCTATACCTTAGGAGATTATGAGGCGTCCCGACCTGATCCTTGCATGGATGTGAGGGTACTTTTATCTTACCAAGCAGCGGGTGATGACGGAGAATTGGTACAATACAGTTCGTATAACTCTTACAACGGAATGGGAGAGCTTGTGGTTACGGACTTTGAGCTCAATTTTGACGATTCAACTCCAGACTATGTAAGCGGAACTTTCACTGTTATTGGTGGCTTGGTCACTACTCCTATTGGCAGTTCTGATGAGGTTTTGGAATTTAGAGGATCCTTTACAGAGATTCCTATTCGATACGCCTGTCCTTCTGCGTCTTGCTAATTAAAAACTGTGAAACACGCCCAATTGCAATTGGGTTTTGTCCACACTGTTGGTGATCTGTCGCATGGCGCCCACCTGAACCTTTAAGTTGGATTTTATCGCATAACCCAAAGATCCAAAGAAACGGTTCCGGTCAAAGGTGCTTACACGCCTACCATCTCCAATATTGCGTTCGCCATTGATGAAGAGTTCATTGTAGAATCCTAAATACCAAGTTTTAGCCACGATCTCTTTTCCGCTTAAAGGAATGTTTAAAAAGAGCCCATAACGGAATCTTGTTCTAAAATCCTGTCCTTCATTAAAGCGCTGTTCGTATCTAAAACGATGCGTAAAGTACAAACGACCGCCAACTTTTTGTGGCAATAAAGCTTCCTGATAAATACGACTTTCATTGACCGTGCTGTCATCATCACCAAAGGCGCCCGTAGTAATATTGGCATACCCTAAAGCGAGTTTAATGTTGGTGTCTTTAGGGCGATAGGTAACCGCGCCTCGCAATAAAAGCTGCTCCAGATCGCCAATGACATCCCAATTACGATATTGGATATCGCCTTGGAATCCCCAGCGGGAATTCTCCAGATCTGCTGTCCAAAAGTACATATACCAAGCTCCAAGCTGATCCTCATCAACCTGAGCTTTAGTGTTGTATGAGCTAATCAATAAAACGGTAAGTAGAAGAAAGATTCTTTTCATATGGGTTTCAAAAAAAAGAGAACCGTCATTGTTGACGGTTCTCCAAGATAGGGTTTTTATACGATTAGTTTTGGCCGTATTTGTTGCTGTAACGCTTATAGAGTTCTGTTTGGTGTGTTTCCAAGGAAACGTTGCGCCCATCGATAAAGACATGGGTCAAAATATTGGTACGCATGTCTAAGGCATCACCTTCGGATACAAAAAGCGTAGCGCTTTTTCCAACGGCTAAGGTTCCATACATATCATCAATGCCCAGGATCTTTGCATTGTTGCCTGTAATGAGCTGCAATGCGCGTTCTTTGTCCATGCCTTGACCCACAACCTGTCCAGCGTAAAACGCCATATTGCGAGTTTGGAAGTTTGACATGTCCGCATTTTGTATTCCTACTAAAACTCCCGCATCATCCAAGAGCTTAGGCAACTTGTATGGTAAGTCGTAATCGTCGTCTTGGAAGTTAGGTAAAGCGTGTGTTTGACTCACCAAGACCGGTACGTTATTGCGTTTTAAAAAGTCGGTAATCTTCCAAGCTTGATAGCCGCCTACAATGACATACTTTTTAATACCATTGTCACGCGCCCAATTCACGGCATCGATGATCTCTTTCTCACCATCGGCATAGATATAAAGAGTTTTTCCACCACTAAATAAAGGCACTGTAGCTTCAAAGGCCAAATTGCGCTCAGAGTTACTTCCGTTGCCGTACACTTTCGCATTGTTCATAAAGTTGGCAATTTCTCCAACCTGCTCGGCATAATCTTTATTGGGTTGAAAACCGCGAGGTTCTCCTACCCACCAACGTCCGCGTCTAAAGCTGCGTGGCCAGTTTAGGTGAATTCCGTCGTCTTCTTTAATGGCAGCATCTTCCCAGTTCCAAGCGTCAAATTGTACTATGGATGAGGTTCCAGAAATTCGGCCACCTTGAGGCGTAGTCTGTCCAATCAATACGCCGTTTGGGCGCATGGACTCTACTACTTTAGATTCTGAATTATATGCTATTAAACTGCGGATGTGCGGAATGAACTCTCCCAATTCGTCTTGGTCATCACTAGCACGAACTGCGTTAACTTCTACCAATCCCAAAGATTTTGCCGGTGCAATAATCCCAGGGTAAAGGTGCTTGCCGTTAGCATTAATGACGGTTCCCTGCGTTGGCGTTGAACTGTCTCCAAGGGCAGTAATGACTCCGTTGTCAAAAATTATCGTGGCATTCTCGATGACCGTTCCGTCACCGATATGTGCAGTAGCTCCAGTAATTGAAATAGCTCCGCTTTGAGCATCACCTGGAGTTTGTTGGGCGTAAATGTTCCCTGAAAAAATCAGGGCAAGGGCTAAAATAAATTTGAATAAATTTTTCATCTTTTCCTGATATTAAATGGTTTCACATGTAAATCGTTGCTTCGGACGGCTTCCCGGTCTGCGTTTAAAACCGTTTTTACCACCTTTGTCATCGAGCATCATTTTGATAAGCGTATTGCGCTCCTGCTGAATTGCTGTCCGCATGGCTCCGTCTTTTTCTAAGTCAAAGAACAAGGCCCCTTCGATATAGGTTTGCTCTGCTCTGGCATAAACAGATAGTGGGTTGTCCGTCCATAGGACAAGATCCGCATCTTTACCAACCTTAATACTACCTACACGATCGTCAATGTGAAGCAGTTTAGCAGGATTCAGTGTGACCATCTTCCAAGCTTCTTCTTCACTCATACCGCCGTATTTGACAGTCTTAGCTGCTTCTTGATTCAAACGACGCGACATTTCACCGTCGTCACTATTAATAGCAACTACAACACCCTCACGTGCCATGATGGCTGCATTGTAAGGGATGGCATCATTCACCTCGTATTTATAGGCCCACCAATCGCTAAATGTAGAACCACCAACACCGTGATCAGCCATTTTATCGGCTACCTTATAACCCTCTAAGATGTGAGTAAAGGTGTTCACTCTAAAGTTGAATTTCTCCGCCACCTTCATGAGCATATTGATCTCGCTCTGCACATAGGAGTGACATGAGATATAACGCTCTCCATTGAGGATCTGCGCCAATACTTCCAGTTCTTCATCATAGCGAATGTTAGCTCCGCTTTTCTTTTTAGCATCGTATTCCTGAGCTCTGCTGAAGTAATTCATATACAACTGTTCCACACCCATACGGGTTTGCGGGAAGCGGCTGTAGCTTTGCCAGTTGGATTGTTTTACATTCTCACCCAAAGCAAATTTGATAAACTGAGGGGTGTTGTTATAGATCATATTGTCTGCGCTCTCTCCCCATTTAAGTTTGATGATCGCAGAGCGTCCACCAATCGGGTTTGCAGAACCGTGTAGGATCTGAATGGAAGTAACACCACCCGCTAAGTTGCGGTAGATGTCAATATCTTCTGGATCCACTACGTCTTCAATCGTTACTTCTGCGGAACTGTTGTGTCCCGCTTCATTGATGGCTAATGCTGCAATATGCGAGTGTTCGTCAATGATACCCGCCGTGAGGTGTTTTCCTGTCGCGTCGATCACTTTAGCACCTCTTGCGCTGAGATTTTCACCGATGGCTACAATCTTGCCGTCACGAACCAAAACGTCTGTATTCATGAGAATTCCATCAGCTTCACCCGTCCACACCGTGGCATTTTTAAACAAAATGTTTTGAGATTGCGGTACTGAAGCATAGCCATATCCAATATTCGGATAGGTGATGTCTACCATAGTAGGTGCCTCGTCAGAATCACCAGAAGCTTTCTTTTCCGCTTCTTCAGGCCCAGCAGTCTTGTTGGCATTAAAACTAGTCTCGCGTCCATTGGGTAGTACCAATCTTCCGCTAAGATTGTTAGAAGAACTCACGACTGCAGCGGTCATTCTGTAAATATCGTTATTCCCTTCATCGGTCATGGAAAGGATCACCCAATTGTCATTATAGGTCAACTTAGCAGGGAATTTGGTATCGCCTTGTTTGATCTCGATCTTTGGTTTCCCCGCGTCGCCGCTAAGGGTCATGTCATAAGATTTACCTCCAACCATAAGGGTGTAGGTTCCTCTTATATCCTTTACGCTACGATCATTGATTACATTCTTTGTTCCTTGAACCCAATTTTCATAGAGGGTGGTACTGCTTTCAAAGATGTCTCCAGAGGTGATCAAAAAGTTAGCCTGTGCACCAGGGTTCAAATTCCCGAGTGTTTCACTCATTCCAATGATTCGTGCTGGAACAGTGGTCAAGGCCTCAAGGGCAGTAGTCTTGTTCAGACCGTATTTGATCGCTTTCATCAGCTTGCCTTTAAAATCCGCAGCCGATTTAAGATCGTAAGTCGTAAAGGCAAAAGGAACTCCGTTGTCTGCCATGATCTTTGGATTGGCAGGAGCTTGGTTCCAATTACGCATATCAGCAAGCGTTACATAATCTGCCTGATAAGGGTTGGATACATCATAAGCATCCGGGAAGTTGATCGGTAAGATATAAGTGGCATTAGTGGCTTTGATATCGGCTATAGCCTCATATTCATCGCCTCCACCTACAATTACATATTGAATTCCAAATTGATCTCCAACCTTGTCAGCTCTTAAATCATTGCCTTTGTCTCCAGCATTAAAAACCGCGTACATGCCTTTTTTCTCTATTAAGGCTTCTAGTGATCGGTCAGTGGTGTTGCTGTTACCTGCCTCGTACCAACTCATATCGTAATACATCTGGCGTAATAATGCCATAGCTCCCATTAAGGAAGTAGGGTAGGACTGTCGTGAAGCCACAGAGCGGTCAAAAGAAAAGTATTGACCCGCCGCTGTGTTCAACACACGATCGGCATCATCACCCTTGCTGTTTAGCGCTACTAAGACACCGGTACCTTGAGCAATACCGTCATTGCGGTGTGCACCCACAACTCCAAAACCGGCTTTACGCATGGTAGCAGCCGCTTTATTATCGAACTTAAAATCCGCTATCGCGTTGTATTCTGGCATGATGTGGTCGTTCCAATAGAACCCAGCTCGGCTTGGATTGTACTGCGGAGAGCGGCCTCCGCCTTGGGCGCGTTCGGCTTTTTTCACTCCGAACTCTGTGTAAGGATCGATGAAAGAAGGATAAATTGTGGTTCCGCTGGCATCTACAATGATGCTGTTTTGCGGTACAGTTACATTGGTTCCAACAGAAACTACTTTCCCGTTTCTAATCACCAAAGTTGCATTCTGTAAAATTTTAGTGGGCGTAACATAAATAGTAGCACCCGTAAAAGCCGTGTAGTTGGTGTTTTGTTCCTTGACACCGTCATTGTCAGGAAAATAGTCCTGAGCTGCTAATTGCCCGCCCAGAAAGAGGCAGCATAGCAGCAGTAATCTGAATTTCATAAAATTGAATTTGATTTTTTGAGTTCAAAACGCAGGCCAGTGAATCATCCGAAAATGAACGCAAAGAGCGATGGTCCTCTATGAACCTAGCTTTGAGGAATTTCACGTTTTGACTAAAAAAGGTTGGTTTACCCTTTAAAGATACTAAGGGTATTTGGCGACATCCTTGGCTCTAACAAATCTTTAACAGCCTGTTAAATCAAGGCTGAAGTGGATGTTGTTCAAAATAATTAACCACCAAGGCAACCATATAACTGTAGCTCATTATTCCTTTTTCCTGATTATTGGCTTTTAAGAAGTTGTCCCAAAAGGCTTTGGATAGATCCTCAAAAGGGTTATTGTAGCTCGCCCAAAAATCGCGCATCTCTTTATAGCCCTTTAAAATCCCGGGATTGATGGTGGTCAGCATTTCCCTGTAAACGGCTTCATCCCTGCGAGCGATCTCATTGATGCAGTAACGGAGCATAAAAATATAACCGGTATATCTAATGTAAGTGTCCGGATTGTGAATGGTGGCTAGCGCAGCGATAAAATTGGCTTCATTCTCGGCAGCATATCCCATTTGATGTGCTTCCTCATGGCAGGCTACCACAGCGAATTTATAGGATTTGATGAGTCGATTGACCTGTGCCTCTCCGGTCAAAGGGTTGTAATACCCACTATATCCCATATAGGTAAGCCCTAAACTCAAGCCCGATTTTTTAATGGATCTCGGACTATAATTGAACATCGGGTGCTTTTCTACCAAGGCTGCATAGCCTTCCAAAGAACGCTTAAAGATTTCTTTCTGGGAATACGGCAGATCGATCTTAATGGAATCTGCATAGCCCAGCTCTCTGTGAAGTTCATTGGATTTTGCGATCATTCTTTCGGTCAGATCAAAGAGCTGCTCGTTGGTATAGGATTTCTCCAACTCCAATGTTTTATACAGTGGATTGCGGTAGTAGTTGATCCCCCAAATCAGATTGAACATCAAATAAGCCAAAGAGACGGCAGCGGTTACATCTAAAAAGAATCCTGCGGGTCCGGTTCTGAGGCGTTTCACGTTTAGATAAAGCCAGCGAAGGGCGTAAACAATGAGTCCGAGGTAAATGAAATCTCCAACAGAAAAAGGAATCCAACCAAAGATATAACGACTCAACTTGGAGAAGAAAGGGTAGATCCCTAGGCTGTAATAACGTTCCACAGTATCTGGAATATAGCGCAACAGGCGCAGGCCAAATATTTGGACGATAAGCAGCAGGGCCAAGCCGAGTTTTATCTTTAATCGCATTGTTCAAACTTACGAACAATTCTTTGTTTTTTAATTTTTTGAACGCCTGCTAATCCGCTAAATTTGTTAAAAATTTAATTCATGAACGATACCGTACGTCAATTAGAACCCCAAGTGATCTGGAAGCATTTTGCAGATCTCAACGCTGTTCCACGCGCTTCCAAAAAAGAAGAGCAGGTGATAGCTTTCATGAAATCCTTCGGAGAAGCTTTAGGCTTAGAGACCTATGAAGATGCTGTGGGTAATGTCATCATCAGAAAACCCGCTACCGCAGGTATGGAAAACCGAACTCCTGTGGTGATGCAATCGCATTTAGATATGGTGCATCAAAAGAACAACGATACAGACTTTGATTTTGCCACTCAGGGCATTGAAATGTATGTAGATGGAGATTGGGTGCGTGCCCGTGGGACCACTTTGGGCGCAGACAACGGTTTGGGCGTAGCCACGATCATGGCCGTATTGGCTTCGGATTCAATTGCGCATCCCGCAATTGAAGGGCTGTTCACCATTGATGAAGAAACAGGAATGACGGGAGCCATGGGGCTTGAAGGTGGATTGTTACAAGGTAAGATCCTTTTGAATTTAGATACTGAAGAGGATGATGAGATCGGTGTAGGTTGTGCCGGAGGTGTTGATATTACCGCAAGCGGGACCTATACGCCAACGGCTTTGGACAATGGATTTGATGGATACAGGCTTCATGTAAAGGGGCTTCAAGGAGGTCACAGCGGGATGGATATTCACAAAGGATTGGGCAATGCCAACAAACTTATGAATCGTTTGCTTTACGCCATGGGAGATTCGATTCGAATTGCGAAGATCGACGGTGGATCCTTGCGCAATGCTATTCCCAGAGAGAGTACATCGCATTTAGCAATTGCTTCGGATTCAAAACAGCAAGTTATGGCCTCTTTTGAAGCTGAAAAACAAGCCATCTTAACCGAGTTCAAATCTTTGGAGCCTGCATTGTCTATTGAATTAAAAACTGCGGAGCAGCCTGCAAATACCCTAGACGCGCATACTCAAAAAGTGCTGCTCAATGCTTTATATGCAGCTCATAACGGTGTTTACCGCATGAGTCCTGCCATAGCTGACTTGGTTGAGACCTCTAACAATATTGCACGTGTCTTGGTGGCTGATGGCAGTATCCATATTGGTTGTTTGACCCGTTCTTCTGTAGAATCCTCAAAAGCTGATTTGTCAAACGCTTTACGTGCTACTTTTGAAAATGCCGGTTTAGAAGTGGGGCTTTCTGGAGACTATCCAGGCTGGGCACCAAATATGGACAGTCCTATTTTAAAGGTTATGGAAGGTCTTTATAACGAATTGTTTAATGAGCAACCGCATGTTGCTGCTTGCCATGCTGGATTGGAGTGTGGAATTCTGGGGCAGAACTACCCGGGGATGGATATGATCTCTTTTGGACCGACGATCAAAGGGGCGCATTCCCCAGATGAACGCGCCAGTATATCTTCAGTACAAAAATACTGGAGCTATGTGATTGAAACCTTAAAACGGATTCCCGAAAACGCATAAAAAAAGCCCCGATCACTCGGGGCTTTTTTTTGTATTGCTTTGAAGCTTACTGTTTGATTCCAGTCATCTTCATTCTAAATACTAAGTCTGTGTTTGGTGGAATAGCTCTAGATCCTTGCTCTCCATATCCTAAGTGAGAAGGCAAGTAAACCATAATCTCGTCACCAACGCGCATGCTCAACATGGCTTCTTTGAAACCAGGGATCATACGGGCATCTGCAGAGAAAGGAATTTCAAGCGGTCCGTAACGGCCAGCTTCCTTGCGCGCTAAGTTCATCACGTCAAATTTCTCAGCCAAATCAGGGTTGGAAGTATCGAACAACATTCCGTCTGTGTAGTATCCTTCATATTCTAAAAGGATAATTTGTCCTTCAGTAGGCTCAGCACCTTCACCACGCGTAACGTAGGCGCGACGCAATCCAGAGTCCATTTCTTCAGCATCGGCAAGGATACCATCATTCTTAGCTTTGAATTCTTCAGCTACGGCCTTGATCTCTGCGGCGCGAGCTGCTGCCTCGTCTGCTTTGTTGGTAAGTGCAGTCTTTAATGTTGGAACAGTAATATCTCCCTTAGTAATAATGTTTACTTCTTGCATCACTACGTCTTCCATTGGCTTGTCTCCAGGCTTGGAAGTCTCTACAGATCCAATGGCATCAACTACATCTTGTCCAATCACGATCTCTCCAAAAACGGCATGCTTGTAATCTAAGTGCGGCGTTTCTTTAAGAGTGATAAAGAACTGACTTCCGTTTGTGTTAGGACCGCTGTTGGCCATAGATAACATTCCTTTTTTGCTGTGAACAAGTCCTTGTACAAACTCGTCTGGGAATGCGTAACCAGGACTTCCCATTCCATTGCCTAACGGACATCCACCTTGGATCATAAAATCTTTGATCACACGGTGAAAGATCAGTCCGTTGTAGTAAGGCTTCCCGCTGTAGGTTGAATCAACCATTTCGCTTTTTCCGCTCGCTAGGGTTACAAAGTTGGCAACCGTAACTGGAGCTTGGTCGTGAAACAACTTGGCTACAAAAGTACCTTGGGTTGTTACAAACTCAGCGTATACACCGTCTGCCAAGTCTGGGTATTTTGGATTTTGACAAGACGCTGCAAACAGGCCTGCAAATACAAGTAATAAAGTGATTCTCTTCATTTCTATCTTCTTAATTATTGGATTCATTTTTGGATTGGGGTTCAATTGACTTGAGGTCAACTTGGACCTTCAATGGGTAATTGATGCCTATTTTATTATCGTCCCCATAATAGCCATAAGCCGTATATGAGGGTAAGAGTAAGGTCATAGATTCACCGGCATGCATCAACTTTAATGCTTGGCGCAATCCAGTGATCAACTCTTGCTGATCCATCACATAGCTGCGTGGACTGATCTGTGCTTTCGGGTAGATCACGTTCCCGTAAATATCTTCTACTTGATAATCAAAAATCAAGCGGTCTCCAAACTGAGGCAAGTAAGTGGCCGTGGAGTCGGTCTTTGTTCTGCTGTACCAAAAACCGTTTTCTGATGCCGTGTAAGTTGTCGAGGTATCTTTGGCTATCACCGCTTTGATAGCTTCCTCCTGCTGTGCCACTAATTTCTGATTGCGACTCACAGATGCGTTCACAAAACTTCCAGAACTCTGACTCACTGGCTGACGAGCTTCTGGTTGAGCACAAGAAACTACGAGCAATAAGCAGAAAAGTGTAAGTAGGAGCTTAGGCATTAAGCAGGGCATTTTGATAGGTGGGCAAGATACTAATAAAATACTTTATGGTTTCTTCCATATTACGAGTAGATCTTCCACCTGCAGCGTTGATATGGCCGCCACCGTCAAAGTGAGTTCGGGCCATCTCATTCACCGAGAAATCTCCCTTGGAACGCAAGGAGATTTTTATGATCCCGTCTTTTTCGCTTTCAATGAAGATAGCTGCCAGAACAATATTCTCTATGGAAAGGGCGTAATTTACAAATCCCTCAGTATCTCCTTTCTTATAATTACAGGCGTCCAATTCCGCTTGATTTAGGCTGATGTATGCCGCGCGGTGCTCCTGCATCACTTTGAGGTTACTCAGCGCCGTGCCGAGTAGCTGCATGCGGTTTTCACTGTTGTTGTCATAGACGTTGCGATGGATCTGAGAATTCTCTGCACCGTGATCAATGAGGTCTGCAACAACTTTATGCGTAGTGCTCGTAGTTGCCGGGAACCTAAACGATCCTGAATCGGTCATGATTCCCACATAAAGATTGGTGGCGATGTCTGCGTCCAAATAGTTCAAGTGGCCCATCTTTTCCATAAAGTGGTAGACCATTTCAGAAGTTGATCCCATGCTCGCATCACTGTAGGTGAATTTTGCATAGGTATCGGGTTGCTGATGGTGATCAATCATGGCAAATGGGCAAACCAACTTTTGCAGGACAGCCTCCATCTCAGGACCTAGGCGGTGTAAGGCATTGAAGTCTAGGGTGAATACCAAATTTGCCTTTTTTAGCAGTGTACCACAATTGTCTGAGTGACTTTCAAACCTGAGGATCTTGTCATTTCCCGGCATCCATTTTAGGAATTTGGGATAATCATTAGGAACCATAACGCGAACATTGTGTCCGAGTTTTTCGAGATAGGCACTCAGTCCTAAGGTAGATCCAATGGCGTCTCCGTCGGGATTTTTATGTCCAATCACAACGATACGGATCGGACTGCTCAGCAGGCTTTTTAATTCTGAAATTTCGGCAGTATTCATCGCCAGCGAAGATACAATTTAATAACGAGAGACCACCTGCCATTACAACCAATAATGGTTAACTTTATGCCAAATAAATCCAACCATCAGCATGTATAAATTATATCTCTCCTTAGCGCTAGTTCTTTGTATTTCAGCCTGTAAAAACTCGCAATCCAAATCCGAAGTTGAACAAGAAACTACTGCTGTAAATGATACACTGACCTTTGTTTTTGCCAGTTGTAATGATCAGGAGCGAGAACAACCTTTGTGGAATCCTATTTTAGGGCATAAGCCAGAACTCTTTATCTGGGGCGGGGATAATATTTATAGCGATACGCGTGACAGCTCTAAGATGCGTGCTGATTACGACAAGCAATTTAACCAACCAGATTACACCAAACTAAGAACGCAAACCAAAGTCATTGGAACTTGGGATGATCACGATTATGGTGAGAACGATGCTGGAGCCCAATACCCGATGAAGATCGTGGCTAGTGAACTTTTTTGGGATTTTATGGAGTTGCCAAAGGGAGATAGTTTGCGCGATCAGCCTGGAGTGTTTCATTCTTATGTTCACCAAACGGAACAAGGATCGGTCAAGTTCATTCTGTTGGATACGCGCTACTATCGTGATCCGCTGTTAAAAAGTGAAGATCCCAACAAGCGCTACACGCCTTGGACAGAAGATCATGACGGTTGGTTCTTAGGGCCTCTACAATGGGTTTGGTTGGAAAATCAATTGAAGGACACCACACACGATTTTACTTTCATTGTTAGCAGTATCCAATTCTTGAACAATGCGGATCACGGTTGGGAGAAGTGGGGTAACTTTCCGGCGGAGCGCAACAAGATGTATGAGGTTTTAAAAGCAGCGCAATCAAAAAACATCATTTTACTCTCTGGAGACCGACACCATGCAGAGATGTCAAAAGATGAGCAGGCTGGTCTGGGATATCCTTTACTAGACTTTACAGCTAGTGGACTTACTCATACCTTCCCCGGTTCGCCTTTAGAGCCGAATGAGTACCGATGGGGCGAGGGAACCAAGGATCTGAATTTTGGCCTGATCAAAGTCCACCAGGCCTCTAAGACCGTGGTTTTTGAGATCAGAGGGAAAGACGACGTGCTAATTGAACAATTTGTTCAAGCATATTAGGCTGAATAAATACTTAAGAATCCAGTTTATTTTGCGGTTAAAGAATCGTTAAGCGCTTGCAGTCTGCTTGAAAAGGGCTACTTTTGCACAAATTTTTTACACCTGACATGAGAACAGACAGAACATTTACAATGTTGAAGCCCGACTCCGTTGAAAAAGGACATATCGGAGCGATCTTAGAAAAAATTACAGCCGCTGGTTTTAGAATCGTAGCTATGAAGCTTACGCAAATGACTACCGATGATGCCAAGGCTTTCTACGCCATCCACAAAGAGCGTCCGTTCTTTGGAGAATTGGTAGAATATATGACACGTGGTCCTATCGTTGCTGCGATCTTGGAAAAAGAGAACGCTGTTGCTGACTTTAGAACCCTAATCGGTGCTACAAACCCAGAAGAGGCTGCAGAAGGAACTATCCGTAAGTTGTATGCTGCTTCAATCGGTGAGAACGCTGTTCACGGAAGTGACAGTGATGAGAACGCTGCTATTGAAGGGAATTTCCACTTTGCTGGAAGAGAGCAGTTCTAAACCGCACCGCGCTTAGCGCAAAACTAATTTCTTAATCATTTCTGTGCCCAATTCTTCATTGAGCATGGAAATGATTTTTTGTTTGCCATAACTGAGCTCTTCACGAAGGACAGAAGAGGTAAGCCTAACATAGAGTGTACCGGATTCCAAACGGATATCCTCTGTATACCCGGCTATGGCTTGCCCCATCATTTTGTTCCAAGTATCGCGCACGTTCAGTTGATCCATGCCCCGTTTGAGCTTCCCTTGTCCAAAGAACTCTTTGAGTGCATCACCCAAGCTGATATGTTCTCTACTGCGCTTATTCATCACCTAAAATATTTACAGCCTCATAAGGCTTGTATTGGTACTGCGTACCTTCTTGGTCCTCTAAAATGAGTTCGGTTTCACTCAAACTGATTACTTTTTCACGCCAGCTGTCATAGGGTGTCGTGAATTCTATGAAATAATCTCCAGCCTCTTCAATCAGTCTAAAAACTTCACTATTGTTGGTCTTAGCAAAAGTACCATCTAATTTCGGCGCGAGCTTTTTACGAACACCGCTCTTTTCGTTGGGCAATTCAAAATAATCCACCACCAAATTGGTTTGATAAGCTTTGACCACTTGACCGTTGGTGCTTACAGATTCAATTTGCCAATATCCTTGAAGCTCTGAAAAATCTCCGTTAAAACCAGAATTGCAAGACCAAAGTGAAAAACTCAGTAGGAGTCCGAGGAGCTGTTTCATAAGGAGATCATTTTATAGGATTGGTGGATGCTACTAATTACGGCTTCTGTCCGATCGGCATGGGTGTCACTGATAAAGATCTGTCCAAAGTTATCTTCTTTGACGAGCTGTAAAAGTTGAGCGACCCGAGATTCGTCCAATTTATCAAAAATATCATCCAATAAGAGAATCGGATTTTGATTGGCCTTGTCTTTTACAAAGTCAAACTGCGCCAACTTCAAGGCAATCAAAAATGATTTCTGCTGGCCTTGAGATCCAAACTTTTTGATAGGATGAGCGTCAATTTCAAAGTTGAGGTCGTCTTTGTGAATTCCATGACTGGTATACTGTAAGGTCTTGTCTTTATTGATGTTTTGGGTAAAGAGCTCTAAAAGAGGTGTGTCTTCCAATTGGCTTTTATAGTGCAAGCTTACCGCTTCGTGACCTCCGCTGATCTCTGTATAACGTCTGTTAAAGATCGGAGTGAATTGGGCAATGAACTCTTTTCGTTTCTCGTGAATTGGAGTTCCCAACTGATCCAACTGTTCGTTGTATACAGCCAAGGTGTCTCCGTTATACGTGTTGTTGAGTGCAAAGTACTTGAGCAAAGAGTTGCGTTGTGACAAGACCTTGTTGTAATCCAAAAGGTTTTGCAAGTAGGCAGGATCATTCAAAGACAGTACGCCATCCATAAATTTTCTACGCACATCACTGCCTTCTGTGATCAAGTCACGATCTGCTGGAGAGATGATCACCACTGGAATGAGGCCAATATGATCCGAGAAGCGTTCATAGGCTTTGCCGTTGCGTTTAATGATCTTTTTCTGCCCTTTTTTATTGCTGATCAAGATGCGTTGCGGTTGCTCTTGATGGGTGAAATTTCCGTCGATCACAAAGAAATCTTCTCCATGACGAATGTTTTGACTGCTGATAGGATTGAAATAGCTCTTGCCGTACGCCAGGTGATAAACAGCATCTAAAACCGTGGTTTTACCCACCCCGTTATTGCCCACAAAGCAATTGATCTTGTGGTCAAAACTAAAACTTTGGCTCTCAAAATTTTTGTAATTAACTAAGGATAAGTCGGTTAAAATCATGTGCTGGCGCGCTTGTCGAGACGGGTATGCCGTGTTGCGGTCATTAAATTCCGCAGTGCGAAACAGCCTGCAAATTATTGAAAATTAACGAATAAATTGTCTTTCAAATTCTAATAAAAATTATATTTTTGCCCCGCAATAAATCAGCAGTATGGCAACGTATAAAAAACGCGGAGGAAGACCTAAAACAAAGGTAGAACAGCAAACCAAGATCGAAGAAGATAGCGCAACGGCAGAGGTGTTTAACACCCTGGACGAAGGAGCTAACAAAGCCGAGAAGTGGGTTGCAGAGAACCAGAAGTACATCTTTGGAGTCATTGGTCTTATAGCATTGGGTATTTTAGGATACTTAGCTTACCAAACTTATGTGCAAGAGCCTAAGGAAGCCAAGGCGATGAACGAGATGTTCCAAGCCCAGAACTATTGGGAGCAAGCCATGACTGCTACTGAGAACGATTCTTTGTTCAATCTTGCTCTTAAAGGAGGTAACGGACAATACGGTTTAGAAGAGATCATCTCCAAGTACGGAGGTACTGATGCCGGGAATATTGCACGTTATTACGCAGGAGTTGCTTATTTGCAAACAGGCGAGTACAAGAAAGCCATTGAGAGTTTAGATGCTTTTAACGCTACCGATGAGATCCTTGCGCCTCAGGCAAAAGGAGGAATTGGTGATGCCTTTGCTGCTCTTGGAGAATTTGGTGATGCTTTAAATTATTACAAGCAGGCAGCCAACCTCAATACAAACGACTACACGACGCCGAAATATCTTTTGAAAGCTGGAAAAAGCGCTATTGAAACTGGAAACTACAGTGAAGCAGCGCAGTTGCTAGCACAGATCAAAGAGAACTATCCAGACTCGCCATTTGTTCAAGAAGCTCAGATCTTCCTAGGACAGGCAGAAGCGATGCAATAATTATGGCAACCGCAGGCAATAACCTATCGGCCTACAATAAATCCGAAGTACCTAACGCTAAGGATTTCAAGTTTGGGCTTGTGGTTTCCAAATGGAACCATGAGATCACAGAAGGCTTGTTTCAAGGTGCTTTTGATGCCCTGAAAGACTGCGGAGCAATCAATGACAATATTGTTCGTTGGAACGTACCTGGAAGCTATGAGCTGATCTACGGAGCCCAACGCATGCGTGAATCTTACGATATGCTAGATGCGGTGATCGTGATCGGCAGTGTGATTCAAGGTGAGACCAAACACTTTGATTTTGTTTGCCAAGGCGTGACCAATGGAATTGCTCAACTCAATGCAGCGGGTGGTATTCCTGTCATCTTTTGTGTGTTGACTGACAACACCATGCAGCAAGCCATTGATAGATCCGGCGGAAAGCACGGCAACAAAGGAACTGAGGCGGCTATCGCAGCCATTGAAATGGCGCAATTACGCAAGGACAGCAAGTTCTAAATACACCCAATTTGCTCTGGCATTGTTTTTGTTTTGTTAAAGGAGAAAAGCCACTTTAACAAACGCGGCTATTTTAGTAAATTTGGTAGAGTACAATGGGAATATTCAAAACACGCAAAAACAAACGGTACGATTACGAACCCCGATATTACAATAACGGGGGCAAGCGTCCTTTTGAGATGGGCAATCGTTTTGAGGAGTATCGTACGGCATCTACGCCGGCTCGTGGTCTTAAGAATAAGTTCAAGCACGCTTGGGCAGATTACAAAGGCAACCCGAGTCAAGATGTGAATAGACGCGTGATTATTATCATCGCGGTTTTGATACTGTTATTCCTGTTTATGATTGATTTTGATCTATCCATCTTTACGAGTTCCCGATAAATGGCAGGTACAATAACGCGCTTACCCGAACATGTGGCCAACCAGATCGCCGCAGGAGAAGTGGTTCAACGCCCAGCTTCTGTAGTTAAAGAACTGTTGGAAAATGCTGTGGATGCAGGTGCGACAGACTTGCAATTGGTGATCAAGGATTCGGGGAAAACACTCATTCAACTTATTGACAATGGATCGGGGATGTCTGCTGAAGACGCCCAGGCCTGCTTTGAGCGTCACGCCACCTCTAAAATCCATCAAGCTGAAGATCTTTTTAAGTTGCACACCAAAGGATTCCGAGGGGAAGCTTTGGCGTCCATTGCTGCGGTGGCTCAAGTGAGCCTGAAAACCCGCACTGCTAAAGATGAAGTAGGTACAGAGGTGAAGATTGCGGGCAGCGAGATCACTGAAGTCGCTGAATGCGTAACTCCAGTGGGGACAGTGCTTTCTGTAAAGAATTTGTTTTTCAATATTCCAGCGCGTCGGAATTTCTTAAAGAGCAATCCAGTAGAATTGCGTCACATCATTGATGAATTTCATCGTGTGGCTTTGGCGCATCCGGAGCTCGCTTTCAGCTTGCATTCTAACGATTCGCTCTTGTTTTCTTTGCCCAAATCGAACTTAAAACAGCGTATCACTGGAATTTTTGGAGCTAAGACCAAGGAGCGTTTGGTTCCCGTATCTGAAGAAACAGATGTGGTTTCCGTAAGCGGATTTGTGATCAAACCTGAGTTTTCAAAAAAATCTAGAGGAGATCAGTTTTTCTTTGTTAACGATCGTTTTATAAAATCGTCCTATTTGCATCATGCAGTTACTGCTGCCTTTGAGGGTCTATTGCGCGATAAGACGGTACCGGGATACTTCTTGTTTCTCAAGGTTCCTACGGACAGTATCGATATCAACATCCATCCGACAAAAACGGAGATCAAGTTTGATGACGATCACACCATTTACGCCATGCTACAGGCTTCTGTAAAGCACAGTTTGGGACAGTTCAATGTGGCGCCAGTTCTTGATTTTAACAGAGATGAAGCCTTGGATACGCCTTATGATATGAATCAGGCGACACCCAAGATGCCCAATATTGCTGTAGACCCGACCTTCAATCCTTTTAAAGAAAAGTCTTCTGCAAGCCGAAGCAACTATCAGCGACTACAACAACACCAACCCAGTTGGGAAGCCTTGTATACGCAGGTAGATGCTGCAGATAATAAGACTGATCTTGAAGAGATCACTTTAGAAAGTCGTGAAGTAAGCGGAAGTTTCTTTGAGTCTGAAGAGCAGCAGTCGCAATTGCCGAGTTTGCAATTGTTTGGAAAATATTTAGCCAGTCCAACAACAGGTGGCTTGCTGTTGGTGCATCAGAGACGCGCGCATCAGCGGGTTTTATATGAGGATTTCTTAAGACGGATGGGATCCGAAGCTGCTAATAGTCAAGCTTTGTTATTTCCACTAACTTTAGAGTTAGATACCAAGCAACGCGCTTTGCTGCAAGAGGTAAGTGACGGGATGACCCATTTGGGATTTGAAATGAACTTTGAGGAGCAACTCTCCTTAACGGCTATACCTACTTCTGTTGAAGCGGAGCAAGTAGGGGAGGTCATTGAGAATCTTTTGGCAGATCTCAGTGCTGATGTTCCGGAGTTGAGCTTTAGCACCAATGATGCCTTGGCCAAGAGTATGGCTAAGAGTCTGAGCGTTCGTTCCGGATCTAAAATGAGCCAAGATGAACAACAACATCTGATCAACCAGTTGTTTGCCTGTAAGGAGTCTGGAGTGAGTCCTTTTGGTAAACCGACTTTTAAAATAGTAACAAACACAGAAATCGATAACAAATTCTAAGTGTATTCTATCTCTGAAACAGTAAAGGTTCTTTTGATCATTAACGTGATCGTTTTTGTGGGTACTATGAGTATGCCTGATACCATGTATCAGCTATTCTCTTTGTATTTCTATGAGAACCCTTCGTTTAAATTCTGGCAACCAGTCACGCATATGTTTATGCACGGAAGTGTTTCCCATATTGCTTTTAATATGCTCGGTTTGTGGATGTTTGGAACGCCTTTAGAGCGCCAGTGGGGAACAAAACGTTTTTTGTTCTTTTACTTTTCTGCCGGATTGGGTGCGGCTTTGATCCATACGCTTGCTAATTATATTGATCTGCAATTGGATATCAATTTTCTAACCCAAGTGGGTATTACCAGAGATTTAATTGATCAGGCGATCGCTAATGGGCAGGTCTTTGTGGATTATCCCAACATCAACTTTGAAGGATATTTTGTGCCCGCCGTAGGAGCTTCTGGAGCGGTTTACGGTATTATGACTGCCTTTGCCGTTTACTACCCTAACGCGCAGTTGATGATGATCTTTTTACCCGTCCCCATCAAGGCTAAATATTTTGTTCCGCTTATTCTGATAGGATACACCGTGTTGAATCTAACCGACAACTTGCCTGGAATTGCGCATTGGGCGCACGTAGGAGGGGCCTTGTTTGGCTTTATCATGGCTTGGAGTTGGCGAAAATCCATGTTTAATCCCCAATAATTATGGCACAAAGCGATCTGCTTCAGAAATACAGAATGTCCAGCATATTGATCAAACTCATTGTGATCAATGTGATCGTGTTCTTTGTTTTCTATTTGGGATCCTTTATTCTTAGAATCAATGAGACCGATATGAAATCGTGGTTTGCACTGCCCTTGCAAACTTGGGATTTCCTTTACAAACCTTGGACCTTCTTTTCTTATGCCTTTCTACACAGTGGGTTTTGGCACATCTTCTTCAATATGCTGATCCTCTATTGGTTTGGAAACATAGTCCTGAATCTGTTTAAAGAACGCACCCTCTTGACCCTTTATTTATTAGGTGGAGTAGCCGGAGGCGTTTTGACAGTCTTAGCATTTAATTTATTCCCTGCCTTTGATGATTTCACCGTTGGAAATCTTCAAGGGGCTTCTGCCGCAGTTTTTGCGGTGATGGTTTTTATAGCCACATATACGCCAAACGCAGAAATGCGCGTTTTTATGTTTAACATAAAGCTTTGGCAAATTGCTGCCTTCTTTGTTTTGAAGGACCTTATTGCTATGCCTGCTTCAGATAATGCTGGAGGCTTAATGGCCCATATGGGTGGTGCCATCTTTGGTTATACCTATGCCAAACAATTGGCCAAAGGCAATAATATCGGTGCTGGTTTTGAACGTTTTATGGATGCGTTGGTGAGTTATTTTACGCCGCGCAAAAAACGTCCGTTTAAAAAAGTGCATCGCAACCCCAAGGGTACGGTGCGCAGTAGTGCTACGTCCTCTGCGAGTAGTAAAGATGAGCAGCAAAAGAAGATCGATGCCATTTTGGATAAGATCGGCAAGAGTGGTTATGAGAGCTTGAGCAAGGCAGAAAAAGATTTCTTGTTCAAGTACCGGGAATAAACAAACAATAAATCCGCGATCATTGAAACTGATCGATAAAATCCTTTACGCGCTTAATGTTGTGGCAGCAATCTTGTTGACACTGTCCTTCATTACCCCATATATAGCCCCAGACAGCTTTCCGCTGCTGAGTGCGCTCTCGCTCTTGGTATCGCCTTTATTGGCTATTAATTTGGCCTTTGTGATTTATTGGTTGTTCCGATTGAAGAAGCGTATTTGGGTTTCTGCGGTCTTGTTGCTGATCGCTTATGTGCACTTCAATGCATTTTGGAAATGGGGTTCAGAATCCACACAACCATCCGCTAAACAACTCAAAGTAATGTCCTTCAATGTGGAACTCTTTGAGGCCTATCGTGAGAATCCAGACCCAAAGGTAAACGCCAAAATGCAGGCCTTAATCAAAGATCACGCCCCAGATGTACTGCTGATTCAAGAGTACTATAAAGAACATGAAAGCGCCTTTAATGCTTTTCCGCATAAATACATTCACTTTAAAAAGAACAGAAATCTCGGGCATGCCATTTTTTCCAAGCATCCCATAATTGCAAAGGGAGCTTTTGATTTTAATAAAACTGGAAACAATACCCTTTATGCAGATATCGTAGCTCAACAAGACACCTTGCGCGTCTATAACGTGCACTTGCAATCCTTTAAGATCGCTCCCAATGTTTCAGACTTGCAAGATCAGCAAGGAAATTTGATTCGCCGTCGTATAAGCCAAGCCTTTAAACTACAACAGGAGCAGGCGGCAGCTGTTTTAGAACATAGTGGTCAATCGGGTTATCCCGTTATTATGGGAGGAGATTTGAACAATACTGCCTTTAGTTATGTCTACCGTCGTTTTGCCTTGGAATATCAAGACGCATATGCGCAAAAAGGCTCGGGCCTTGGCAGTACTTTTACCTTTGATTTTTACCCCATACGGATCGATTATATCTTTGCCGACCAAAGTCTGAGCATAGACTCTTTTGAGACCTTGGGAAGGCCATTTGGAGATCACCGCCCTGTTTTAGGAACGATTGGTTGGGAGTAATTAAAGTTCCAGCTTTTCCAAATACGATATGCTCTCCGGTCCTAAGTTAAAGAGTAAATCCAAAACGCTTAAATTGTTCAAATATCCGTGTTCTACTTCATGGACCTGGTGGTAATGTGGCGTGGCAATTTCAGGAACCTTTTTAGAGCGTATCAAATGTCGATAATCTTTGATTGACTCTGTAATTTCTACATCGTATTGCTCTGTATACGTATACTCCAGAGGGATACCCAACAGTTCCGCAATGAGCTCCATGCTTTTTATGTTGTTGTCAAAAAGCGTTTCTTTTTTCTCTTGAAAGAATGGTTCTAGTTCGTCTTCATAGAACTCAAAGAAGGGAGAGCTGCGGTATCCAGCTTCCAGGCTGCGCCAATGATCGCGCTGCCAATGAAAGTTGTTTTCTATAGTTACAGTAGCTGTCTTTTGACGCTGACCGTCTTTGCTGTGCTTTACAGGAATGTTCAGCCCTAGCTTGCCGTTGCTGTGCGCAATGTATAATCGATTGCGATAGGTCTGCTTCTGATAATTATCGCAACGCTCTATCATCAGTTTTTCAGCCTTAACGATCACACTCCAAAGTGCAATATTGCCAAAGTAAGCTGGATGTATTAAAGACGTGACGCTCGGCATGATTAATTATGCCTGTTGTTTACGGCGTTTTCTAAAGAAATTGAAAATGAACCATGCAACTAACAGTCCAAGAAACGGAATGAAATAGGAAACCGGTTCACCAGAGCCACCCACGGTAGTAAAGAACCTTTTCCATCGGAATTTATTGGCCAAACCTTTAGCTTGTCCGTCAATACTCATCCAAACAAAGACTGGCTTTCCAACGACGTGGTTGAATGGTACATAACCCCAAGTACGTGAATCCTCACTGTTGTTTCGGTTGTCTCCCATCATCCAATAATAATCTTGGGCAAAGGTGTATTCCGTAATCGGGCGCTCGTTTAGAAGTACCTCTGTTGGCGTAACGCGAATGGTGTTGCTCACGCCCATCTCATAGCCTTCATAGACTTCAATGATCCGTTTGTAAAAGCCAATACTTTCTGGAGTAATGGCTACCGTAGCTCCTTTTTGAGGAATGTAAATCGGTCCAAAATGAACGTTGTTATTTGGGTGGCGCGGATCATATGGAAAGATCCCTCGAGACCATTTCCCAGCTTCTTCGTATTTACGTAAAGACTCTACCTGTAATACTTTTGCAAAGTTGCGGAACTGCTCTAAGGCAGGATCCGTTATCTGCATATAGTAGGTGTTAGGCTGTCGGTACTCTGGAATGATATCTGTAATATCAAAGCGCTTTCTGATGTAGTCAATATCGCCTTCACTTAAGGCTTCTTTGGTATAAACTACATAGCCAAACTGCAATTTAGCGCGATCCGGTAGGACGTTTTGCCGCCCATTTACCCAAACATATCCGTCTCGAACTTCAATAGAATCTCCTGGGAGTCCAACACAGCGCTTAACGTAGTTAGTCTTCTTGTCAATTGGCTTGTAGTGGAATTTACCATCATTAGGAGCACTAACAATGTTCACGGTGTCCACGGGCCAGTTAAATACTACAATGTCGTTGCGCTTGATCTTTTGAAAGCCCGGCATGCGCATATAAGGGCTTTTTAGCTGCGGACTGTATGATTTGCTATTTACCAAAGGCACGGTGTCATGAACCATTGGGAATGCAATTGGAGTCATCGGTGTGCGGGCTCCGTAATGAAACTTACTTACAAAGAGATAATCTCCAACCAATAATGTTTTTTCTAAGGATGAGGTTGGAATGGTAAAAGGCTGCATAAAGTAAGTATGCACCAAGGTGGCCGCAACTATCGCAAACAATATGGAGCTGATCCATTCTCCGGCTGAAGTAGTAGGTTGTAAGCTGCGATCTGGCAAGTGAGTAACATCCACAGAATAGTTGATGTAGTAGATGTAAAACCCGAGAGTAAGCACGCCCAGATAGGTGTCTGCATTCGAATTTCTGCCAAAGCTACGTAGTGTTTCCACCCAAAGTACGGGGAACATGATCAGATTGACAATAGGCACAAAAAGTAAAATGGTATACCACCAAGGTCGGTTGATGATCTTCATTAAGATCACTGCATTGTAGACCGGTATAGCAGCTTCCCATGCTTGTCTTCCCGCTTTTTGGTACAACTTCCAAGTACCCGCAAAATGTATGATTTGAACAATTAGGATGAATATCAAAAGTCCTTCTAAGGTCATGCGTAGCGATTTTGACTGCTAATTAGCGATAATTTTGATTCAAATATAGGGCTTTAACTCAGGTTTAATACATCCTGCATGCTAAACACGCCCTGTTTTCCAATGATCCACTTGGCGGCAACAATGGCTCCTAGAGCAAAGCCGTCTCTACTGTGGGCCTCATGACTAATGGTCAGCGTATCTACTGCTGATTGGTATTTGACATGATGCGTGCCCTTGACATCACCTTCGCGAATGGAATCGATCCATAGGTCGCCAGGATCATTGTTTTGTAACGCCCAAGCCTGTTTTTGTGAAAACTTTAATACCGCGTCTGCCAAGGTGATCGCGGTACCACTGGGTTTATCCAGTTTTTGCGTATGGTGGATTTCGGTTATGCTGGGTTCGTAGTGTGCTTGCTGTCCCATCAATTCCGCCAGTTTTTGATTAATGGCGAAAAAGATATTCACTCCCACACTAAAATTAGATGCGTATAAAAAGGCTCCTTTTTTTTCTTGACAATAGGTTTCAATTCTCGGGAGTTCTTCCAACCAGCCCGTAGTACCAGAAATCACGGGGATCCCAGATTCAAGAGCTTTTTTTATGTTGTTGTAAGCAGCTGTTGGCACTGAGAAATCAATGGCGACCTCGGCATTGTTGAAATCAGAAATAGAGGCGCTATCATTGGTGGCTATTACAATTTCATGTCCTTGGGCTGCAGCGAGACGTTCAATGGTTTGTCCCATCTTCCCATAACCGAGTAAGGCTATTTTCATCGTTGTCCAAAATTGAAACGCAGTGATAACCCATAACTCGCTTGGGTGGAGACGGGATCGATCTGCAATTGAGGTGTGAGTGAAAGATCATCGTTGATGTTGTATTGACGCAAGTGTGCATCTACATTCGCATCAACAATATTGATCAGATAAAAGGCTACAGCGACAATGAGGCTAATATCCTTGTTCTTCTGAGCCTGTCTTTGCGCATCGATCAAACGATCATTAGAAACCAAAGGCGTTTCTCCATCTCCAAAGAACTCATCATCGGTAAATCCAGCCAAACGGCGTTTAAAGGCATTTCTAAACCGATCGTACTCTTGATCCTGTTGAATCCAAAAGTAGATACCAGTACCGATTCCAGCATAAACTATAGGAATCTTCCAATACTTTTTATTGTAAGCCTGACCCAATCCCGGGAGTACCGCAGAGTAGAATGCTGCCTTAGACGGTGCCAGGGGATCGTAATCCAAAATCGTTCCTGTAGTGGCAACCACAGTATCTTGAACACGAACATCCAGTTCGTCGTCTTGAGCATGGGTTAGGGTGGTGACTATCCCAAAAAACAGAAGGAATAAATGCTTAATTCTCACCTTGAATGCGTTTGACAATACGTTCTAGATCGGCTTCAGAGTCAAAAGGAATTACGAGCTTCCCTTTTCCTTTAGCGTTCATATTGATGCTGGTCTTGGCATTTAAAAATGAACCTAGGATATCGTTTTGTTTCTTGGCAGCTGCAGGCAGCGCTTTGGTGGCTTTGACGGGTGCTGACGGATCTTTGAAAGATCTTACTAAGGCTTCGGTAGCGCGTACGGAAAGATTCTTGTCAATGATCTTTTCATAAATATCCAATTGACTTTCTGAATCGTCTATATTGATCAAAGCGCGTCCGTGACCCATGCTGATAAAACCGTCACGCATTCCAGTTTGAATGATGGGGTCCAGCTTTAGCAATCGCAGATAATTCGCAATCGTTGAGCGTTTTTTACCGACACGATCTGAGAGTGCCTCTTGAGTCAGATCGATCTCCTCAATAAGGCGTTGATAAGACAAGGCGATCTCAATAGGATCTAAGTCTTGACGTTGGATATTCTCCACCAAGGCCATTTCCAAAGACTCTTGGTCATTGGCAATGCGAATATAAGCGGGAATGGTGGTAAGGCCAATCAGTTTTGAGGCGCGAAACCTGCGCTCTCCAGAGACCAATTGGTATTTGTTAAAGGCCAGTTTGCGAACCGTGATGGGTTGAATTACACCCAACTCACGAATAGAGCTTGCCAATTCGCGCAGTTGCTCTTCATTGAAGCTCGTTCTTGGCTGGAACGGGTTGACCTCGATAAAATCGAGTTCCAACTCTACAATATTACCAACAACCTTATCGGCATTCTTGTCACCAACGGCTTTAATATCGTTTTCAGGATCTTTCAACAAAGCCGAAAGTCCGCGTCCCAATGCCTGCTTTTTAGTCGCCTTGGCCATTAATTGCTATTTTTTTCAATGAGTTCTTGAGCCAAACTTAAGTAATTATTGGCACCTTTACTACCTGCGTCATAACTAATGATGCTTTCCCCGTAGCTCGGCGCTTCACTTAAACGCACATTGCGTTGGATAATTGTCTCAAATACCATTTGATCAAAGTGCTTGCGCACTTCTTCAACAACCTGATTGCTCAAGCGTAGACGTTGGTCATACATGGTGAGCAGAAGGCCTTCTATATCAAGTTCTGCATTGTGGATCTTTTGCACACTTTTGATGGTGTTCAACAGCTTACCCAGTCCTTCTAATGCGAAGTATTCACATTGAATTGGAATGATCACAGAATCGGCAGCGGTCAAGGCATTTAAAGTCAAAAGGCCTAAGGAGGGCGCGCAATCAATAATGATATAATCATAACGATTCTTTAAATCTTCAATGGCGCGTTTGAGCATATACTCACGTGCTTCTTTGTCAACCAGTTCGATTTCAATGGCAACAAGATCGATATGCGCTGGGATTAAATCTAGATTGGGGGAATCTGTTTGGACGATAACATCGTCGGCGCCTACTGTATGCTCTAAGAGCTGGTAGGTTCCGTTTTGGACCTGAGCCACGTCAATTCCGAGGCCCGAGGTGCTGTTAGCCTGTGGATCTGCGTCGATAAGCAAAACCTTTTGCTCCAACACTCCCAGACATGCCGCCAAGTTCACAGAGGTGGTTGTCTTCCCAACACCGCCCTTTTGATTGGCTACAGCTATAATTTTACCCATAAGTAGTCTTCGTTTTGAGAATTTAAAAATACAATTATTAGCCCGTTTAGGAAAGCCTACTTGTTAACAGGAAGTGAACAGCATCGCTAAGGCGTAAAGAACTTTTCAACAGCCCTTCAGCCTTGGGTTTAGCAAGAATAAAGCAAATTTTGAGTCTTAGACTACTTTTTCTTTTTGGCGCGGATCATCATTTCTAGCATGTCCCACATTTCCTGTGGAATTTCTTCAAGCAGATTGAATTGTCCTGCACCTTTTAACCATTCTCCACCGTCAATGGTAATTACTTCTCCATTTAAATAATGTGAGAAATCTGAGGCTAGATAAGCCGCCAAATTAGCCAACTCTTGGTGGTCACCAACGCGGTTTAGTGGAACTTTTTTGGCAAGATCGAATTTCTCCTTGAGGTCACCCGGTAACAGTCGGTCCCAAGCTCCTTTCGTTGGGAAAGGCCCTGGAGCAATCGCATTAAAGCGAATGCCGTATTTGGCCCATTCTACAGCTAGAGAACGGGTCATGGCAAGTACACCTGCTTTAGCTGTAGCACTTGGTACTACGTAAGATGAACCTGTCCATGCATAGGTGGTCACAATGTTCAATACTGTTTTGTTAGTTTCTTTTTGCGCGATCCAATATTTTCCGAAGGCCAAGGTACAGTTCTTGGTTCCCTTCAAGACAATATCTATGATGGTGTCAAAGGCATTGGCAGACAAACGCTCCGTAGGGGAAATGAAGTTTCCTGCGGCATTGTTCATTAAGATATCAGGGCTACCAAAGGCTTCCACGGTCTTGGCTAGTACATTCTCAACAGCTTCATAATCGCGAACATCACAAGCAACGGGCAATACTTGCCCACCGGTCTCAGCTTCCAGTTCAGCCTTTGCAGCATCCAGTTTCTCTTGGTTTCTGGAAGTGATGACCACTTTAGCACCAAGTTCCAAAAAGTATCGGGTCATGGATTTTCCCAATCCCGATCCACCACCGGTAACTACAATTACTTTTCCTGCTAGCGCGTCGTCGCGCATCATTTTAGCTGAATAATTCATGATTTGCTGTTTTGTTCAAAGTTACGGTTTTCTCCGCAATTACTATGCATGCATAATAAAATTAATTCCCGCTGTCAGATTTCCACAAATAGGCCACACAGCGTTTCAGATCAGGGAAGTCTTCTAATTTTGGGTGATCAAAGCTCCCTTTGAATTCCATGCCGATTTGTTCCATAACCTTTATAGAACCTAAATTTTTCTCAGTGGCAAAGGCATAAACCTCCTGGAGTCCCCAAATCTTATTAGCATTTTCTAGTATTACCGCTGCGCCTTCTGACGCATATCCTTTGCGCCAATGATCAGGACTGATCCGCCAACCAATGTCTACGGAAGGGGTGAAGTCTGAATCGTAATTCTGATCCATCAGTCCAATCATTCCAATGGCTTCGGATGTTTCTAACAGATCAACTGCAAAGTAGCAGTAACCGTTTTCTCGGTAACTGTCTGCCAAGCGCTGAAAGAAGATTTGAACATGTTCTTCCGGTAAGGTATTTGGAAAATGCGCCATTACACGGGCATCTTGATTCAAAAGCCTAAAAAGCGGCAAGTCGCCTTGCGTCCAAGGGCGAAACCCGAGACGTTCTGATTTTAATACGTATTCCATGATTTAATTTACTGAGTCGATCAAGATCTCAAGCATCTCAATAGCAGCGTCGGCAATTCGTGTTCCCGGGCCATAAACTGCAACAGCACCAGCCTCAAACAAGAATTCATAATCCTGTACCGGAATGACTCCTCCTACAATGACCATAATGTCCTCACGTCCGTATTTTTTCAGCTCTTCAACGACTTGAGGTACCAATGTCTTATGCCCAGCGGCTAAAGAGGATACACCTAGAATGTGAACATCATTTTCTACGGCTTGTTTGGCAGCTTCTGCCGGTGTTTGAAACAGCGGTCCGATATCCACGTCAAAGCCAACGTCGGCATAGCCGGTAGCTACTACCTTAGCTCCACGATCGTGTCCGTCTTGGCCCATTTTTGCAATCATAATACGTGGTCTGCGACCTTCCAGTTCTGCAAACTGATCGGCCATTTCTCGCGCTTTTTCAAAAGTTGGGTCTTTCTTGATTTCTTTACTGTACACGCCGCTAAATGATCTGATTTGTGCTTTGTAGCGTCCAAAGGATACTTCCAGAGCATCGCTGATCTCTCCTAAGGTTGCTCGTTCTTTGGCTGCTTCTACAGCTAAAGCTAGTAAATTTTCTTCACCCGATTCTGCTGCTGCAGTCAATCGTTTTAAACAGGCTTCGACTGCTTCATTGTTCCGCTCGGCTTTAATGTTGCTCAATCGCTCCATTTGAGCTGCGCGTACTTTTTGGTTATCTACATCTAAAATGTGTAATGGATCCTCTTGTTCCAAGCGGTATTTATTCACGCCAACGATCACATCTTGTCCGCTGTCGATTCGCGCTTGTTTGCGAGCTGCCGCTTCTTCAATGCGAAGTTTTGGGATACCTGCTTCAATGGCTTTAGTCATGCCGCCAAGCTCTTCAACTTCTTGAATCAAGGCCCAGGCCTTTTCGGCAATATCATTGGTAAGACTTTCTACATAGTAACTTCCAGCCCAGGGGTCCACGGTTTTGGTAATGCTGGTCTCTTGCTGTAAAAAGATTTGTGTGTTTCGTGCAATACGTGCAGAAAAGTCCGTTGGCAAGGCAATGGCCTCATCGAGGGCATTGGTATGCAAAGATTGTGTGCCGCCAAAAGCGGCTGCCGCTGCCTCTACACAGGTACGCGCTACGTTGTTGAACGGATCTTGTTCCGTAAGACTCCAGCCACTGGTTTGGCTGTGTGTTCTCAGTGCCAATGATTTTGGGTTCTTCGGATTGAACTCAGAAACGATCTTTGCCCAAAGCATGCGCCCGGCGCGCATTTTAGCAATTTCCATAAAATGATTCATCCCAACGGCCCAGAAAAAGGACAATCGAGGGGCAAAACTGTCAATGTCCATGCCTGCCGCGATTCCTGTGCGGATATATTCCAAACCGTCAGCAAGGGTATAAGCCAACTCAATATCACAAGTGGCTCCAGCTTCCTGCATATGATACCCAGAAATACTGATGGAATTGAATTTAGGCATGTTTCCAGAAGTGAACTCAAAAATGTCAGAGATGATCTTCATGGAAGGTGTTGGCGGGTAGATATAGGTATTCCGCACCATAAATTCCTTCAAGATGTCATTCTGAATGGTTCCAGAGAGTTGTTCCAAGGAAACGCCCTGCTCTTGTGCTGCAACAATATAGAAGGCCATAATGGGCAGTACAGCACCATTCATGGTCATGGAGACGCTCATTTTGTCCAAGGGAATTCCGTCAAAGAGGATCTTCATATCCTCAACGCTATCAATGGCCACACCTGCTTTTCCAACATCACCAACAACGCGCTCGTGATCACTGTCGTATCCGCGGTGGGTTGGCAAATCAAAGGCTACGGATAGTCCTTTCTGACCTGCGGCCAGGTTTCTGCGGTAAAAGGCGTTGCTTTCTTCCGCAGTAGAAAAACCAGCATACTGTCTAATGGTCCAAGGACGCTGCACATACATGGTCGGGTAGGGGCCGCGTAAATTTGGCGCGATCCCAGCCGCAAAATCCAGATGCTTTAAACCAGCAGTGTCTTGTTTGGTGTAATGAGATTTTACAGTAATATCCTCAGCAGTCCCAAAGGTCTTCACCTTTTGAGGAGCAGCTTTAACGCTTTTAAGACTCAGATGCTGAACGTCTTTTCTACTCATTGCTATAGCTTAAGTGCAAATTGCGGTTTAGTAAATTTTTATAGTAGGCCTCCAAGGCAACGATCATAGCCAGTTCCGGGTCGTCTACCGTATTCACTGCACGTTTTCTCAAAGGCGGAGATAATAAACGCGCCTCAATAGCATCCGCAGCAATTAAAGACTGAAGGATCTCTCTAATTTCTTGATCCTCAATTTTAGTTACCAAACAGGCAACAAACTCGCCTTTATAGTTCACTTGGTATTGATCATCTTTGATCACCCAAAGTTCGTCTTGCTCACTTAAAACTTTTGCTACAGTCTGTGAGTGCTCATCCATGATATCCACAAAAGGAGCGGTGTTATTAATTCCTGAATACATAAACTGAGCGTAACCGTTTTCCTTGTAAACTGGAGTGGTTGGACTGTAATTTCTAAAATTGTAATGCTCAGAAATAGCAAATTCAAAGGCGTAAAGCGCTTCATGCATCAGCTTGAGGTTTGCTCCACTACAGGTTACCGGTTGCGGCTGATCTGCGTAGCGATATTCCATAGGCTCCTGACAACCTATCAAAAACAAACTCAATAAGGCAATTAGCCCGAAATTCTTACTCATTGTCCAAACGATTTTTTTCATGACTTTCTGCAATTCTTTTGATGATCAAAGGTTCGATAACTGTTTTACGTGCTTCTTGTTTTAAAAAGGGGTAGAGTTCCAAGGTTTGACTCACTTTTTCTTCCCCATTCGGATACAGGTTGGTTCCTAAAAGAGCCTTGGCTCCAGAATCAAATGCGTCTTGCGCATTTTGCGCCTGCTCTCTGATCTTTCTTTGTATGGTCCCGGCAAATAAGGCTTTGACAAAACCTCCAGAAGCTTCAATTTGTTTGAAAAGTTCCAATGCCTTTTCTGCCAACTGCTGACTTAGATCTTCTATATAATAAGCACCATCTGCAGCATTGGTCACCTGATCAAAGTAACTTTCGTGCTTTAATATCAGGAGTTGATTTCTAGAAATGCGTTCTCCAAACTCATTGCTTTTATGGTACACCGCATCGTAGGGTAAGTTGCAAACAGCATCTACGCCTCCTAAGACAGCGCTCATGCATTCGGTAGTAGTTCTGAGCATGTTCACATTGGGATCGTAAATTGTCTTGTTTCTGCTTGATGGACGTGCCAAATGAGTGTCGTTCAAGGCAATGTTGTACAAATCACTTAAAGTGTCGAGCAGCTGTCTAAAAGCTCTAAACTTGGCAATCTCCATAAAATAGTTTGCACCAATAGACCAGCGGTAGTTGATGGCCAAGTCATCCTTTAAAAGTCCAGACTGTTCTAAGTAATTCAAGTATTCGTTGGTGTGGGCTAGGGCATAGGCCAATTCTTGCACCGCATTAACACCAGCATTTCCATAATGGCTGGCCGTTATGCATAAAGCGGAACTTGACGTTATCTTCAAAGCAGCTTCCATTAATTGATGATCTGCTTCCTTTTCAGTTCCCCAATTACCAGTTTTGACCAAGTTTCCTATGATGTCGATCCCTAAATGAAAACTAGCACCGCTCGCGGCAGCAGCTGCAGCGAATTTTTCAAAGAAATCGGCATCTTGTGAGTTGAAATCACAATAGATCGTGATTCCTTCTAAGGACAAACCTTCAAACAAAGCTTCAGGATCAAAAGCTTCTGCAGCCTCTAATAAAACGGCTTCCGCGCCACCTTGAATACTTTTTAAGATTAAGCCGCGAGCTATTCGTGTATCGTGAACAAAAACGGCTTGGGTCACTGACCATTGCTCCGGATATCTCAAACCAGAAACTGCCTCTGGGGTAGTCTCTGAATTGTAAAAAGGCTTAATGGTGATGCCTTCTGGAGTCTGCGTTAGCAAGGTGTCGTTGTAATCAGCGCCTCTTAAGCCAGCCTGAATACTCTGCTTCCATTGTTTGGCGGATATGCCTTGGAACTGCTCAAATAACTTATCGCTCATGGTTTTTGATCGGTGCTGTCTTCGTGAGTGATTATAAAAATATCTTCGTTCTCTTTTTTCAAATAGTAGGCTTCTCGGCCATATTTTTCAAGCTCGTTGGTGTCTTGGAGTTTTTCCAGCTGTTTTTTATCGTCTTGAATGTCTTGCTGATACTTCTCCGTAGTTCCTTCCAAAGTTTCAATCTCTTCATTGAGCTCTTGATGAATGAAGAAGTTATTAGAATCGAAAGCGAGCATCCAAACCGCAAAGATCAAAGCGATCAACACATATTTGTTGGTCAACCATTTAAACCATTTGCTTGAGGTGATATGCTCGAACCTTTTTTTCATGAAGACAATCGCTCACTAATTATGGTTCTAACGATATCTACGGCAACCGTATTATAACGATGCGTAGGTATAATCATGTCCGCATGCGCCTTGCTGGGTTCTATGAACTGCTGATGCATCGGTTTGAGCGTAGTCTGATATCGCTCCAAAACCTCATTGAGATCTCTTCCGCGTTCACAGATATCGCGCTTCAAACGGCGAATCAAACGTTCGTCAGAATCTGTATCTACAAAGATCTTAATATCAAAGAGGTCCCGCAATTCTGGTTGAGAAAGTACCAAAATCCCTTCTACAATGATCACGGGCATGGGTGCAATCGCAACAGTTTCTCCAGTGCGGTTGTGCTCTTTGAACGAGTAGACCGGTTGGGCAATGGGTTGCCCGGATTTTAAAGCCTTTACGTGCTCAATCAATAAAGGGAAATCAATAGAATTGGGGTGATCAAAGTTGATCTTTACCCGTTGCTCATAAGTGAGATCGCTGGTGTCTTTATAATAGGAATCCTGAGTAATAACGGCCAATTCCGCCGCTGGTAGTTCCTCAACAATTTGATTGACTACAGTGGTTTTTCCGCTTCCAGTTCCTCCGGCAATGCCAATAATCAACATGCGTGTTAATGTTTATGCAAAAGTAGGACTTTTGGCGATTTTATTCTCTTGAAACAGGGCTGTTTCTAGGCTTATTTTGTCACTGCTTTGACTTCGTCAACGGTAACCATTTTGTCTTGTTTGTTGCTCCAAGAGTTCATGACGTAGTTGAGTACATCGGCTACTTCTTGATCACTGAGTCCTAATGGAGCCATAACGCCATTATAGGTTTCTCCGTTCACTACAATTTCTCCTTGTTGTCCGTATTTAACACTGTGGATACTTTCTGCGCGTTTTTCGGTAAGCCAGTTGGATCCATCCAACGGCGGAAATGCTCCCTTAACACCTTGACCGTTACCCATATGGCAAGCTACACAAAGACTGGTATATACCGCTTCTCCGCGTTCCATACTCGCTTTGAGGTCTGCTTTGCTCGCAGAGGTTTTCTGACCGCCCAATTTTACACCAGAACCTTGGTCACTTTCTTCTTTTTGTTCGGATTTACAAGCGATTAAAGTGGCAAACACTGTGGCGATGAGCAATAATTTTTTCATGTTGATTGAGTTAATTGATGTTTAATTGGGTAGTAATCGTACAATTCCCTGGCCTTCCAGAGCGATGTAAATATAACCATTTGGCCCGATTCTAACATTACGAACACGACCAATTCCGTCTGCGATCTTTTCCCGGCCAATAACACGATCTCCATCCAATTTAAGCAGTTCTACATAGTTGAATTTCAAGCTGCCTACCAAGAGATCGTTTTTCCACTGCGGAAACTTATCTCCAGTGACAAAGGCCATTCCACAAGGCGCGATGGAAGGAACCCAATAATGAAGGGGAGCTTCCATACCTTCTTGCTCGGTCTTATCTGTAAAGGAGGTTCCGCTGTAGTTCACCCCGTAAGAGATCACAGGCCAACCATAATTTGCTCCTTTTTTAATGATGTTGACTTCATCTCCTCCTTTCGGGCCATGCTCATGGGTCCAAATGTCTCCGGTTACTGGGTGAACGTCCATGCCTTGAGGGTTTCTGTGTCCATAAGAAAAAATAGCTTCCTTGGCTCCAGCAACGCCAACAAAAGGATTATCGTCTGGAATACGGCCGTCATCGTATAAACGATAGATCTTGCCGTTGTCTCTTTTAATGTCCTGCGGATTCACATCGCGATTTCCTCGATCTCCAACACTGAAGTATACAAAGCCCTCAGCGTCAAAGGCAATACGAGATCCAAAGTGCTGCCCCTTTGTAGAATTGGGCATCGCTTTGTAAAGAGATTCTATGTTTGTTAGCTTATTTCCGTCGAGCTTGGCGCGGATCAGTTTGGTGTTTCCGCCATCACCACCGCCTTCTCTGGAGGCATGAGTAAAATAGATCCAGCCGTTATTGGCGTAGTCTGGGTGGAGAGCCACATCTAAAAATCCGCCTTGACCTCGAACATAGATGTCCGGAAGATTCTCAATAAAGATCTTTTGTCCGTTTTTAAAGTGAATGAGTTCTCCGCCCTTCTCCGTAATGAGCATGGAACCGTCCGGCATCCAGGTCATGCCCCAAGGATTGGAGAGTTCAGGAACTACCGTTTCAATGCGGTAAGTACTGGAATTACCGTTGTCTAAGGCCAAGGTGTTCTCTTGATTCTGAGATTCTGAGCGGCAGCTAAAAAGTAGCGCTGCACTGAGCACCAATACTACAAAACGCATGGGTTTAATTTTATTCTAATTTACAAATTCTAGAGCAGCCAATCAATAGCTCTCAAACCAGTCAAAGGTATCGTTGATTATACGGTCCTTATTGCTGTTGACGTAGTCGAGATAAGCCTGAGCAACAGGCGATAGTTTTTTGGCGGATCGCCAAACCAGATTCCAATTGGTCTTTACCGGTAGTCCTTTGTAGGGAATGATCTGCAGATCGCCATTGCTCAAATCATTCTTGATCCCGATGAGCGGCATAATGGAGTAACCAATACCCGAGATCACCGCCTGTTTGAGCGCTTCATTGGACTGCAAGCTAAATTTCTTATATGTAGGGAGTTTGTTTTTGCTGATGAATTCCTCCATGGCGGCGCGTGTAGCTGAGCCCTTTTCTCGGTAAATCAAAGGCAGTTCGGTAAGAACCTTTTTTCCGCTCGGTCTACCGTCGTTTTCGTAGCGTTTTCCGCCAACTAGGAATAATTTGTTTTGCATGAGTTCCACGCGTTCCAGTTTGATCTGGTCTGGAATTACAGAAACCATCGCAAAATCCACTTCATTGTTTTCTAAACTGTCTACTACCGTGGCCTTATTAGTCACATTCATAATCAGATCAACCGCCGGGTTTTGCTGCATGAATTCAGAGAGAAAATACGGCATCAAATACTTAGCAGTAGAAACAATTGAGATCTTCAACTTACCCGAGATCTGTCCTTGAAAGGCCTGGCTCTTGTAATTGATCTGCTCCACTTGTTCCAAAATAGTCTGCGCTGCTTCTGCAATTTCATGGCCAAAATCAGTCACATAAAGTTGGCGCCCTACAATTTCTGTTAGGGGAATTGAGAACTGATCCTGAAATTTTTTAAGCTGAATACTCACCGCTGGCTGGGTTAAATAGAGTGCCTCGGATGCCTTGGTAATGCTCTTTAATTCAGCAATCTTCAAGAAAATCTGCAGTTGATGCAAAGTGTAATTCATAACAATGATTTATGTAAAGCATTATAAAGATAAATAAAAATATATAATTATTTCACAGGATATTTGCAGCAAAATAAAATGAAAAAGTCATGAATAACCTCTTAATGCCTTCTAATCAAAGTGTTAGAGTAAGCATGTTAAAAGACAAGTCAAAAAGACTGTGGGCAATGCTAAAAAAGCAAATGCCAATTGTTTGCGGATTGATCGGCTTTGGTTTTTTGCTCAATGCTTCTGCGGCAACAGGAGGACTTTTTATGACCGAATTACTCACTGTAGGCTTCATTTTGAGTTGTGTAATGATCATTGCACAGACAGAACGTCAAAGCTTTCGCGCAGAACTGCGCGCCATCAATAAAAATTCAAGAAAATAAATCAGAAACTATGGAAACTCTAACGCCGGTATTACAAAAATTTAGACTCATTGACGGAACATTCTCTGCTCAAGAGGCTCAAGATCTTATCAACGCTTTGCTTAATGAAAAGATCAACTTCCACAAACTGCAACGCCTTACGGCTTGTGAAGGAGACCTATGCGCAGACACGCGTTTTCCTGACGGACGCATCCAAGAATTGGAGGCAGAAAAGCGCAACGCTCGTGAATTCATCAATCTTAAAGAGTCAACACAAAAACGATTCCGTATCAACGGTACAATCGAACTAGAATTAATTGAGGATTAATCTTAAGAGTTAGCCACACAGAGATTATGGACTTGCATCTGCTGATCGACAATCTAACCAATCCCGCGCTTTTATTTTTCTTTCTAGGGATCATTGCAGTACAACTTAAAAGCGATTTGGCCATACCGTCGAACTCCGCAAAATTCATATCACTCTATTTGTTATTCTCAATAGGGTTTAAGGGTGGACAAGAGCTCTCACACAGTGATTGGAGTGCTGAAATAGGATACTCCCTCTTGTTTGGTGTTGTTCTTGCCACCGTTATTCCGCTAATCGCATTTTTCATATTAAGACAGCGTTTTGATGTTTCAAATTCAGGAGCAATTGCTGCCTCCTACGGCTCGGTAAGTGCTGTGACCTTTGTAACGGCCATTTCTTTTTTAGAGATGGAACACATTGCATTTGGTGGGCATATGGTGGCAGTGATGGCCCTGATGGAAGCGCCGTCTATAGTAGTGGGTGTTTTACTGATTGCTCTCTTTAGCGCCGCACGTGGAAAACCCAAGGTAGGTGAGCATGTCAAGCATGCGGTAACCAACGGATCGGTACTGCTTATTATGGGAAGCTTGATCATAGGGCTTTTGGCCAGTGACGAGCAGGCTCAGGGAATCAAACCCTTCACCACAGACATTTTTAAAGGGTTTCTAGCGGTATTCTTACTGGACATGGGGATCACCTCTGGGAAAAAGCTTAAAAGCTTCTTGAAAAAAGGAAAGTTTGCTGTGCTCTTTTCAATTGTTGTTCCAATTGTCAATGGATTGACTGCGGCCTATATAAGTTCGCTATTTACAGACAATATTGGAAATCAGTTCCTGTTCAGTATTCTTGCAGGTAGTGCTTCTTATATTGCGGTACCAGCGGCTATGCAACTGGCAGCACCAAAGGCAAATCCGAGTTTGTATTTGCCCATGGCCTTAGGAGTGACCTTTCCGTTCAATATTACTTTGGGGATGCCTTTGTATCTCATTTTTATAACCTGGATAAACTAAATAATCAAGCCTTCAAGTGACCACGGCTGCATTAGCCGTGGTTTTTTGTTTAGACCGATTTCTTTCAAGTCGGGACCAAGAAATTTCTATCTTTAAAAGAAAAACTTGCTACCCTTTTGGTACTGCATCGTGTAAAATCTAGAAAACTCCGTATTGTACTGCTCTATATTACGAGCCTTGTATTGTTTGGAGTCTTTTGGGTTTTTGATCGATACAAGCCAATTATCGATGTAAAAATAGAAGCCATTGAACGCAAATATGCGTTCATACCTTATGAGCTTTATTATGAGTTCGCCGTATTGAAATACGCAATATTGGCTGTAGCCATTTTGATACCGATAATGGTCACCACAATGCTAGTGATACAACGCAGGTAGTAAGAGAAAAGATACTATGACAAGGAAACTCTTCTTGCTTTTGGGATTTTTTACGACTATAGGCCTGGCACAAACCCAGCAGAACGCATTTTATGGCACCTTTTCGGTGAACCTTGGTAACTATTTTGGTGTTGATGCGGAACTCGACTATATCTTAAATGAAAAATACTCTTTTAGATTTGGGGTATTCTGGCAATATTAGAAAACCTGTTTCAGAACCTGATGATTACAGTACTGGCTTGACTGGCGCCTTGCTTCTGGGCTTGACCA
>NZ_CBFCWJ010000007.1:0-15611 GCF_965601605.1 Gilvibacter sp. | reverse complement strand
GGCCATTGGTATTGGATTGCACTTTGGATTGACTGAAGCCCAAATCAAAACAGGCGTGGAAAGCTACAATCCAGAGAACAACCGTTCCCAATGGATCAGCAAGCCGAGAAACAAGATCCTTTTAGACGCCTATAACGCCAATCCAAGCAGCATGGAAGCCACTTTAAAAAGTTTTAAGGACTTGGATAGTGAAGCCGCTAAAACAGTCATTCTGGGTGATATGTTTGAGTTGGGCGAAACGGCCGTGGCAGAACACCAAGCCGTTGCCGATCTTGCACACTCATTGAACTTTGATCGCGTATTCCTAGTAGGCGCTAACTTTTATGCAGTAAATGCTCATGATGAACAGATCAAATGCAGCGAGTATGAAGATCTGGTTGTCGCATTGCAGCAAAAAGATGTGGAAGGCCACTTGTTACTTATAAAAGGCTCCCGAGGCATGGCTTTGGAACGTATTTTGGATATCTTGTAAACCATGCGTTTACTTCTTTTCCTTTTTACTAGTTTACTGGCCTTTGGCGCTATTGCTCAAAACAACTACGAGTACACCCAACCCGAACAGCTTAATGACGGCTGGCAGACCGCAGATCTGCGCGCACAAGGTTTAGACACTACCAAACTGTATCAGCTTTTTGCACAACTACCAGAAGCGGAGCACGAACTGCACAGTATTCTTGCGGTGCAAGGTGGCGAACTCTTCTTAGAAGAATACTTTGACGATCAGCAACGAGATGATCAACACGATTTGCGATCGGCCTCAAAAAGCATTCGATCGCTACTCATCGGTATTGCTGTAGATCAAGGTTTCATTAGCAGCATAGATGATCCCATTCAAAAATACCTCCGCCCGCTAGAGGCTAAAAAGAACCTGGATTACCGAAAGGAAAAAATCACCATAAGGCACCTTTTGACCATGTCGCCTGGCTGGGACTGCAATGATCGCGACAAAGGATCCGCTGGTCAAGAAGATCGGATATACCGCAAAAAGGACTGGCTGCAATACGCATTGGACCTTTCCATGATCAACGAGCCGGGCGAAGTGAGCAACTACTGCTCTATTGGCACAGTCATGCTTATGGAAGTGTTAGAACGCACTTCAGGGATGCCTTTGGATAACTTCGCTAAAAAATATTTGTTAGATCCTTTAGGAATTAGCAACTACCGCTGGGACCACACCTCTAAAAAAGAGGTGATATCTGCTGCAAAGCGCCTGTATATGACTCCGCGCGATATGGCTAAAATTGGGCAATTGGTATTGCAAAACGGAAATTGGAATGGACAGCAGCTGGTTTCTGAAGCTTGGGTTGCACAATCCACCAGTCAGCATACGTTTATTGATGAAAGCGGTTACGGATTTTTGTGGTGGATGACCGCCTTCCCTCATGAAGGAAAAGCGCTTCCCGGATTTGCGGCGAGTGGAAATGGCGGACAATACATTGTAGTGTTCCCTGAGATCGATGCGGTTTTCGTGTTTACTGGCGGAGCGTATAATTCACCCAAAGCACAACTGCCCCTATTTGTGATCCGCGATATTTTGATCCCCACCTTTGGCGCACGTAACTAATTGATCCTTTCTGCGTCCAATAGGCAAAACCTATGAAATGAAAAAAGAAGAAGGACTGTCCATGGGTGTGGCATTAGGAGTTTGTTTTGGAACCACCATTGGCGCAATCACTGGAAATATTGGACTCTGGTTATCACTAGGCATAGCCCTTGGTGCGGCCTTTGGCGGTGCTTTTGCAGTTGCTGCTAAGAAGAAAGAGGGCGAGGAATAATTTTTGGGCGCCTCCTGTAGTTGAACAAGTTCACTACAGGACCAGGCTTTCCGCTCAATCTTTGCGCTGCGAGCAAAGGATGCCGCTTTAATCCCTGGCGCGGAACCTTGCCTATACTTACGACTTTAAATATCTTTGACGTTCCGGGTCATTAACTCAGTTGGTTCAGAGTGTTACCTTGACAGGGTAGAAGTCACTGGTTCGAATCCAGTATGACCCACATTAAGCGAAAAATCCACACGACAGTGTGGATTTTGTGTTTACAAGAAAACCGAAAGTTTACTTTCGTGTTTGCGAGTGAACGCAAAATCACGGCTCACAGCCGTGTATTTTTCATTTACAGGAGTGCGGTTAGATGGATGCCGCAGGCAATCCAGATTACAGAAGCAGCGAAGCTGCATCTTAAGGATGCTATTTGCAACTTTGGCGATGATTGGATCACGACTAAAGGGAGTAATCCTATTGGCAATTAGTCGCTTTACTAAAAAAAATGTGTTTTCCGCTAACGCGGGTACTTCACTCAAATGTCCACCGGACATTTGATTTTGCTTTGCAAAATGTCGTTGCGTAAGGATCACGAGCATAGCGAGTAATCCATTTAATCCCACCCATTGACATCTCGATACAATTCTCGCTTCGCTCAAGTCACTCGATGTCCGTACGGCTCTCGCGCCAGCGATTGAAGCAAGCAACCGCGTAGCGCAGAAAGCGCGGTGCCGAAGGCAGGCGCCAAAATTCGTACATTTATAAGCACAAATTCGATCATATATCCTTGCGCCCCCTACTCCATTACGGCCTTCACTTTATCTTCCCCATATTGGTGGCGCTACTGTTCTATCGCAAAGATTGGAAGAAGGCGTATTTGATCTTTGTCGCTACGATGTTGGTTGACCTGGATCACCTTTTAGCCGATCCTATTTTTGACCCCAACCGTTGCAGCATTAACTTTCATCCGCTACATACCTATTATGCGATGATTGCCTATGTTATTATGGTCTTTCTAAAGAAACCCTTTCACTGGATTGGCCTAGGGCTGCTGATGCATATGCTGGCAGACTGGTCTGACTGTTTGATGATACAATAGAAGACTGCTGAGCGTATAAAAAATGTCCAGTGGACATTTTTAGCGAAGCATGCGGCCTGCCGCGCAGGATTACCGCAGTGAAGTTTTGCAACGCAAAACCAAACATCCAGTGGATGTTTGATGGAGGTAGCCGCGAAGCGGAGAAGAACTCGTTCCGTAGAATCCCGAGCGCCCCCTTCTGGGATTATCGCGCTTCCGCGCGATGATCCTGAAGGGGGCTACCACAGCAAAAAAACCCACCTCAAATAAGGTGGGTTTTGCTGTGGGCGCGAAGGGATTCGAACCCCTGACCCCTTGGGTGTAAACCAAGTGCTCTGAACCAACTGAGCTACGCGCCCTTGCTTTGTTAAGCGGTTGCAAATATAGGTTCTTTTTTTATTGGTACAATACTTTTTAAAGAAAAAATTTAGACTACTTCCGCCACGGTGAAGGTGCTTCCACCAACATAAATCAAATCCGTTTTTGAAGCCCGTCTTTTTGCCGCCCCGAGGGCCCTGCCTACACTACTGTATACCTTGCCGTTACGTTCCTGAGCTTGAAAAATAGTTCGCAATTCTTGAGCGTCCATTGCACGTGGAATCTTTGCTTGGCAGAAATAGTACCGAGCATTTTCCGGGAACATCGCAACTAAATCTGCCACCTTTTTATCGCTGACAAAACCTAGTACCAAATGCAATTGGTCATAGCTAGAATTCTTCAATTGGTTCAGCACAATTGTCAAGCCTTCTTTGTTATGAGCAGTGTCTGCAATGATTGTTGGTGATGCACCAAGCTGCTGCCAACGCCCTAATAAACCAGTGGTCTTAATGACTTGACTCAATCCCATCTTTATAGCAGCATCGGGAACATTAAAACCTCTTTTTTTCAATTGCTCCAAAGCCAGTAGTACCGTTCTGGAATTCTGTTTTTGATAATCGCCTTTGAGATCAAGAGTATAGTCAGAAAACGGTTGATCTTCTGCATAAAAAATAGGCGCTCCCACATCTTGAGCCGCTGTTTTAAAGACCTTTTTAGTCTCCGGAGTGGTTTCACCAATCACCACAGGAATTCCCGGCTTTATGATCCCCGCCTTTTCTGCCGCAATAGACGCTAGTGTATTGCCCAAAAACTGCATATGATCAAACCCAATATTGGTAATGATTCCAACCTCAGGAGTGATTACATTGGTAGAATCCAATCGGCCTCCAAGACCTACCTCAACAACGGCAATATCTACCTGCTCTTCCTTAAAGTACTTAAAGGCCATGCCTACGGTCATCTCAAAGAAAGACAACTGCTGTTGCTCAAAAAAAGCTTTATGAGCCGCTACAAATTGAACAACCGCTTGCTTGCCAATAGGTTCACCATTGATTCTAATACGCTCTCTAAAGTCTTTTAAATGCGGAGAGGTATACAACCCAACTTTGTAGCCTGCCGCCATCAGAACAGAGGCCAGCATATGACTGCAAGATCCTTTGCCATTGGTTCCTGCAACATGAATGCTTCTAAAACCCTGCTCGGGACTCCCGAGATGCTCACAAAGTGCACGGGTATTGGAAAGATCGATCTTATACGCAGCGCCCCCTACCCTTTGGTACATGGGAAGCTGCGCAAAGAGCCAATCTAATGTCTGCTGATAGTTTATAGCTTATCGTTTTATAAAACGCTTGGTCTGTGTTCCCTCAGCGCTTGAAAGTTGTAAAAAGTACACGCCTGCCTGCAGTTCGCTAACATCTATGGATTGAGAAAATGGAAGCTCTAAAACTACTTGCCCCAATGCATTATAAATGCTCAAAGAAGCATCCTGCAAAGGCAGAGAACTCGTAATATTCAAAAGCTCGTTCGCTGGGTTCGGCGCTAAGATAAGCTCCGCATCCGCAGTGAATTCATCCGTACTGAGCACGTTTACGCTAATGTCTAATTTATAACTGGAACGTCCGTAGGTAGCTGCAAAGAGCAATTCGTCAGCTTCATGAATGTCTAAATCAGTTACCACGACAGCAGGCATATTAGCTCCAATAGGAACCCAAGTGGCCCCTTCATCCTCAGAACCTAAAACACCAATATCGGTCCCTAAAAATAAGTTTCCAAAAGCGTCTTGTACAATGTCATTCACAGGAATATCCGGCAATGAAGCGCCAATGTTCGTCCAACTTGCACCAAAGTCGGTGCTCTTATAAACATGTCCGTTATCTTCTCCAAAACGATAACCAGAAAGAGTCACATAAAGGGTGTTGGTATCAAAACGAGAGGTAAGCACTTTGGTCACCCATCTGTCTGGCAAAGTAGATGAAACCTGTGTCCAATTACTCCCACCATCAGTAGTGGTCCAAATATTACCATCGTCATACCCAATGACGATCTTATCTGAATCAAAGGCAGAAACATCTATGCTCGTCAAAGTTCCAAAGCCGTTGTTACCCGGGTAAGGACCATCATGCAGAATAGGGCTGATTGCATTCCAATTGATCGCACCATCTACCGATTTATAAAGTCGCTCTGCTCCATAGTAAACAATATTGCTGTTTGCAGGATCAAAGACTATGGGTGTATCCCAGTTCTTGCGCTCAGAGCCATCTACACCGCTCAACACTACATTAAAACTGGCTGCATCATCAATGGACTTTTGCAAGAATCCACGTTGGGCAAGGGTGTAAATAGTTCCGCTATCTGTCGGATCAATGAGCGGTTGAAAGCCGTCTCCACCGGTAATGATGGTAAAGTCGCTCAGGCCTCCTGTGGTCGTTCTAAAGGTACTGTTGTCCTGAGAGCCTCCATAGAGCCTGTCGCTGTTCTGCGGATCTGCTTTTATGCGGTAAAACTGGGTAATAGGTAAGGTATCATCAAAGGTCCAGGAATTTCCGGCATCGGTGCTGGTGTACAAACCACCATCGTTCCCCAATAGGATCAGATCTGCAATGCTAGGGTGAAAGGCCAAGGCATGTTGATCCACATGTACTCCTGAGAAGGAAGGTCCCCAGCTTGCTCCACCATCTGTGGACTTCTCCATTACAAAGCCAATATTATAGAGCGTGTTCTCGTCATTTGGATCTACCGTAATGCCGCCAAACCACCAGTGGAAACCAACGTTAGTCAAACCTCCTCCACCTAAAGAACTCCAAGAATTCCCACCATTGGTCGTTTTAAAAACATCAAAGATGGAACCGTTTCTGTCGGCATATAGTGCGTAAAGCACATCGGGATTTGATTGTGCAATATCTATGCTGATGCGCCCTTTCTGTTCTGGCAAAGAAGGCAAGCCTGCGGTGAGTTCTGTCCAAGTGGCACCCGCATCCGTAGAGCGATAAATACGTGAGGTCTCTCCGCCGTAAATTCTAAAATCTGGTCTGCGAATGCGCTCCCAAGTTGCGGCATAGACGATGTTTGGATTGGTCGGATGAATTACCATATCGATCACGCCCGTGATTTCTGAAACAAAGAGCACCTGACTCCAGGTATCACCTCCGTCTGTACTTTTGTAGACTCCTTTGTTGGGATCGTCTCTAAAGAGCGGGCCCATGGCGCCTACGTAAAGAGTTTCATCATCGGTTGGATCGACTACGATCTTCCCAACGCTTCCAATGTCCGGAAGGCCTTTAGACTCCCAAGTAAGACCGCCATCAGTACTTTTAAAGATCCCGTTCCCATCATAGGCCAAGGATCCGCCTCCAGCATTAGGTTCTCCAGTACCTACGTAGATCTTATTGGAATCTGTCGTAGAAATTTCAATATCGCCAATGGACAGGTATTGCTGCCCGTCAAAGATCGGAAGCCAAGAAGCGCCTCCGTCCGTAGTTTTAAAGATTCCGCCGGAAGCAGCTCCAACGTAATAGGTATCTGAGGCAACAGGATCAATAGCAATGTCTGAGATACGACCGCCAATATTGAGTGGACCAGTAAACTCCCAAACAGTACCTCCACCACTTTTAGCAATGTTTTGACTTTGCTTCCAGGCAATAGCCTCTGGATAGGCCTGCGTTTCTATTTCTCCATAAGGGAAGGCCCGTTGCATAAAGAGTATGTCTCCGGGACGCTCCGAGGGGATGTTACTTAGGTCGTACTTTGGGGCATCACTGCAACTCATAGCAAGCAGTGCAAATAAAAAGCCCGTAAAGATTTGAATAGTAGGTTTTTTCATGGCATCATTTTTCTCAAAGATACCAAAAATGACCTCTTAATTGGACAAAGAAAAACGGTAAACGATCTTCCCGATCTGTTTTGCAGGCGCATTGGGATCTGCATTGAATTTGGTGTCCATTGCCGCGCGCTTGGCCGGCTCTAGCAAACAGCGTGAATTGTTGGTAGTTCCGCGAACTCCGGGAGTAGCGCTTATTACGTTTCCGTTGCGATCCACCTCTATACTCACCACTACGGTTCCAGCTTCATTACAGTCTTGCTGATACTTCTCTTTGTTCAAAGCAGAACGTCCACCAAGTTGATAGTTCCCATCTCCGTCTAGGCCTTTACCCGTTCCGTAATAGCTGCTGGCATTCGGATCTCCATTGGGATCACCTTTATCACCGCCAGTGGCGTCAGGACCTTCTCCTCCATCGGTCTTTCCGTCATTCTTGGGACCGTTGATGATGGATGATAGTGCGTCAGTAGTGCTTTTATCTGGCTTGGGATCTGGTTTCTTTTCCGTTTCAACTGGCTTCTCTTCCTCTGCAGGTTTGGTCTCTACCGGTTTCTGATCATCCTTAACTACAGGAGCATCTTCAATGTCTTGGGTCACCACCTCTTCATTGATGTCTTTAGAGGACTGCTGTGGATTGGATTGCGTTTGCTGCGGAGCCGTTCTTACCGTCTCCTGCGGCTGCACATTTCCAGAGCCTGTAGCGCTGGTTCCAAAATTAATGGCAATTCCGCCTTCTGGTGGTGGATCGAGATATTTCAATCCGAAGAAAAAGAGTAACAACAGCAGTATGGCCATTAAGGCGGAACTGATGCGAAAACTCTTGCGTTTATGTTCGGTATCTAAAAACCCCATATTAATTCGGGCGTACGGCGAGTACGACTTTAAAATTGTTCTTATTGGCAATATCCATTACCAAAACGGCCTTTTCAATAGGCACGCCTTCTTCTGCACGCAAAATGATGGTCGGGGAATCCTGACCTCCTAAAGCTGCTTGCAGTTCACTTTCTATGCTGTACTCACTTACGCGTTCTTTATTTACGTAGTAAGCACCTCCTTTAGTAATGCTCACAGAAGCATTTTGCTGCGCTGTTGTTTTTCCTTTTGCTTTTGGAAGTACCAGGTTGAGCGCATCTGGAGTTACGTTAGACGAAGTCAGCAAAAAGAACACCAACAACAGAAATACAATGTCTGTCATGGAGCTCATGCTGAACTCAGCCTTTACTTTATTTCTTCCTCTTAGATTCATACAGTCGTATCTAAGCTGGTTCGTTAAGAAGATCTAGGAAGTCTACAGCGTTGGCCTCCATTTGGTGCACAACCTTGTCGGTCTTGACCACCAAGTGGTTGTAACCCATATAAGCAATAATCCCAACTACAAGTCCTGCAACCGTAGTGGTCATGGCTGTATAAATCCCTTCTGCCAGTGAGCCCATCTCTGCTTGCCCACTGCTTGTAGCTAGTTGATGGAAAGCCAAAACCATACCAATCACGGTACCTAAGAAACCGATCATAGGAGCAGCACCCGCAATGGTAGCGAGTATGCTTACGTTCTTTTCCATCTTATAGACTTCCAAGCGTCCCGCATTTTCAATAGCGGTGTTGATGTCGTCTAATGGACTTCCGATTCGTGAAATTCCCTTTTCGGTCAAACGAGCCACGGGAGAGTTCTGCTGAACACATAAAAGCTTAGCCGCCTCTAAGTTTCCAGAACCTACATTGTCTCGAATTTGATTCATAAAATTGCCGTCTATCTTAGAAGCCGATTTGATCGCAAACAAGCGTTCAAAGTAGATATACATGGCCACAAAAAGCAGCACGAACAAGACAGCGATAATGATTTGACCAGCAACTCCTCCGTTGAGCAGGAGTTCCATCAATGAGATCGTTTTTTCTTCAACGACAGGTTCCAGGCCATCTACAGCATCGGTAGTTGGGTCCTGAAGTAGGAAATTCAACATAGTTTAGGTTTAATAATGGTAGAACGAACAATACGTTCAGAAATTGTAAGGGCTTAAACGAGTAGCACGCGTTGGAACAGAAGATACACTCCAGCTCCTACGGCAAAACCTACGAATGCTAACCAAGTAATTTTCTTTAAATACCAGATAAAATCGATCTTCTCCATTCCCATTGCAGCTACACCGGCAGCAGAACCAATGATCAACATAGATCCTCCCGTTCCCGCAGAATAGGCTATAAAATGCCAAAGAATCGAATCAGTTGGCGATTCATACATTCCAATAGAAGCTGCCACAAGCGGCACATTATCAATAATGGCTGAGAAGATACCCAGCAAGATCACCACTACATCCTCATAAGGAATGGCGCCTTGCAATACCTCTGCTAAATAACGCAGGGTACCTACCTGCTCTCCGTCCATGGAGGTTCCGTAAACCAAACTCTCCAGTCCAGCAACGGCCATCAGGATTCCTAAGAAGAAAAGGATACTTGATATTTCAATACGCGACAAGGCTTTGTGCGCAGAGTATTTATGTCTTTCTGATTCTGAGAAGTCTTCCTCTGGGTGAATGTATTCTGATACTAACCATACAATTCCCAAGGCAAACATCATCCCAATATAAGGGGGTAAGTGGGTTACTGTTTTAAAGATCGGCACCGATACGATCATTCCCAATCCGAGGAACAACATGGTCTTACTACTGAGTAATCTTCGGCCTTCTGCATCTTCATCTTCATCTACACCAGTCACTTCTCCTTGGAAAGGTTTCAAGCGGCTGGCAATCAAGAACGGTACAATGAAACAGGCAATAGACGGTAAGACTACAAACTTGACCAAACCTAGGGCAGTCACTTTATTTGCGATCCAAAGCATGGTGGTAGTCACATCTCCAATAGGCGACCAAGCACCTCCAGCATTTGCTGCAATCACTACCATGGAGGCAAACCAAAGACGATCTTCACGTGTTGGGATCAACTTGCGCAGCAAGGTTACCAATACGATTGTTGCCGTAAGGTTATCAATGATAGCCGATAGGATAAACGCCAAAATACCAATGATCCAAAGCAGACGCTTCTTGCTCTTGGTCTTTACAGCTCCTTTGAGAATCTCAAAACCACGGTGCAGATCAATGATCTCTACAATGGTCATGGCTCCTATCAGGAAGATGAGTATCTCTGCCGTTTTACCCAGGTGATGCAGCAGGGTATTGGAGAAGCCTTCCTCCATATGATGATCCCCCGCTATATAGGTAAACACATTCTCATGGGTATCAATGACACTAAACCAGCCCGAGGCAAATCCAACAGAAAGGACGGCCCAAATAAGGGCAGCCATAATAAGGGCGGGTACTGTTTTATCCAAGCGGAGCGGATGCTCCAAGGTGATAGATAAATAACCAAAGACAAAAATGAGAATGATGATAGATTCCATACAGTTGGTAGTTTATATGAGTTGTTTTAAAGCGATCTCAAATGCGGTTTCGCTTATTCTTGTTTTATTCGGATTCGATTGGTGTGTAGCTTCCAAAGCACGTCTAATGGTCTGAGAAGTATCATTAAAGATCGCTTCATCGGTCATTTGTACTTTTCGCTCCATAAAGTAAGCAAAAACTCTGGCCATTCCACAATTTGAAATAAAATCTGGGATCAAACTAACCTCGCGGTCTGTGTGCTCCATAATAGAACCGAAGAAAATCTCCGGATCAGCAAAAGGAACATTCGCTCCACAAGAGATCACTTCCAAACCTGAGCCAATCATTTGATCGATCTGATCTTGAGTGATCAAACGAGATGCCGCACAAGGCGCAAAGACTTCAGTCTCCAAGCCCCAGATACGCTCGTTCATTTCCTCAAACGGGATCATATTGTCCACCATGAGTTCATTACCACGCTTGTTCAAAAAGAACTCGGTAACCTCTTCCATGGAGAAACCGGTTTCATTGATCACTCCGCCGTGACGGTCAATGATCCCCACAACCTTAGCTCCCATTAAGGCCAAATAATAAGCCGCGGCTGACCCCACGTTCCCAAAACCTTGGATCACGGCGCGCTTTCCGACAACAGATCCGCCGTAAACCTCATAGTAGTGTTTTACAGCTTCCGCAACACCAAAACCAGTGATCATATCGGCCACTGTGTATTTTTTAGTTACGTCTGGGGAGTAGTTCGGGTTTTCAATTACTTTGATCACCCCTTGGCGCAATTGTCCAATGCGGTTGATCTTGTCGGCCTCAGTCGGCTTAAAGTGTCCTGAGAAAACTCCTTCCTGCGGATGCCAAACACCGCTGGCCTCCGTAATTGGAATTACTTCGTGGATTTCGTCTACATTGAGATCTCCACCTGTACCGTAATAGGATTTCAGCAAAGGAGAAACGGCCGCATACCAACGTTCTAAAACTTCCTTTTTACGAGGATCTGCGGGATCAAAATTGATCCCCGATTTAGCGCCTCCAATGGCAGGTCCGGAAACTGTAAATTTCACTTCCATGGTTTTGGCCAATGAAAGTACTTCATTCATATCCAAACCTTTGCGCATTCTGGTTCCACCACCAGCCGCTCCACCACGAAGCGAATTGATGACTGTCCAGCCTTCTGCGTCGGTATATGGATCATTCCAATGGAACACGATTTCTGGTGCTTTATTCTCGTAAGCTTTAAGGAGTTGTTTCATTTAGTTGGTTGGCATTGTAGCATGACAAATATAACAAACTTAAGTACCCAAACGGTTCGTGATAACTAAATATTAGCGTTAAATATCAGCCCGCTAGAATGATCTTTGCTCGCCCCAGTGACCGAGGCTAAACAATTGACCTCGTCACGCAGTTTGAGCACGCCCAAAAGTGCAAAAATCAAGGCCTCTTTATATTCAATAAGTTGTTTGTCCGGAACAGTGATTTTCAACGACTTATAAGACTCTACACGCTGTAAAAGGTATCCGTTATAGGCTCCGCCTCCGGTAAATAAGACTTTACAGCCCGATTTTAACGGCTTTGCAATCTGATAGGCCATATGCTCCACAAATGTAGCTAGAGCATCTGCTGGCTTGAGCTCATTGTGTTTGAACTTTTTATGAATTTCACTGCGGACCCATTCCAGACCTAAGGACTTTGGAGGTTGCTGCGCGTAGTAATCCAAGCTGTTGAGTTGTTCCAATAACTGATCATTCACAGTTCCGCTTTGCGCGATCTTTCCACCATCGTCATAAGCCAATCCTAAAGGCTCAACCAGCGCGTTGAGTATGATATTGACCGGACAGAGATCATAGGCAATGCGCTTGCCATCGTGCTCATAAGAAAGGTTTGCAAAACCTCCAAGGTTGATGCAATAGTCATAATCCCCAAAAAGCAAACGGTCTCCAATTGGAACTAAAGGAGCTCCTTGCCCACCCAAGGCAACATCTTGCACTCTAAAATCACATACCACTCGTTGGCCGGTGATCTCAGCAAGCTGTTTTTGATTCCCGATCTGGCGTGTTACTCCCAGATCTGGTCGGTGCAAGGCCGTATGTCCATGGGAACAGACCGCGTCCAAATGCTGAATGTTATACTTAGAAATAAATGCTTTGATCTGCTCGCCTAAAAACTGGGAATAGCGCGAATCTGCTGCGTCCAACTCCTCCTCGCTGAGATTGACCAGATCAGCTAAAAAAGCTTTCTCCCGCTTTTCATCGTAGGGTAACATTTGGGTGTGTCCAAATTCATAAGTCCAAACCCCTTGATCTACAGTGAAGAAAACCTCAGCCAAGTCAATCCCGTCCAGCGATGTACCAGACATCACTCCCAAGACGTGATATTGATTTTTAAGCATTCTTAAAAATAACAGGATTTATTGAAAATATGCTATTTAAGAAGTATCTTTGCTAACCTTTTTTGAGAATAATTTAAAGAATACTGAATTCCATGGATTTTACCTTAACCGAAGAACACGAAATGATCCGCGAAGCGGCTCGTGATTTTGCAAAGAACGAATTGCTTCCAGGCGTTGTAGAGCGCGACAACAAACAAGAATTCCCGGCGGCCCAGATCAAGCAGATGGGAGAACTTGGATTTATGGGGATGATGGTAGATCCGCAGTACGGCGGAGGCGGAATGGACACGGTTTCATACGTATTGGCCATGGAAGAACTCAGTAAGATCGATGCCTCTGCATCGGTAGTAATGTCTGTAAACAACTCTTTGGTATGCTATGGAATCCAAGCCTTCGGCAGCGATATGCACAAGGAGAAGTATTTGACCAAATTGGCCTCTGGAGAAGCTCTTGGAGCTTTTTGTTTGAGTGAGCCGGAAGCAGGATCGGATGCAACTTCTCAAAAAACCACGGCCATTGATATGGGTGACCACTACGTGCTAAACGGAACCAAGAACTGGATCACTAACGGAAGCACCTCTGACTATTATATTGTGATCGCTCAAACGGATCGCGATAAAGGCCACCGCGGAATCAACGCGCTTATTGTAGAAAAAGGATGGGAAGGTTTTGAGATCGGCCCTAAAGAAGATAAACTCGGTATCCGCGGAAGCGATACTCACTCTTTGATCTTTAACGACGTTAAAGTTCCTAAAGAGAACCGTATTGGTGAGGACGGCTTCGGATTCAAATTCGCCATGAAGACCCTAAGTGGTGGGCGTATTGGAATTGCCGCTCAGGCTTTAGGTATTGCTCAAGGAGCTTACGAATTGGCCAGAGAATACTCTAAAGTGCGTAAGGCCTTTGGTACAGAGATCTGCAACCACCAAGCCATTGCCTTTAAGTTGGCAGACATGCACGTAAAGATCGAAGCTGCTCGTCATTTAGTAATGAAAGCTGCTTGGGACAAAGACAACGGCAACAACTACGATTTGAGTGGTGCTATGGCCAAACTATATGCCTCTCAAGTTGCCATGGAAGTAACGGTAGAAGCGGTACAAGTGCACGGCGGAAACGGTTATGTAAAAGAATATCACGTGGAGCGCCTGATGCGTGACGCGAAGATCACGCAGATCTACGAAGGAACTAGCGAGATCCAAAAGATCGTGATCTCCAGAAGTCTATTGAAAGATTAATCTGAATTAGCCCACTGTAAAAAGCCCCGAGTTATCCGCTCGGGGTTTTTTTTGTTGAAATCGCTCAAATTGTACACTATAGTTGCTTTTTGTAACATTTTGAGTTCGTTTAAGACTAATAGTCGAAAGCTTTTCCGAAATGAGTGCGTTAACTCATTTTTTTTACCGAAATTGATACTCCGAAAATTTTAGCAACCTTAAAACAATAGTCTTACTATGGCTGACGATTTTGACTTATTAGAGACCGATTCTGGCCCCGCACAAGAGAAAGTAGATGTGAACTGGGGTAAAACAATGGACCAAATGAAAGCCAAGTTGGCGCAAGAGGATGATCCGGAAGTTCGTCAAAAGATACTCAACGCGACCTTGGACGACGTAGTAGGCATGGCAGAAAAGGATCGCAGCTCCCTATTAGAAGCGATCAAAGACCTTACCGACTATCAGGATGAAGTAGGAATCATCTTCGAGAAGTTCTCTACCCTCAATGCAGAGGAACAAAAAGTAATTGACCGTGCACAAGCTGCTTTGGACAAAGCCAAGGTGGAACTGCAAGATGCAGAGAACGTCAAGGACAATTGGTGGAACAACCTCTTTGGACGCAAGTCCCGCATCAAGCGCAAAGAAGAAGAGCTCAAAGTCGCAGAGAAAGCCCGCGATGCAGCAGACCTTCGCGCTAAGCAAATGTTCCAAGAGCGCATAGAGAATGCAGACATACAAACCTTGCTCAACGAGCTTTCGTACAAGAGTCAGGCTGCTGTTACCCGTTTGAAGAACCGTGAGGTAGAGATCAAAGAGGTAGAAGAGAAATTGCAGGTAGCTATTGTTGAAGCATCCAAGAACCACAACAAGGCCTTAGAGAAAAAGCAAGAGACTGAAGAAAAACTCGAAGAGCAATACGCCCTTTTAAAGCAAGCCCGTCAAGAGCTTGAGGAGATCACTGATAAGCAATCGCCAGAGTATTCTGAGGCCATTGCCAAGATCACTCAGTTGGAGCAAAAGGTAGAAGAACTTGAAGGTCTTAAAAACGCCTACACTACCCTTGCCGCTTCTAAGGACAGCTTTGTGCACAAGCACAACTTGACCATCAAAGTATTGACTTCTCTGCGAAGCAATTTGCAATCGCATAGAGCCAAGCTTAAAAGTGATACCGACGAGCGTCTGAAGTACTACGACGGATATGTTGTTGCCCTTAAGGCGAGAACCGATCAAGAGTTCGCAGCGATCTTAGAGCACTTAGGGGTTAAAACCGATGAGCATATTGGACAAACCCTTGCGGCTATGCATACGGCTTCTGCCAAGGCCCGTCAGCAGATGATGGACAACATCCCAGTTCACGAGAAAGTGATGCAGGGTGTTTACAGTTCCTATGCTGAGGCTTTACAAGAACTGCGTAAAAAGGATGCAGAGATCCAAAAGGACTTCGCCAATCGTTACGGGATTGACATGAAGGAGATCTTTGAGGACTATTATGCTACTGATGATGCTCCTGCACCAAGCGGTGACGGCGGCGGTGATGATCCGGCTCCGGCTCCAGACCCTGCAGACGACGACTTGCTCGGATAAACTCCGAAGCCACATCTTTTAATTTTAAACTTTCACGTGAAAGCGAGAGCTTATGGGCTTACATGACATAGTTA
>NZ_CBFCWJ010000006.1:0-34298 GCF_965601605.1 Gilvibacter sp. | reverse complement strand
CCCCGGCGGATTTCTTTGCGAAATTAAAATTATTGTAGGTATCGTAAAAACCTACGCGCGCTTTTAATTGCAGTTTTTCGATGAGCGCCATTAACTTTTGCTGATAGGCCGGATCAACAATGGTTCCGTGGATTTCCAAACGCACTTTATTTGGAAGCTTTGGCAGTTGTTTGATAACAAATTCAATATTCTTTATCGGAGATACGCGTCCAAAGTATCCCAAAACAAATTCATCCTCATTTGTGGGACGTTCTGCGGATTGCACTTTGCCAGAGATCGGGTTGTTGAAGATCAGTTCCGGATATCCTTGAAAAAGAGCTAAGGAGGCTGCTTTTTCTTGGGTGTTGGCATAGTGAACCCAAACCTCGTTCTTCAAACTTTTCAGAAAGCGTTTCAAAAGCTGGAGGTAAAGGCGTTTTTTTAGATTTAAAGCACCTTTGAGCAGTTGTCCTCGCGGACTCACAATGATCTTGATATTGGGATGCTTGCGAAGCGCCATAAGCGGCTTCACGGTAAAATTCCAATTGTACAAGGTATTGAGCCATACGACCGTCCCGTCTTCAAACCTATTGTTGAGATCGGCCACAGATACACCTTCCATATAATCCACCTTTGGATTGATTGCTGCTGTATTATGTTGCCCGCCAAGCGGATCTGTTAAAGCCAAAACTTTGTAGGGAATATTTTCAGCTTCCAAAAGAGAACAAATTCCAACCAAGGACTTATTGGGTCCGTCTTGAACAGAAACTGATCTAATTTGTGGAGTAACAACAATAACCATTTGTGCATCTAAGGCTGGAATTTTGGGCCTTTCCCAGCGCTGGCAAAGAAACTAAATATTTAGCAATTACAGGCTATAATTCAGCATATAGCGCGTCGTATTGCTGTGCAACTTTCTCAAACGAAAATTGATCCAAACGCGCATAGGCCATCGCTGTTTTTTCCCGACTGTACCCCTTTTCCATGAATTCACTAATTGCCTTTCGGATTGCATTAGTATCCTCAGGATCAACCAACAGCGCTTCTGGGGCCAGATCATTCATGGGTGAGCGATTGGAGGTTAGTACAGGTAAACCGTGTGCTTGAGCTTCTAAAATAGGCAACCCAAACCCCTCTTCCAAGGAGGCAAAATAAAGCAGATCCGCCTGCTGATAGAGCTCTTGCAACTGCTTGGAGCTTACTTCAGAAAACACTTCGGCGCGCGATGTCAATCCATAAGCCTCAAGCTTTTCCGCTAAGCCCATTCTGTTTGCATGAACCAAAGTTAACTTTACATCTAAATCCTTACAGGCTTCAAAAAGTCTTTCGTAGTTCTTCAAAGCCTTGCTGCCAATTTGTAGAATATTCACAGGATGAGATTGGGTTCTGTTAAGTGCGATCTCTGGAGCTAGCACCTGGAGTGTCAACGGGTTGTGTATGACAATAGCTTTGTTCAAAAAGCTTGGATACAAATGCTCTAAATCTGATTTAGTCGCTGCGGATACCACCACGATCTTTGTGGAAAAGCGCAAGGGCAATGTGTAGAACAGCCAGCGATACAGTCCACCCTTCTTCTCAGATTTCAGATAGTAAAAGTCATGGATGGTCAAAACCTTCTTTTGAAAGGGAAAGGCCATGACCATATAATTAGCGCCACCGGTAATATGAATAATTTGCCCACGAACAAAAAGACTCCGCAGAAAATACTTTAGAAAAAGGATCAGGTCAAAATTGTGTTTGAGCTGAATGGTTTGGAAATCAAACTGAGACTGATTGGACTGCTTCCAAAAGTTGAGTAAACCGTGATAAATGGATTCAATACTAAAATTGCCCGGATTAGCTTTTCTAAAGACCAGAAATACCGGTTGCTTACCCATTCTTATTCATCTTTGCAATTAGGCCTAGAAAAGCATACTTACGCTGTAAAAGACGCAGCACGGCTGGAGACATTTGTCGGTATTGCCAAAGTAATAGTATCAAAACGGCTAATATGATACCCAGCAAAACCCAAATTGGAGGATCTCTAAATTCAACAAAGTAAAACAGTACACTCAAGCCTATGAGCAAGGGGTTGAGCCAAAGCATACCAATCTTTTTGAAGTCCGCAGAAAGTTCCTTTGAACACCAATAGGGCAACCAGATCACGCTTCTGAAAAACTCAGCGATACCCATGGCTAAAATCACACCTTTAATACTCATAGTATAAAACGCGTAGATACCCAGCAGGATCATTGCTGTACGTATCAGCGAAGTTTGAAAGACGAGCTTGGTGCGATTAATTCCTCTTAGAAAGGCGTCCAATATACTTCCCACATTTTGAGTGATCATAACTAGAATCAATCCATAGTATACCAAAGGTCTAAAAGTTAGGCGTCCGTTGGTCCAAATCTCGAAAATCGGCTCGATCACCCAAATTGAAAACATAAATCCGATGATCAGTATACCGCCTGTTATCAACCAATATGATCCTATGAGCTGTAATAGGCGCTCTTTTTGTTGTTTGGCAAATAGATTGATAAGTTCTGGTGTTATCGGACTCAGGAAAATATCAGAAACCTTGGTGCCGAAGTTTACCAAAGTTCGAATTGCAATGAACAGCGGCAAGAATGTAGATCCCAACAATACAGAAATCAAAAGAACAACTCCATCAGAGGCTGAGCGATCTAAAAGAGAACTTCCTATGTACGGCAAAGATTTCTTGTAGTTCTGCCATCCCAGTGATAGACTACCTTTATCCCACCACGGAAAAAACTCGGGCAGAAGTCTTTTCAGATATAAAAGAATGCCTAAAGAATAGCAACTTTTAAAGATCAGCCATAACAGTGCCATGTTGATCAGGGAAATCCCATAAAAGGCCGCCGCAACTAACACCGTGAATTCTATCATGCGCTCAAAAATGGAGAATTGATAGGATTTATAGATATATCCGAATGGGTTTAGAATTTTAACCAAAAGGCCACGGTATGAACCAATCAGCAAGCGGTAGAGGAACAAAATAAAAAGGATAATGCCAATATTTTTGTCTGGCATATCGCTCTCGACAAAATAACTAAACGCCCCTAGTTTGTAGATGATACCAATTACCGACATTTGGATGATTCCAGAGAGGAAATTGATTCTAAAAGCGGAACCCAATAAGGCCTTGGCTCCATCTCTATCAGTATGAACCATGGCATTGAAGGCATTGCCCACGTAGGTGTTGTGGCCAAACTCAACTACCTGCACCAAATTATACAAAGCATAAATGGCAATCCAGCTCCCGTAAGTTTCTGTATCCCAGTAACGTATTAACAGCGGGATCAGCAACATGGAATACAGCGTAAAACCTACTGTCTGTAAGGCCTTATAACTGATGGATTTGTTTAACTTCTCTGTCACTTATGGTTATATCAAGCGCGAATTAATTCGTTCTAATTGAAAATTAAGATTAATTAATTAATAATTTTATAAAAACTTCTCGAAGACCAAATTTCTCTACGTTCTTCGATAAAAACGAACATTTAGTCTTTATACAATGTTCTTTCAAGACTAAAAAAGTCCCGCAACCTCTCTCGATACAATTCAAGAAGGTTCTCTTGTTCTGCGGTTGATACGGGGGCACTTTTCTTCACATTGATGTGGGGAAGTCTCAATGAGTCAGCAGGAAGATCAAAACGAGAATTAAGTTCCAGAATTACTTCTGGCAACTTTTCCATTTTATAGACCTTATCTACTAAAATCGATCCAGCGGAATTGGTATAAGCCGTACTTCCCAGGATTTTGCGAAAATAGTTTTTTTCTATATAATCCAATGGGTTTTCGCAGCGTCCCTGCATTTTTAGCCATTGGTAGTGGGAGATTATTTTAGACTCTGGTGCGCGTTCTACACAGAAGGTGAAGTAGTTATCCCAAATTTGCTCCCCCAAACGGGCTCTTGTTAATTTTGCGCTTTGATGGTTTTTAAACTCAAGTCTACTGCCCTTTTTTATCAATCTGAAGTAATCCTGTACCGTGTACTGAGACCAAGGCAGGCGATAATTTTGAGCAGACCTGCCACTTTGCTGTTTGCGCAAAACCTCATCTTCACCCGATAGTGGGGTTAAGACATCATCCGATCCGCAAATGGAGCTCAGGGCAATTTCCAAAGCCGTACCCGCTGTTTTACGGGTTTTAATAAAGACGAATTTATGTTTGTGGGAAATGATCAAAAGCGGCTAAAACTGATAGTTCAACAATCTAATATCACGCTCGTATAACCGATGTACTTGAGCGAGGGTCTTTGCGGAATAATGATCGCGGTAATCAACAGTTTTGGGAATACTGCCGTTGTGAAAAATTAATGACGGATGTTTTAAATAAAGCTTCAACGTCTTTGCTGAGGCCCATTTTTCAACAGACTTGTTAGTATGCGGAAGAACTCCTTGTGGCATGGATAAACGTTCTAAAACAATGTCAAAATCCTTTTGCAAATTTTCCATCCTACCTATAAAATCGCAAAGCGGATTATCATTCGCGTCAAAGATAAACTCTGTTTGAGGCTTAAAAAACCAATTTTCATGGCTTATGTAATGCTCCAAATAATGATCCACAAAGACAGCAAAACTGCAAACTGTAGAAAATCCGCGGAATCGATACAAAGAAACCAAACGTTCCCAGGGGTTGCGAACAAAACAGAATTTGAAATAATCCTCAAAGGTTTTACTGTCGACATGATTCAAATCTACATATTCACTCGCCGTCAAGTGTGCCAATCGCTTAGGGCCTTGCTCCTTGGGATTAATTCCAAGCAAATACTTGGAATTATCGTCAGTCCGATCTCTTCCCATTTCCTTGAGAAAATAATCCTCCACAGATTGTCCGGCTGTTTTAGGGATATGGATAAAAAGGCATTTATGTTCTGGGATCAGCATTAGAATTCGTAGTTAAATGTTTTTAAATCACTAGCGAACTCCCGCTCAATAATCGCTTGGGTATGCTGATCGTAATAGGTTCTGTAAGGAGCGTGATCGGAGCGTTTTTTCCAAGCCAAATCTTGTTTTCCGTATTTTTTCAATAAAGGTTGAACTTGCTCATGCAGTTGTTCGAAATGAATGTATTTGACCTGCTTTAATCGTTCTGATCGCAACCATTCTGTCTGGGGAATGAACATGAGTTCCCGGTCTCTATACGCTGGGTCTTTACGGTCATAGACCGCTTCCACCCAATCCCTAAAACTCAAGGGTTTTGTGGCTAAGTTGTTTTGATCGGTCTGTTTGCGGTAGCTGTATTGAGAAACTACCTTATCAAAGGGGTTTCGGATTACCGTGTACACCGGCACTTCAAGAGGCAGTAGTTTTTTGAATCGCTGCTGATAAGCCAATTCTAGTTCATGTAAAGTGTAATGGCCAGCAGTGATACCAAGACTTTGAGCTATTGATGAACCCGCGGTTTTATTGATGTGTATAAATACAGGCTTGTCTCCGCTATGGATCTCGTCTAGGTAACGGTTCAAGAGCTTTTTTCGAACTCTTGGAAGATAAAATCGCCTATATAATGCCGAATCACGAAAGTTCATAGCCTAATTTAGCGATTAAAGGTGTACATAAGTCCGTATAAGTCTTCATATCATCCGCAGACAAGGAATCCCAATCTAATTGGTGTGTCAGTGTTGATTTATGAGATTGATTCAGATGCGGAAAATTTGGAATTTCTGAAATTTGGTCCAAACCAATAGCCTTTAAAAATTCCTCTTGGACCGCGCGATCCTCAACGAGTGTTTCGCTCTGGAAAAAAGTGTATTGCCCATTTAAAATATACTGATGCACTTGAGCGTAGTACCAACAGAGTTTTTGAAACCTACTGCTTCTATCCCACTCAGAATACATGAGATCATTGGACTCGGGAAGTTTCTGAAAAGAAGTATCCGCTGCAGTAAAAAGTTTACGGCGATAAACGCTTGTCAAATAAGTCCTCGGATGGCGAACTATAAACACAGTAGACCATCCAAGCTTTTTTAAATGATCTTGATTTGCGAATCGAAAGTAAGGATTGACTTCCAAATAGGTGTCTGAACCTGATTTTAAGGCCAAGGCATCACGTTGATTCAAATAGTGTTCCGTAAAATGAGCATAAGCATCAAACTGCGATAAATACAGAAAGTAAGGATCATCCTTGCCCCGTTCGTGGTAGGCTTGTACTCCGGGAAACTGATTCATCCACTGAGTGAGACTTAAAGTGGCTGTTCTGCCTATGGATGTGATGAGTACTTTTCGACTCAAATTATTTGCCTTTAAAATCCAAATATCTCCCTAGAGCGGCAATTTCATGACCCTGAGTACTCATGATGCTGAAATTGGTTAACAAGGCACTCAAGGCTTCTAAATGGCGCTTTTCTGATGTGCTTAACTCCGGGAACTCTAAGGCTAAAAGTACAACTTCTAAAGCAAAAGGACTTTTCACGGTTTGGGTATCTATGTCTGGGTGTTTGCGCAAGTCACCTTCGGCGGTCTCAATTTGTGCCAGTAAATAGTTCACCGCCCGATAAGACGATTTCTTTAGCCTTAATGCTTGCTCTGCATTAAAGAGTTGTAGCTTTTCCTGCGCCAAATACAGACTGGCAATACCGCGCGTTATTATTGCATGGTAATAAACATGCTTGTTGTGAAAGTCTGGCCAATTGCCTGCTCGGGTCTGTTGTCTCTCAATATGTTTAAAAAAGCTCCAAGATTTATCAGCATAGACTTCCATACCCGGAGCATCTGGCTTTAAAGTGATGAAATTACTCAAGGCCCAAAGCGCGAATCCGTTGAAATTCGTGTTGGCTTGAGGCGATGTAGTTAAGAGATAATCACAAAAACGTTTGGCCGCTTGATACAAGCGTTCACGCTCCTGTTGCTGATCGGAGGCCAAGAATCCATCACGAAGCGCCATCAGTGCAATACTGCCTTCATACATCAAGGAACCTTCGTCTTTTACCGGGCGGTCACATTCAGTTGAAGGATACCACAAAAAACTCCCATTAGCTTCTTGATTGGCCATGAGCCAATCCAAAGCATTAAGGGCTTTTTGGTGCATAGCCGAACCCTTGGGATATAGTTTTTTACTGTTAAATACCGCAGATGCAATATTTGCTGTGAGTCGTATTTGCGGATGACAATTGGATTCACGTAAGGTCCAAAGACTATCAGCCAAGTGCGTGCCCTTGGCTTTATTTCTCTCTTCATAGTTCTCCAAAGCTTGTTGCATGCGATCATTTTGGTCAGAAACAATTTGCACCATCGGGGAAAAAGGAACAGCGTCAAGAGAAAACTCATTGGCTACTAAATCCTCTGTGTCATTCGGCTCATCCAGTTGTTTTAAAGAAAATTCATCAAGCCAAACTTTGCCGTTTCCTTTAAAATAGACCCCTATACCCATATGACTGACTTCCTTAGGAACCTCAAAAGTATAACGCAGGGCATACCACTGCTGTGGGTTTTGAGGATCAAAAGTCGAACTCCTTTTAGAATCAACTTGCGCTTGAGGTCTTACTCGCGCAGTTCCATCATTAAAAAATAATGCCTGCAGATACACGGCACTTCCCTTGCTTTGGTGAAACGCAGCATCCATTTTGTAATAGATAGTACATTCAAATTTATCTCCTGGACGTACGCTTAGGTACTCTGGTTGCTTCCCACTCGCGTCGTAAAACCCGTAAAAATATCCTGTTGCGATCTCTTTGCCTTGAGTATCAAAATGACCTGAGCCGGATTCATTGCGACCTGTATTCGGATCGTATTTATGATAGGTTATCGTCTTAGCGCGTACTCTAAAATTTGACGGTAGTACTATACCGTCAGCAGTGCTGTATTGCTGAGAAAAATTTCCATTAGGAATTCCCTGCCCATAGCTCAAACCCATATTTAGTAAAAGTGAAAATAGAAGTGCAAATCGCAGCGGCATATCAATGGTTCAAGTATTTACTGTAAACCTTTGCAATCTCAGCCAAAACCGTATTATACTCGTATTTCTGCTCATATAGTTCACGATTCTTGGAACTAACCACAGGTTTTGTCAGATTAGCAAAAGCATTAACATCACCGTAAGGTAAACATAAATTAGGCCAATCTGCTCCGCAGTGCTCCTGTAAAGCCACCATACCCTCCGCACAAATATAAGGGGTGTTACTCATCAAAGAATCATAAAACTTGGTTGGCTGAATGAGTCGGTAATTCTCTAAATCTGCATTGTACATGATCAAACAGTAATCACATTCCAACATGAGCTCAATTACACTTTGATGTGTCAACTTGCCGTGATATACAAAGCGAGGGTCTTCCAATAGAGCTTGATCAAATTGATTAGAAATGAAATTTGCAGCTATATGCAGTTCTAAGTTCTTGTGGGTTTTTACGGCTTCAATTATGGACTGAATGTTTCTGTCGTTGGATAGATAACCCGCATAAAACAAACGGATGTTTTTCCCAGTGTCTGGACGAATAATCTCTTTATTAGCCAGAAAATCGGTTACTGTATTCGGTATAGCGGTATACTTATCGGACTGGGTGTTGAAATACACAAAGCCGTTACGATCCGGAAAGATGATCTGTTTGCACAAACTAGCAATGCGGCGATCCATCCATATGGATAGTTTTTTGGTCAGCGGACTCAACGAAAAGCTCCATCCGAAGTAATCCCTACAATCATAGAACAAATTAACGCTCTTGGGATAAAACAACTTATAAAGTAAAATTGGAAACCAACTGTGAAAAGAAAAATTGTGTACATAGCCCGGTGCAATACTCCACAGGTTACGCAAAATAAACCAAAGCCAACCTAACAATCCCTTTAATCCTCGCGGTTTTTTAAAGTTTAAATAAGTTATTCCTTCCTCTGATTTTGAAGGTTCACTATCCAACCATTGAATGACGTAAATCGCTACGGAAGAATCATTCAATAAGTCTTTAGACTCTATGATTCTGCTAAAAGCTGGAGTGACGTAGATGTCTCCAGGCCGTATGTAGACGATTTTCTTCAAATCTTGATTTTCTTAATGAAGTAGAGCAAAATGAATAATAGTATTCCGTTTCTAAGCGGATAGTCAATTGCACTAGTAGCCCAAGTTGCTAATGCAAAATAGATAAAGGCGTATAAAAACAGTTCTAAGAACCCTCGATATCGTTTGGTGAATACGTCATACAAGCCTTGTAGGAAGTACAAGAAAACGGCTGGAAAAATAGCAACTCCAACGTATCCGAAGTTGTAATAAACACTCACTACCAAAGACGGCGGCGATGTCCCCCTAGGGGACCCGTAAAGCCAAGCAAACACCTTATTGGCTAAATTGATATGGGTTGATTTTCCTGGTAAAAACTGCTCCAGTGACATGAGCCAATCATAACCCCAAGTTATTTCCTCATAGGTAATGATGTACTTGTAGCCCAGCAATCCGACCCTTTGATTGGTCACAAAGAAGCGTTCTAAAGCAACTTCTGTGAGCAGGATATAATCATCCACTGAGTTCAATGCTTTGAGTTTGGCACGTCCCAAAAAGTAGGTTGCCAAAACAAAAAGAACAAAAAATCCTGAGCCGCTATAAAGCCCAATTTTGTAGGTCATTTTTTTACCTAAGAAATAAAGACAGAACAGAATACCATAGAGCAATGAAAGGACTAGGGCCGCTCGCTGACCCGTACCTAAGATAAATAAGAGATAGGTGATCAAAGCGCCTGCAATGAACCATTTGGGTTGTCTTTTATAACCTTTGATATGCAAAAATAGAATTCCGTAAAACGAGGCCGGCAATAGAAAGTTTTTGAACAGATTGAAAAAACCAGGTGCGTAATAGTTCTGACCGGCATAAAATTCCAATCGTCTGCTTCCTACAAAATCTAAGGTAGAACCTAGATTGATCACAGACCTCAAATTCTGTACAAAAAGGTTCCCGCCTGCTAAGGTGAAATAAATGGAACACATGACTACCGATACATAAAAGGATATGTAAACAAACTGAATGTGTTTGTCCTTGACCACAACTTCAAACTTTCTGTCGTCTTTGGGTAATAAAAGCGAAGTGAGAAAAGCGACTAACACAAAGGAAGCATACATCCTTAGGTGAGTCATCTCTAAGGGGTTCGTGAAATCTGTGAGATAAATGGTCCCAAAATAAAACAAGGACTGAAACAGGATCCAAACTTTAGCCGGATGATACAAAGAGAACTTCCTAGATACATTCAGGAGCAACAAGCCATTGATAATATGCAGCAGTAATTCTAAGTTCATTCAACCTTATAAAAGCGCAATAAAAGTACAAAAACCAAATACCCCGCAAACAAAAAGAGCGAAAGCAGGAATATGAACTGATCAAAGTCTATCGCCATAATCCAGCCAATCACAAAAGATAGCACAACTAAGGAGAATCGAATAGAATCCCAAATGAGATTTACTTTGAACTTCCCAATAATATTGAAATAGTTACTCAGCGGCTTTACGACTAACAAACTACAGTAGTAAATCAAACTCAACTTAATGATCTGACTTACTTTTTCGTAGCTCTCGTCTAAGAACACATCTACTAAAAAGTCAATTAATAAATAGACCCCAAGCCCAAAGACTAGGCCCGCCAACAATAACAGTTTGAATTGTCTGAACAAATAATTGCGCGCCTTAATGGCTCCACTTTTCAAAAAGATCTCGCTCAAAGAATTGGTCAAAACATCAAATATGGCTTTAGTAATAAAGCTCAAGGGCACTCCCATGATTTTCCGAGCAACAAAGTACAAGCCCAAAAGTTCGTTATTATACAAGAAGCCAATCCCAATGGGAATGATCTCATTGGTAGAGACATTGAGCAGCTTGGCCGGTCCCGTCAGGATCATTTCCTTATAGGCCACCTTTAAGTGCGACAGATACTTTTTGGGATGTAAAATACTGCTGACACGTTTAATCCCTGCCAAACTAAAAATAGAGCCCACCAATCCACTAAGCTCCGCTGTAACTAATCCAAACGGAACAAACAAAGCAGAGAAGAAAGCGATCAGCGGTACCAAACCTTGATTGAATCCACGAACTACCTCAGAAACGGCAATCTGAGTAAACTTTTTAAAGGATACATTGTACATTCTGTTAGTCTCATACATAGCCGCTAAAAGGGCAACTACTGGTATTAACAGATAATACATGGGTAATTCAAAACCAAGGACTATTAACCCACAAACCAAGACCGACAATAAGAAAAACAGAAATACATGAGCATTCAAGAATCTCAATAAATTGAATCGTTCCGATTCTTCAATATTCAGAAACTTCAGCTCATAGCGCATGGAAAAGACCACCGCAAGTATGCGGCCGTAACTCATAATCAACGCCAGAATACCAAAAAGATAAGGATCGTAAAGTCGGGTAATAAAAGGGGTGCATATCAGTACAAGCCCCTTACCAATGACGATACTGCTAACAAGGAGTATTACATTCTTTAAATTTGAATTTCTAAAGAGTGACTTCATATCCTAAGGCCTCCGATACTTGCACCAATTCATCAAAACAGTGCAATGCTTTAAATTGGTCGGCGTGTTTCTTCCATCGGTTCACATTCGATTTTTTATCGCTGAACTCTGAAGTATCAAAGGCTGATGGATCGATGCCCATATAGTCTCCAACGAACTTTAAAGTCTCTTGTGGATTTCCGGCAAGATCTTCTAACTTGATCTCAATAAAGTTAGTTAGTGATGGTTTCTTCTTTAACCATTGACTGTATAAGGCAATGATTTGCTGGGCGTTGTGTTCCATTTCAGTACTCCCCCAGTTCATAGTTGTATAACTTGAGATAATGTCGAAAGGGAAACGCTTAATGTGTATAAATTTGGCTTCAGGAAATACATTGGCCAAAAATTGAAAATGCAAAAAGTTATACGGTGTATGTTCTACCAAAAACTCATTCCCTTTGAGTTCTGAAGCAAAAACCTTGTGATAAAAGGAATTTGCCGCCTTAAAGAAGGTTTGATCATCTAAGGGCTTAGTAACAAAGAACTCAGGGTAAAACGGTTGTGCCATTTTTTGATTCACCAAAGACAAAGCTTTGGGAAGCGTCGGCGAATTTCCGATCCACAATCGCTTGTCTTTCTGAATTCCTAAATCAGCAAGAAATTCTTCCAAATAGCCCTCATAGGTCTTTTTGGAGGCACCCTTCAAGGTCACATTGTGATAAGAGTGAAACGAAAAGGCAATAAGCTTTTCGTAAAACCTTTTAAAATTAGCCACTGCCGCAGATCCTCTAAAAACATCCCAGTTGGTGGTTAAATCGGCGTGTAGATCCATTAATCCGTGCGGATCTACATGGAAACGAAACTCATAGGGAAGTCTTGAACAATCTTTGTGACTGCCCGCCACACGAGATAAGATCGTAGTTCCTGATCGACCTGTTCCTCCAATAAATAAAAAGGTTTCTTTAGGCATTGAAATAGTCTTTTAGACAGCTCACTGTATAATCCACCTGCTCGTCTGTCATCTCTGGGTAAATCGGTAAAGATAATTCCTGGTCCTGATGCGCCTTAGCCATCTGATATTGACTCTTATCCAAATTAAGGTATTCGTATGCAGGCATAAAAGGCATGGCATTAGGGTAGTGAATTTGTGTATTCACGCCACGACCCTTTAGGTATTCTTTTAAAGCGTCGCGATTTGCTGTTCTAATAGCATATACGTGGTAGGTGTGTTTCCCATTGGGTCGCAACTTTGGAGTTACTAGATCTCCCACACCTTGTAGTGCTGCATCGTAACGGGCAGCAATGCGTTGCCTAGCAGCTGTCCAATCCAAAATATACTTCAGCTTTACATTTAGAACTGCCGCTTGGATGGTGTCTAATCGACTGTTGATACCTTCTATGATGTGGTGGTGTTTTACCAGAGCACCGTGTTTAGCATACATGGTGCATTTTTCCGCCAGATCTCCATCATTAGTAATAATGCATCCAGAATCTCCGTAGGCGCCTAAATTCTTTCCAGGGTAGAAACTAAAGGTAGCAGCATCCCCGTAGAGCCCAGCGCGTTTTCCGTCGATCTCTGAGAAATGTGACTGTGCACAGTCTTCAATAACTTTAAGGCCGTGCTTTTTAGCAATCTGCATGATGGCTGGCATGTCTGCCATTTGACCGTATAGGTGTACCGGAATGATCGCTTTAGTGTTTGGTGTAATTGCGGCTTCAATTTTTGAGGTATCAATGGTGTAATAATCATCAATATCCACAAAAACAGGGGTAGCACCGGTTTGCGTAATGGTTTCAGAAGTGCTGATCCAAGAAGAAGCTGTGGTGATCACCTCATCTCCTGCTCCAATACCCATCATCTTCATGACGATAAAAATAGCGTCAGTTCCGTTGGCGCAGGGAACACAATGATCTACGCCGTAGAGTTCTTCAAAACCACGCTTAAAATCATCGACTGGCTTACCACCAATGAACATGGTGTTTTCTAATACAAAATCGATGCCTTCTTTAACCTCGTCCTTAATGGTTAAGTATTGGGCCTTTAAGTCTACAAAAGGTATGTTCATTGTTCAAAGTCTTTTAAAAATTTTGCTGGGTTACCGGCATATACTCCGGATTTTGTAATGTCTTTAGTTACCACAGCCCCCGCTCCTATCACTACCTTATCACAGATGGATACTGGCAAGATGGTGGCATTGCTTCCTATAGAGACATCGTTTCCTATTTTGGTAGACTTCCAAAGCGTTTTATCGCCCTGTGCAGGTCCGCCTTTGGCAAACAAATCGTTGATAAACATAACCCCATGTCCAATAAAGCAACGATCACCTATATCCACCAATTCACAAATAAAACTGTGCGACTGGATCTTGGTTTGTGCCCCAATGGTCACATCTTTTTGAATCTCTACAAAAGGCCCAATAAAGGAATCGTCTCCTATTTTACAGCCATAGATGTTGGACGGATGCACAACTTTGACGTTTTCGCCAAATTCTACATTCTTAATGCCCGCTTCAAAAATTATGGGTTCGTTTTTGTTCATCTTACTCAAATGAGCGGTAGATCTTATCAATGATCTCCACAGTTTTTAGCCCTTCAAAAGAGCTCGTGTTGATAGATTTTCCGTGTTTAAGCACGTCAACTAGGTTTTCATAAACTCTATCGTGGTTGGACATAGACCCTGTGTACTTCCCGTAATTGTTGGCAGAATTACCTTTTGGAAGGTTTTCGATCTTATATCCCTCAATGTTTTGGTATTCCATTTCATTGAGATACTGCCCACCGATCTTAACAGTACCTTTCTCTGCAAAAATGGTTAGGGATCCTTCCATGTTTTGTCCGTAGCTGTTTACGGTATAATTGATCGTGCCCAGAGCTCCGTTGTAGAATTCCAAAGCAACTACTCCAGTGTCTTCGAATTCAATGACGCCTTGGTGAGCAAAATTATTGGACATCCCTTTGGCAGATTTTACATCACCAATCATCCAATACAACAAGTCCACAAAGTGACTGAATTGGGTATATAAAGTTCCTCCATCAAGGTCTTTGGTACCTTTCCAAGAGTTTTTGTAGTAATCAAAGTTGCGGTTCCAGAAACAGCTCAATTGCACACTGTAAATCTTTCCAAGGATACCTTGATCTATCAGCTTCTTTACCTCTGCTACAGGTGGATTAAAACGATTCTGTTTAATAGCGAAGAGTCGCTTGTTCATGGCTTCCGCAGTTTTTATCATCTCTCCACAATCGTGGACATTGATAGCCATTGGCTTTTCACACAATACATGATAACCACCTTTCAAGCCTTGGATAGAGTGCTGAGCGTGCAATCCGTTAGGAGAACAAATAGCCAAAACATCGATATCATCTTTGTGATTCTCGATTAACTCTTCGATTGTATAGTAAACCTTAGCATCATACTTCGATCCAAGGGTATCAGCCTTTTCTTCAACAATATCACAAACCGCTACCAGTTTTCCGTTGTTGGAAATGTGTTCGGCATGTCTGTTGGCGATTCGTCCGCATCCTACTAAACCAAATCTTAATTCCTCCATTATCCTTTATTTTTCACTAATTAGTTCATTAATAATATAATCTCCAATAGCCAATGAAGAAGTTGCCGCAGGAGATGGAGCATTTCTTACATGCATCACATTGCCCTGACGCTGAATATCAAAATCATCCAGCAACTTACCGTCGCGATCACAAGCTTGTGCCCGTACTCCAGCACCACCTGGCTCTAGATCGCTCATTTTTACCTCAGGGATCAAGCCCTGGAGTGCTTTGGTGAATTGTCTTTTGGAAAGGGATCGGTACATTTCTTTGGTACCTGTCTTTCCGTATTTCCCAACGATCTTCCAAAAACCTGGCCAACGCAAGGTTGCCATAAGGTCCTTTAGATTGACGTCAAAAAACTTATATCCTTCTCTTTTAAAAGCAAGAACTGCATTAGGCCCTGCCTCTATCCCTCCTTCTATCATGCGTGTGAAATGTACACCTAAGAACGGGAAATTCGGGTCTGGCACCGGATAGATCAAATGTTTGACCAGTCCTTGACTTTCCGGTTTTAATTTATAGTACTCTCCGCGAAACGGAATGATACGCAGATCTTCCTTTTCACTGGTCATGTTGGAAACACGATCTGAAAACAATCCTGCGCAAGAAACCACCTTGGAAGCATAAAAGCTAGCCTGTTTCGTTTTTACAGTTACTCGATCCGCAGCTGGTGTAATGCGCTGTACTTCTTGACCAAAGAGTAAACTTCCACCTTGCTTACCGATCAATTCTTCCAACTTAATACACATGCCTGGGTAATCGATGATTCCCGCTTGTGGAACGTGTATCGCTTTTATTCCTTGAACATGAGGCTCAATCTCTCGAATCTCATCAGCATTTAAAAAACGTAGGTCTTCTAGACCATTTTCAACACCGCGCTCAAAGATGGTTTCCAATAAGGGCAATTCGTCTTCTTTGACCGCTACAATGATCTTTCCGCAGACCTCATGCTTAATGTTGTGCTCTCGGGCAAACTCCAACAGCAGCTTATATCCTTTACGGCAATTAATAGCCTTGCTACTTCCCGGTTTGTAATAAACCCCACTGTGAATGACACCACTGTTATTCCCAGATTGGTGTCTACCCACTGCCTGTTCTTTTTCCAGAACTAGGACCTTTTTATTGGGGTACTTCTGCAAAAAAGTATACGCAGAAGCCAAACCTACGATTCCAGCTCCTATGACCAGCAGATCATATTCTGTATTTTCCGTTTGCAGGCTCAAGGTGTATTACAATATCATTCCCGCTGCAACGGTCTCATGCGTTGCATCGTCGATCAAAACAAAGCTACCCGTCACGCGATTGTCACGATACTCATCCAACATAATTGGACGTGTGGTGCGTACGGTAATACGCCCAATATCGTTCATTTTAAGCTCCTTATCTTCTTCTTCGCGATTGTAAGTGTTGATGTCGATCTTGTAGAGCACGTTCTTGATCATTGCCTTAGGCTCGTTAGAGGTGTGCATCAAGGTATACTTGGTACGCGGTCTCGCTGGATTGTTGTGCAACCAGCAGATCATCGCGTCAAACTCTTGTTTGGCCTCAGGCTTGTTGTTCGTCTTTACGATCATATCTCCACGACTCACATCTACATCATCAGTGAGGTTCACAGTCACTGACATCGGTGCGAAAGCTTCTTCAACTTCCCCATCCAAAGTATTGATACTTTTAACAGTAGAAGTAAATCCAGAAGGCATCACGGTAACCTCATCACCCGGACGAAGAATCCCACTTGCCATACGGCCTGCATAGCCACGATAATCAATAAATCCTTCGCGTTGCGGACGGATTACTGTTTGTACTGGGAATCTAGCATCGATCTTGTTAAGATCACTAGAAATATGCATATTCTCCAATACGTGAAGCAATGGCGCTCCTTTGTACCAATCCATATTCTTACTGCGATTCACCACATTGTCACCATCTAAGGCACTGATTGGGATAAATCGAATGTCTTTTACCAATAGTTTAGATGAGAATTCCTCAAACTGACTGATGATCTTAGTAAAGGTCTCTTCTTTATATTCAACAAGATCCATCTTGTTCACACAAACGATCACGTGAGGGATTTGTAATAAAGAAGCTATAAATGTGTGTCTTTTAGTCTGTTCAATTACTCCGTGTCTTGCATCAATGAGAATTAAAGCCGCATTCGCGGTGGATGCACCAGTCACCATGTTTCGGGTATACTGAATATGCCCAGGAGTATCTGCAATGATGAATTTACGCTTTGGCGTGGTAAAATAACGGTAGGCCACGTCTATGGTGATCCCTTGCTCTCGTTCATCGCGAAGACCGTCAGTAAATAGAGCCAAATCAACACCTTCATGTCCTTTGCGCTTGCTGGTGTTGCTCACCGCCTCTAATTGGTCTTCAAATATAGCCTTACTGTCGTAGAGCAGTCGTCCGATTAAGGTACTTTTACCATCATCTACACTTCCGGCGGTTGTAAATCTTAGCAGTTGATTGTTGCTGATTTCCATAAGTTCTTTCTAATTAAAAGTATCCTTGACGTTTACGATCTTCCATGGCGGTTTCACTTCGTTTATCATCGGAGCGGTTACCGCGTTCTGTTTGTTTCATGGCAGAAACTTCCATGGCGATTTTTTCTACAGTGTCTGCATCGGATTCGATACCTCCAGTAATTGTAATATCCCCAAGGGTTCTAAAACGAATCTTTTTCTTCTCGATCTTTTCACCCTCATCCAATTTCAAGAATTCAGAAACCGGAATCCAAGAATTACTTCTCCAAACTACTTCACGTTCGTGAGCAAAGTACAAGGATGGAATTTGAATATTTTCTCTTTGGATGTAGTTCCAAACGTCCATTTCTGTCCAGTTACTGATTGGAAAAGCTCTAAAGTGCTCTCCCTCAAAGTGGCGGCCGTTAAGGATATTCCATAATTCTGGACGTTGGTTTTTAGGATCCCACTGACCAAAATCATCACGATGAGAGAAGAAACGTTCTTTTGCGCGAGCCTTTTCTTCATCTCGGCGACCTCCACCAATGGCACAATCTACTTTGTTGCTTTCAATAGCATCCAAAAGCGTAGTAATCTGCAAGGCGTTTCTCGTTGCATTTTTACCGCGTTCTTCTGCAACACGACCCTGATCAATAGATTCTTGAACAGAACCAACTAAAAGTTGGGCGCCCAGTTCCTTCACTAAGGAATCCCTAAAGGCAATGGTCTCCGGGAAGTTATGTCCCGTATCCACGTGCATTAACGGAAATGGAATCTTTGCTGGGAAAAATGCTTTTTTGGCTAAATGAGTAACCACGATAGAATCTTTTCCTCCTGAAAATAAGATTACAGGATTTTGAAATTGCGCCCAAACCTCTCTAAGGATGTAGATTGCTTCGGATTCTAATTCGTCCAGGTAGTTTAAATAATATTTGCTCATGCTAATTGTTCAATTCTAACTTCGACGCTACCGCTTGCAAAACAAGCGCAGCAGATTCATTAATATCGGTTAGCGTGGTGTCAATACGCAAATCCGGATTTTCCGGAGCTTCATAGGGTGCATTCACACCTGTAAAATCTTTGATCAAACCTTGACGTGCTTTGGCGTAAAGACCCTTAACATCTCGGCGTTCACACTCCTCAATTGGAGTGTCTACAAAAACTTCGACAAAGTTAAAATCTTTAACCACACTTTTGACCATTTCTCGATCCTTTTTATAGGGAGAAACAAAGGCTGCCAAAACAACGGTTCCCGCATCTACAAAAAGGTTTGCAATCTCGGCGATTCTACGGATGTTCTCTGTCCTGTCCTCTGGGGCAAAAGTGAGGTCACTATTGATCCCTTTTCTGATGTTATCCCCGTCTAGGGTATAGGTGTGCACCCCTTGATTATAAAGGGCCTCCTCTACGGCATTTGCCACAGTGGATTTCCCAGAGCCTGAAAGCCCTGTAAACCAAATCAAAAACCCCTTGTGCCCTTTTAAGGACTCCCGATGGGATTTGTTGATTCCAAACTCATGAGGAATTACATTTTCTTGCATGCCTATTTATTTAATTTTTTGAGATAGTTACGAACACGACCCAAGGGTAGTTTTAACCACAGGCGTTCGTGGAAATAATACAAAACAAATTTGGTAAATAACTCTGTCAATGCAATATAAAGCGCAATTTCATCGAACTCATTAAGTACAGCTCCTGCAATAATAAAGGTCGTTGTTGTGGCAACAAGGCGCCAAGACAAAGTTTTAAATAGGGTGCGCTTTTTAGTGATGCGTTGCCCGAAAAGTATCTTTTGCCAAATGCGCTCATGAACATAATAGATTCCCAGTTTTAAAAAGAATTCTATAAAGCCAATCTTTAAACCGTCCGCAAGACTGCACTCATCTGCCAAACAAGTAACTAACAAAACCACCAAAATGGTATCTGCCGTAGCGACAACACGCCACGATATCCCTTTGATCAGGCTGCGGTAATGCGATTCTTGCTTGTAATGCGTCATGACTAGAGTTCCTTACTCACCAAAAACCAAGGATTCAAAAGATTCTCCTTGTTGTAGCGCATCGGACTGTTTGAAGGCAATGCAACCACATGCACGCCTACAGCTTCACAAATGGCTTGCCCAGCGGCAGTGTCCCATTCCATAGTCGGAGCAAATCTAGGATAAACATCAGCCTTACCTTCTGCGACCAAACAAAACTTCAAAGAGCTTCCTTTAGAGACAATCTCTTTCTCTTTAGCGGTGGCTAATGCCTCGATATATTCTTTGGTCTCATCGTTCAAATGTGATCGAGAACCAACAATCCGCATTTGCCTGTCATCAGCTTTGGGTTGGATCAAATATGCCGATTCCAATAACGATTCCAAAGATTCATATGAATCCGGCATATTGACTTTCCAAGCCTTCTCAAGGTCCGTTTGTGCAAAATAAAGTTCACGCGTGTAAGGCGCATAAATTACCCCTAATTTGGGTACCCCCAGGTGGGTCAAAGCAATGTTTACGGTAAACTCTCCATTGCGTTTGATAAATTCTTTAGTCCCATCAAGTGGGTCAACTATCCAACATTGCTCCCATTGTTTGCGTTGACTGTAATCCAGCTGCTTGTTTTCCTCGCTGATTATTGGAATCTCCGTGGGAATAAGATAGCTATTGATGACATCGTTGGCCTTCTTATCTGCTATGGTCAATGGGGAATTATCGTCTTTGATTTCTACATCAAATGGTGCCTCGTAGACTTCCATGATGACTTGCCCAGCATCTAAAGCCGCTTGAATCGCGGTAGTCAGGTTTTTATTCATTTCGATAAGTGGCTATTATTCAGCCTTAGTATTGGTGATTAGTTCTTTGAACTCAGGAATAAACTTACGTGCCAAAACCACTGCAGTTCCAAGCACAAGACCTAAAAACAGGTACATAATGATTATTCCAACTTTACTAGGACCGGCTGGCTCTAAGGGGATTGCAACCGGCTTTAAAATGGTAAATACAGGGGTGTCTCTTTTGACTTGGAGTTTAGCAGATTCCAACTGATTCGCAAGCTGGGAATATACATTAAAAGCCAAGTCATTCTCAGTCTTTAGCTGTTCGTAACGATTTTCGCTAATGGAACTGATATAGTTTTTATTTCGATCGCGAAACTGTCCCAAACGGCTGCGTTTTTCTTCATAGATCTCGCGAGCCTCTTCATACCTTTTGGTTAAGTATTCCAGTTCTTCCTGTGCTTTAGAGATATTGAAATCAATAATATACTCTTGCAACAGCACTTGTACGTGTTTGGCTAATTGCGCAGAGACAGCTGCATTGGGTAAAGTTGAGGATATCTCAACAAAACCTTCTAAATCGTTAAAAGCTACTTTAATGTGATTGTCTAGATAGGCAATCTGCGCTTTTTCTGCCCTGGTTAGGCTTATAATGCTTGTATCTGGAAGTTGATACGTCTTTTCTTCCTTACTTCTAAAAATACCAATGAATTTTCCCGGCAGTCCTACCGTGTACTCCTTCACGTAATCCGTAGGCTCCTTTAGATCGATGCTCTTCAGGTACTCCGTCAGTGGAATCATATCACCAGTTTCCTCATTCTTGATCGGAGCATTCAGAATTTCCTTTTGAAAGGGAATGCTTGAGGCAATAATAGGATACAGGGTTGGAAATATTTCATTCTTCCCATTATCATCGAGATTCAGTCCAACAAGTTTTGCAAAACCACCCAACTTTTTACCCAGTCCTTGGCTACCACTGATCTGAGGTAGAATTACGGTCTGCGACACAAACTGTTTTGGCGAAAAAACAGCGATGACAGCACCGAATATCAAAAAGATTATCATGACCTTGATCACAAAGCGTCTTTTCTCCCAGATTAATCCTAAAAGTTCAAATAAATTGATGCTACCCATGATCGCTTATCTTAGAAGTCTATCAATTAAAAGTCCCACGGTCACTAAACCTGTTGTGATACCAACTCCTTCTTGTACCGTTAATGGGCGTCTATCTGGTTTTGCTGGAACTAGAATTATCGCACCCGGTTTCAATTTTGGGAATGATCTAAAGAACAGGAATCGCTTGGTTGATGCAATGTCTCCGTTGGCGTAGACCACATAGACTTTGCCTTGCTTTGCATTGGTTGAAAAACCACCCGAACGGTTTATATAATCCAAGAGGGTAAAGTTTTCATCAAAGCGAACCATACTCGGAGAAAGCACCTCTCCTTCTACTTTAATGGTTTGTTTGGTGGATGGAATGAAAAGCTCATCTCCGTTTTCTAAGATCAGGTCGTATTTAGAGCCTCTCCCGTCCGTGCTCAATATCTTTTGAAGATCTATACCTACTTTGAATTCACTGCGGTTACGCAAGTCTAGATTCGTTGCAGTACTGTCTTGTAGATCTACGCGTACGGAATTTTGAATCTCTTCATTGTAGTAAGGATTCTTTCTGATCAAATAAGCTCCTTCCACAAAGGCGTAAGGAGATACACCGCCTGAACGGTCTACTAGATCTGAAATACGCTCGTCTTTCTGAGCCAAGGAATAAGAGCCTGGACGAATTACCTCTCCGCCAATTTGTACTGTTTTGTAATCTCCGTACCCCTGCATATATCGAACCGCTACTCGATCAAAAGGTTGTAATACGAATCCTCCGGTGCTTTGACTCAAAGTTTCGTCCGCACTCACTGAGAAGCTCTCTGTCAAGGTTTCAAAACTGTCGTCATTGATTCTTCTGTAAACATCAATAACCATTGGATTAGCTCCAGCGCGCAATCCACCAGCTATTAGAATGAGATCCTCTACCGTCAGATTCTCAATGAAGGGGTAAGTTTCTGGGTTATTGACAGCACCGTTTATCGTTAAGGTTTGCTGTTCGGTTAGACTGTACTTATTGTAGATACGAACCTCATCATTGGGTTGTAAATTAATATCGTTTTGTCCATTGATCACCTCTGCAACAGAAAAGGAACGTGAAGTTTTCTTAACACCATCTGTGGTACTGATCAAAATACCGCGTCCCATAAAGGCCGTTTCATTAACACCGCTTGCCTTTTCAATTAAACCTTTCAAGGTCAAGCCATTTTGAAACTCATAAGTTCCTGGTCGGTATACAGCGCCTTCAATACTAACGGCGTTTTCAAATTTATTGATGATTCCTTGAACACGTATGCGGTCGCCATCCTTGGGTTGAGCATTGCGCATTTCAGAAAGTGGGATCTCCACCACTCTGCGGCGATCATTTTCTATACGCTCTAAAACAATTAAATCTTTATAAGCATTACTTCTGAACCCACTCGTGTAGACAAAAAGATCTGCGAAGGTTTCATTTTCTTTTAGCTCGTAGATCCCAGGTCGCTTTACTGGACCACTAACCGTAACGCGAGTCTCGTAAGGTCCTACTAAAAGCACATCACCATCACGAAGGGTAAGGTTTCCGTCCTGAGCGCCTCGAACTAAGTATTGGTATACGTCAAAAACGGCCACATCTTCCCCATTACGCACAAGCTTAATGTTTCTAAAAGTTCCTTCTCGTGTTGGTCCACCGCTAGCATAAAGGGCATTGAGTACTGTAGATAAGGCACTCAAACTATAACTACCTGGAACTTTAACTTCTCCGATAATGTTAACCTGAACAGTACGTACATTGGATATAGCGATATCTAAGTTCACTCTGTATGGGCTACTTGCTGGAGCAGTAAGTCCTGCATAAACCCGCTTAAGAGCGCTTCTTATTTTTAGTTTGGCGTCTTTGATGGCCATTCCACTTACATAGATGGGTCCAATGTTGGGAATGCGCAAGGCACCTTCTCGGTCAACTTCAACCAAATAATTACTTTCTGCCGCTCCCCAAACGCTTATCACCAACTCATCTCCAGGTCCTAAAACATAAGATTCCGGAGTTGCTAGGTTTTGATTTGGTGCAAAGGAGATATTGTCGTTGGCAAAGAAATCAAATCCGAAAAGTGAATCTTTAACCACCGCTCTTCCCCAAGTGTTTGCCGTTGCCGTTGCGGGTGTACTTAAAGTCAGCGGATTAGAAGTGGTGTCGTAAACATCAGAAGCCGCCTGACCGTCCAACAACAACAAACGCTCCTCTAGGGCCGCGATTTGCTGCGCAGAGATACCTCTAGCACGCGCAACTGCTTTAACTTGATCAATGGTGTAGCCTTGAGCATGGAGTTGCTCCCAGTATTCCAGAAGTTCGGAATCTGTGAGGTTTCTAAGATCGCCCCCAGACACTGTGCCTTGGGCCGTTGTTTGTTGAATCCCTAACGCAAATAAAAATACTACTAGGAGGGATATTCGCTTCACAAACTTGGATGTAATCATGTGGTCGATAAATTGATATTCTCAAGGACTAAAAAAACCAGTCCTCAAAACTTGCGCAAATATATAAAATATAGCCAAGAACCCTAGTTTTTCCGCAAGTCTTTGGGAGAAATGAACAAGGGCATCTTCCGCTTGTAAAAAGTACTAAAAAGCATACTTCTTCGTAACTTTGGCCTGTGATAATTATCAAATACATCTGTGCGCTCGTATTCCTTCTGACAACGACTTCAATTTTCGGGCAACTCAAAGGACTCACTCCTTTGTCCAATGAGGTAAGTGAGTCAAGCGGTTTGGCCTATGACGGAACGCATCTATGGACACACAACGATAGCGGTAATCGGGATGTTCTCTACGCCATCGACTTAGAAAATGGCAGGGTGAGCAAAAAGGTGTTTCCTCCGGACACCTACAATGAAGATTGGGAAGATTTAGCCATTGGAGATAAGGGCACAATTTTTATCAGCGACACTGGAAATAACGACTTTTCACGAAAAAGCTTGAAAATCTATGGTGTGCTCCCTAACGCTGACGACACTCAAACAGTATTGACCACTACCATTGAGTTTCCTGAAGATTACACCACAAAAAAAGGAAAGATCAAATACGATGTAGAAGCCTTGATCTATCGCAATGGATCCTTTTATCTATTCACTAAAACCTTTCGGAATAAATTCAAAGATCAAACAGCAGTTTTTGAAGTGCCAGCAAAAAACGGGACGCAAACTGCACGCTTCTGTGGCACAATTCCCTTATGTGGTAAAGAAAAGAACTGTAAGATTACCGCTGCGGCATTTCATCAAGCTAGTGGTCAACTGGCCTTATTGAGCCATAAAAACTTGTGGCTAATTCCGGATTTTGACCCTAACGCATTAGATGCTATTACCTTAGAGCGCTACGAATTTGAAGATGATTCCCAGAAGGAAGGCCTGTGTTTTAAAAACAGCCAAGAGGTATTTATTAGTGAAGAGCGAAACGGAGGTAGCCAGTGGTTATATCTGCTTCAGCTCAAACCCTAGAGTCTACAGTGAAATTCCAAACCCGAAGGAAAATCGCAAGCCGTCATCACTATTGAAAAGCCCAAACTGACCAGAGATCGCATCTACAGCAGTTACTAACAGACCACCGCCAACACTATCGTGCCAGGTATTTGAGTCTTCTCCGTCTATCCAAACACGTCCTAGGTCATAACCCCCAAAAACACCGAGCTTTAAAGGCAATAGGCCTGTTTTGAATTTGGTGAGTTGTAAGCGCAGATCTGCAGACATGGCCAATGCGCTCTCCCCTGTGAATCGCTGTAGACGATAGCCTCTAAGACCCGTATTGGCTCCTAAAACCGCTCCTTGGTAGAATTCAAAATTGTCTCCAATGTTAAACTGTCCTTGAATTTGAGTGCGCAACACCAGAGTACGTGCACCAATTAGCGCACTGTAAAACTCTAGAGAGGGTTTGATAAAGGCAAAGTTCCGATCACTTTCTTTGAGGTTGGCTGTTGCTCCTGCTGAAAAGTCGAAGAATATTCCACGCGTTGGGTAAGCTCTGTTATCTGCTCCGGTATAGTTATAGTGGAACAACAGCGTTCCAAAGGTCTTTGAATCTGAGAGTATTGGATCATTCGGATCAAAGAACTGGGTTACGAATCTGTCCGGAGTCGGATCCACCTCTATGCGCTCTGCGCGCAGTGATACTGCGAAACTACTCCCGGCATCACCGATCTTCTGAACACCGATCGACCCTTGAAGAATTCCCGTTTTAACTCGATTGAAATCCAAACCAAGATCATCGTCAAAGTTGTCCGTTTCATTTCCGAATCCGAAGAAATTCAAAGCAAAATTCTCACTGGTAAATCGCGCACCAGCAACCAAATCCCAATTGCCAAAAGTGTTGGCAAAATTTCCTTGATACTTCAAATCAAAACCTTGAGTGGCAAAGAAATAACCTGCACTCACCACATGCTTTCTGTGATAAGGATCGTTTTTGAATCCTTTAACCGTGTAGGTATTGGTCGCACCGATCTTGATACCATCATCGGGATTAAATCCAATGGTAGGTACAATCATATTGATGCGGTTGATATACTTGTCAAAGTCGTATACGTTATTGGAATAGATATCTTTCAAACGCAGCTCGGCACCACCGGTATTTACAATGGTATTCGGCTTGGAGGCATGATCGTAAATCTTTATGCGACGTCCATCCTCAAGATCATAGATATCGTTATTCTGTCCACCAATCACACGAATAAACACCGGGTTGTTTCCACCTCCACTAGCGGTAATTCTGTCATCATCATCCAAGGCGTAAATCCAAACCTCTTTGGTTTCTGAACTCTTAACTGTTCTAGTTTTGAACGGCGCTTGTGCCACACCGTCTTTTATTCGGCTTACGGTGATTCTCGTTTCCCCACGGCCACGTTCAATATTGATCAGATCATCTTTGTCAGTGGCAGTGATGATGACCAACTTGCTCAAATAAGTATAGTAGCGTTGCGCTAAGTCATCTAAGTCCAGAATACGTGCTTTGAGTTTTGCCTTGATGTCCTCGGCAGTTTCATCCTGAACTTCCGGAGGAAGCCTAGAAAATGCTTGCTCTATGACCTCATCGGTCATTTGTTGTTGTATGTAAGCCGCCTGCTCCAGCCAAACATTGAGATTACTGTCCTGAGTGAGTGCTCGGTCTAATTTGATCCCTGCGGAGTTGATCCATTTAATGTCTTTTTGCTCAAAGTCGAACTCCTGAAACTGTCGCGTGGACGGAATGATCACTTTTAAGAAGTCTAACAGAGCTCCGTCATAATTGGAGTAAACCTGATCCCGATCACGCGGAATGGGACGATAGACCTTTTGGTCTTTTGAGATATCAAATCGTGACCAACGCCATTGATCCTGGTGACGGTCCCAATCTCCCACCAACATATCAAACAAACGCGCTTTGATATAACTCGCCTCATCGACTTGATATTTTTCATCGGCACGTAAATTGGCCAACATATCTGAAGTACTCTCAATATCATCTGGATTCCCAAAAGAAGCTACGTCTAAAAAGCCATCATCCGGGCGCTCTTCAATAATGTAAAGCTCATCTCCAAACTCCTCGTTATACTTGCCCAATGCTGGATGTTTTGGCATATAGACCATCTGTGGATTGGTATGATATAATCCGATGGCATCAGAGAGCGGCCCTACCGTAAAACTCGCAAAAGGATGACTGGAAGTATAGAAATCAAGGAGGACATCTTCTGTGAGGGTTTCCTTAAAGTCTTCTTCCACGTAATTATCCTTAAAAGCCACTGTTTGAAGGAATTGCACTGCGCTTTTCTTTACGGCACGTAATGCAAAGTTACGGCCTTGTCCGTCAATCAAACGCAGCGATCGGGTCTGGTGTCCCCCCCCTTTTCTTTCAATCGTGAAGCCTCCCATAAACTCATCCAGGGTTACCACCGGAACTTTTATATCTGTGCCGTAGACATAACGATAGTGATCTCCCCAGAACCAACGGTATCCATCGGTTTTATCAGTGCCTTCTTTGTATGCTTTAGCTGCTGTTTCATCTTCAAAGTCAGTCGGCAAACCACTCGTATCAAAAGGTTTTTCCGCTGGATGTACATCTGCAGAATGCACCAAAGTCGCCGTTGGCCCATCCATAGTATAGAAACGAACCTTACTGGATCGGTCGTCATAAATATCAAGCACCGCGAATCCTCGAGAACTAGATACAAAATCTGCACCAGGCCCTAAGGCAACCGGATTGCTTTTGGATCCTGCACCCGATACGATCTGTTTGATATTGTCCAAGTCAATGTATTGCAGCGTGTGTTCATGTCCGGAAACAATCACAGCGCGATCTGACGCCGTTACCATCGTGGTAATGCGGTCCATGAGCTCGTCGTATCTTTTGTTGTATCGATCTTGATTGGTCACTCCACCCTGAGAACGGGCCAATGCTACAAAAGAACCTAAGATCGGTAGTGGTATCTTACTGCCCGACGGAAACAAGTGCTGGCGTGCTGCAAAATAGCCTCCGTGCGGTCCGTAGGTAATGGCCGGATGGTGGGTGGCAACTATAATGGTCTTTTCATTGTTCTTTTTGAGTTCTCCTTCCAACTCCAAGAAAAAGTCATTGCGGGATTTGATATCGCAGTCGTCATTCATGGTCGGGTGCTTGTCCCAATCCACCAAGAACCATTGGGTATCAATAAAAATGATTTCCAGATCATCATTGATGCTTTTGGTTCTGATGGGACAACCCTTCTCAGGCTGAAAGACCTCATTATTATCGGTGGCCTTTTCCAAGTATTCTTCTTGACGCTTCAATCCAGGCAGGCCGCGGCTGTACCAATCGTGGTTTCCAGGAATGAAATAAGCCGCTCCTTTGAAATTTGCTATCGCTGCAACCTGAGCATCCAAATACCCCTTGGCATCATCATAAGTTTTGTCATTTTTAGGTGGAAGGCCTTTAGGATAGATATTATCACCTAGAAAAATGGCAATATCATCAGCCTGACCTTCTGCTTCCAGAATATCCTTAAAACCGTCAATGGAATACTTATCAGGGTCCTGACTGGCAAAACCAGCATCGCCTAAAAGAAATATGGAATGGGTCTTTTTTGCTGTCGACGGGGGTTGGGTGTAAGTCGAATCTTCAGCGATCTTTGTCGAGTAGGTAGCACAACTCAGAACAATAAATGCAAGCGCCAAAGAAAGGACGAGTTTAAATTTCGACATAAGAAGTAATGATAATTTAGTAATTTGGCGTAATAATCGAACAGATGAATTCCCTTATCCAAAATACTCACGAGTACGTTTCACAACTATTAGAAGAGAAACTTCCTCCCGAGATCGTCTACCACAATCTACTCCATACCAAACGCGTATTTAAAAGTACAAAAGAAATTTTGGAACACAGTTCCGTTAGTGAGAAAGATGCCGAGGCACTTCAGCTGGCAGCCTTGCTCCATGACGTTGGGTATATTGAGCAATGGGATGGACATGAGGAGATCAGCGCGAATATGGCGCAAGATTATTTGGCTTCGCAAGAGGTGCCTCAGGATCAGATTGATACGGTAAAGCGATGTATCCATGCCACCAAGATGGAATACACTCCTCAGGATGAGTTGGAATTTATCATAAGAGATGCCGATGCTTCTCATTTTGCCAAAGATTATTACCTGGAGGCCTCAGAATACTTGAGAGAGGAGCTTAAAAACTTGGAGATCCAAGATTATTCTACCCGCAAATGGACACTGGTGAATATCGATATGTTTGCCAATAAGCACGAATGGTACACCGAGTATGCCAAGGAAAAATGGGAGCCTCAAAAAGCGCTGAACCTAAAAATGCTCAAAGAGGAAAGCGCCTCTCAAAAAGAAAAGAAAAAGAAGGCCAAGCTTGCCAAACTCAAGGCGAAACTCAAGGACGAAAGCCCAGAAAAGGCCATTCAATCCATGTATCGCGTGACGCTGCGAAATCACATCAAACTCAGCGATATTGCAGACACCAAGGCAAACATCTTGCTTTCTGTAAACGCAATTATCATCTCATTAGCCCTGTCTAACTTGATTCCGAAGCTGGACAATCCGTCTAATGCCTATTTGATTGTTCCCACGGTGGTATTCGTGATTTTCAGTGTAGCGTCCATGATTCTATCGGTATTGGCTACAAGACCTAATGTGACCCGCGGAAAATTCACCCGTGAAGATGTAGAGCAAAAACGCGTAAATCTATTGTTCTTCGGAAACTTTCACAAAATGGAATACAAGGAATTTGATTGGGCGATCAATCAAATGCTCAACGACAAGGATTACATCTATTCGGCCATGACCAAGGATCTTTATTTCTTAGGAATTGTCCTGGACAGAAAATACAAGATCCTTCGACTGACCTATACGGTATTCATTGTGGGGATTATTGTCTCTGTGATCGCCTTTGCCATTGCGTTTCAATGGTCTGCGGGAATCCGTGAAGCAATGGGAACTTAATTCTTGATCTCTTTCATCAGATCTTCATAAGTGTAGAACTGCTTGTCGTTCTTTTTGGTCTTGTAAAGCACATCCACGCGGATTGCCTTAAGACCTGTCACACCTTGTAGGTCTTCTAATTCTACTACCTCCACATTATCACTCAAAACGTTTTTGGACTGCAAGAACTTGATGTAACGCAAATATTCCTGCTCATCACTGCGTTGAGAATACACAATAGTGATCTTGCCCTTTTTGGTCACACGCTTGGTGGTACCTTTGATATATGCTTTGTCTACGCGCTTTTTAACTACCTCATAACGCGCATTGTAGGTTCCATCAACGTCAAAGCGTTTTTCATCCATTCTAAAACGAACCGAAAGCGCCGAGTTAAATACTAAGATCATCGAGGCCACATCCAGATCTAATGGAAGTTTGGGCTTCATATTGTAGTAGGCATTCTCCATCTCACACATGACCTGTAATTGCCACAGGCGCAAATTGTAGAGATACACCTTGTTGAAGCTGTCTTGCTTGGTAATGGACTCCCCGATGTACATATTGTGCTCTACCCCATCGGTTTTGAAGCGTTCAAAGTAGTGTGGATACATGGCCTGCGCTTTGGCTTGCTTCTTATCCAACAGCTCAGACATCTTCTTATTGATCAAAGTGATGGAGTTGTCGTAATCTTTTCTGTGCTTGTAGATCAGCTTTAAATTTGGATCGAGCTGCCCTCGATAATCCGCTATTGCAGCGGCTAATTCTGGAGACAATTTATTGTAGTGATCAAATAACGGCTTGATATTGTCTTTGATAAACGAGCGTATCTTTTGCTCGCTATCTACCTTTAGATCCTTATGTATGATCTCTAAATAGCTGTCAATGCGATGTATGTATTGTTCGTAGATCGGCATGGGTTCTTTCTCCAACCCGAGTTTGATCACATCTTTTATCGCGGCTAACTGTAAAATCAAATCCGCTTGAATCGCGTGATTTCTGGCCACAGAAGAACCTTTGATATCAATCTGCCCAAAGAGCGGGTACACGTTTTCAAACACAATCTCTCTAAATCCAACCTCTTCTCCGGCGTAGCGCTTGGCTAACACACGCTTGGATTCCTGCACAAACTTCCAATGCACGCTGGGGTGAATCGAGGTACATTCATGCTGAATCAACAGTTCAATCTCGTTCTCTTCTCTACGCTTGGAGCTACGCACAGAGTCAATGATATACGGCATCATATCATTGAGTTTATTGGCATTGATGGAATTGAGTTCCTGCGGATTTGGAGAAACTAATTCCAACACTCCTAGTACCTTCCCTTCATCACGTACCGCCGCCAAAATGGCGCTTCCCGCCTTTTGAGCGTGTAATTTTTTGTAAAGTGGATTCTTCGGGTACAGCTTGTGGAATCGCTCCACATCAGAAACGCAATAGTATTCGTTTGAGACAAACAATGCTTCGTAAGAATACGGGCATAAAGCGCTATCACAAGAGGCGCTCATCTCACCATTGAGGATAAAACTATTGATGTTCTTTCCCTGCGGAATGGGTTCAAACTGATGTTCCTCAGCATTGTAAACCGCGAAGCCCATCTTGATATCTGGCAAGTTGAAAATTGCCTGCAAAATGGTTTGAAACTCTTCGATGTCCTCATCAACCTTTTCATCGTTTTGACGCAAAAGTGTCGCTTTGAGATCAGACAAGGCTACATCCACGGTAGCATCGTACATATTTCCGATCACAAAACCGTTGAACTCCCAACTTTGAGGAGGAAACTTGGATTTCCAAAGATCAATATTGTCGTAATTATCTATAAGCTCCGCAATATCATCTTCAGTGAGCTCCAAGGCTCTTTCGGTAGGTTTCATCTCAATGAAATCTCCGTTGTAAAGCACGCGGTAGTTTCTTGTAATTTGATTGGTGTCTGGAATCGCAAAATGGAACGGACGTCGAAAGTCCATGCGCTTGCCGTAATGTGCTCCTAGGATCACGCTACAACTCATAACATAGAATTCATCCGCAGTAAAATCTGTAAAACTCAGATCGTAATTACCCTCTGCATTCTTGAGAATACTCTCAAAACGCTGGGTCGATTTAAAGACGTAATTGCGAAATGGGATAGTCGCAATCTTGATTTCATTTCGCTGTAAAACAGGAGAAAACAGATCGCTTAGAATAAAGTCGATCTGCGGCTTAAAACGCTCCACATCTTCTGGAGTTTCTAAACCAGTGGTCAGCTCCGGATGCTTATCGGCCAGTTCAAGTACCGCTTTTGCGCGCTCTTGTACTAGCGGATCCGTGCTATTTATATGCTCTTTGTAGTGTTCAAAGAGTTTTCCGAAGCCAATTTTTATGGTTAACGGAAAGTTGTCATCACTCAGATTCATGCCTAGAAATCAATTACTTAGACGCCTAATTAAGGGTTCCTTATGCAAAGATACAATAATATAATCTTAACAAAATTTATTGCTGCGAATCGCTATTTTTGTCCTTTATATTCTTTAGACGTATGAGATTATTATTCGTTACGGCAATAGCCGCAATTTTAACAGCCTGTGGAGGCGATAGCGGACAGAAGAAATTAACAGGTACAGCCCTCGGTTTTGAGGAAGGGACCAAACTCTATTGGCAGAGCATCGATGAGAATAACCAACCGGTTATTTTGGACACCCTTATCGTTCAAGGCGGAAAGGTCAGTATTGACTTGGAATCTGTGGAAGGAGCTGAGCTTCGATTGATCACCGAACCTGTTGGCCGTAAGAATATGATCGTCTTCAATGAGAATCAAGACATCAAGATCGCCATGTATAAGGACAGTATGCAGGCTTCTAGAGCTACGGGTGGTCGCAGCAATGACCTTTACGGAGAATACAATCAAACCCTGCGTCAATACGCGGTTTTGAAAAAAGAGAAAGCGGCTGCATACAAACAAGCTCGTCAAGAACAGGATGGAATTTTGATCAACATACTGCAGGAGGAGAACAAAGAGCTTATGTCTGCAGAACGCGCCTTCAAAAAGCAGTTTGTACAACAAAATCCAAACTCTCTTTTTACCATGATCATTCTTTCTGAATTGATCAACAAGAAAGACATCACTGCGGATGAGGCTCGTGAAATTGTTGAAAATACTAGCCCAGAGGTGCTAAACACACTTGTCGGAAAGACGGTAAAAGAATCTTTGGAGGCCATGAAAAACGTGGAGATCGGTGGTATCGCTCCAAAGTTTGAAGCGCCAAATCCTGCGGGAGAGATCGTTTCTCTAAAGGAGGTCAAAGGGAAAGTTACTCTTATTGACTTTTGGGCCTCTTGGTGCAAGCCTTGTCGCGTTGAAAACCCAAACCTGGTTAAAGCCTACGAAGCTTACCACGACAAAGGTTTCAACATCATTGGAGTTTCTTTAGATCAGCCTAACGGGAAGGCTCGTTGGATCAAAGCCATCGCTGACGATGGACTGCCTTGGCCGCAAATCTCTAACCTGCAATTCTGGCAAGATCCTATTGCGCGTATGTACAACGTCCACGCAATTCCTGCATCTTTCCTGTTGGATGAAAATGGAGTGATCATTGCCAAGAACCTCAGAGGGCCTCAGCTAGAAGCTAAACTTGCTCAGCTTTTTGACAACTAGTCGTCTGCCAAAAGCAGAAAACTTACCTGCACATTAACACGAATCTCCAATTCTCCCGGAGCAATTGTCGGTTCACTTTCAGCAGCATCAGCTACTGCAAATGAACGCATGTTTACAGCAGGCATAACCGTTGCTGTTTGTTCACTGATCTTTACAGCTCTTCCTATTTCCTGGCCCAAAGCACCCGCGTATTCACGTGCTTTTTGCTGAGCGTTTTGTACCGCTTTCTTACGCGCTTCAGATTCTAGATTGATTCGTTCTGAACTCCCAAAACTAATGTTATCAATTCGATTGACTCCAGAACTGATCAACCATTCATTACAGCTTCATACTTACTCAGATCTTTGAGCAAGACATTGATCGCTTGATTGGCCTGATAATTATAGGTCTTGGAATTGTAGTTATAGTTTTTATTGAGTCTGATGTATTCCGTTTGCACATCGGTGTCTGGGATGTCCGATTCCTTCAAAAAGCGCAACACGTCCGCAACTACTTGATCATTTTGCTTCTTGACAGCAGCAGCTTCCTGCCCCGTATTCTCCACGCGTAGGCTAATTAAAACTTGATCTGGTGTGATCTTGACCACTCCGGTTCCTGTAACATCAACACGTGACGGAAAGGCCTCTGTTTGCGCATGCATGCTCATACTCATAATAGTTAGACTGATAAATAAAAAAAGTGTTCTCATATTCGTTTTTGTTTGATAAGCACAAACAGTGCCACAATTGGAACCGCCATAAGAAGAACTATTTCTGTCCGAGCTTCCAGCAGATAAGGTTCAAATAATAATGTTAGCGCATAACCTGCAACCGCCCCTCCAAAGTGAGCGTCGTGACCAATATTACCCAATTGGTTCCGCATGCCGTAGATAGAATAAACCAAATAGAGGATTCCAAAGAGCCAAGCCTTTATTGGCAAGGCAAAGAACAGATAGAGGTTTTGATCTGGATACAATAACACAAAAGCAAAAACCACTCCAGAGACCGCTCCACTAG
>NZ_CBFCWJ010000005.1:0-120314 GCF_965601605.1 Gilvibacter sp. | reverse complement strand
ATTTCTCGGGATCTTTTCCAACAATTTGGATGAATTCTTTAAGGTGCGCTATGCTTTTGTAAAACGCATTGTAGACGCCGGTAAAGGCGGACGCTCTGCTTTGAAAGGAATTGCGGCCCAAGACCTTTTGGAACAGATCACGGGTATCGTAATTGATCATCAGGCTGCCAGTTTGAATATTCTCAAAGGCATCTACAAAGAATTGGAAAAGGAGAACATCTTTGTAATTGATGAAACTCAAGTAAGTCAGCGTCAACACGAATTTATTGCGGATTACTTTCAGAATAAGGTATCCCCAGCTTTGGGAGTGATGATGTTGAATGACCAAACCAGCTTTCCAGGTTTACAGGACTCAGCGGCTTATCTCACGGTTCGTATGGAAATGCATGAAGATGCCAAGATATTGACCGATCCAGTCAATTATGCCTTGATCGAGATTCCACGCTATTTAGATCGATTTATCATACTTCCTCAAGAGGGCGAGAAGCAATTTGTGATCCTTTTAGACGATTTGATCCGCTACTCTTTGGGTACTATTTTTAGTCTATTCAATTACAAATCCATAGAAGCCCATATGATCAAGATCACCCGTGACGCTGGTCTGGATATGGATTCTGATCTGAGTAAGAGCTTTATCGCTAAGATCTCAAAAAGTGTAAAAGAACGCTCTTCTGGTGATCCGGTGCGCTTTGTTTATGACAAATCAATTCACGAGGATACCCTGAGCTATTTGTTGGAGCATATGGAGATCGAGGCTACAGATAGTGTAATTCCTGGAGGTCGTTATCACTACCGCAGGGATTATATGAAATTTCCGAGTTTTGGACGCCAAGACCTGCTATACAACAAAATTAAACCACTACCAGTTAAGGGCTTGCATGGTTCTGACAGTATACTCGATGCCATTGACAAAAAGGACGCTTTACTCTATGCGCCCTATCACGATTTCACCTATGTGATTCGTTTTCTGCGGGAAGCAGCTCTGGATCCGCGGGTAGAAAAGATCAAGATTACGATTTATCGTTTGGCGGAGATCTCTCACATTGCGGGGTCATTGATCAATGCTGCGAAGAACGGTAAAGAGGTTACGGTACAGATTGAGTTGCAAGCGCGATTCGATGAAGAAGCCAACATCCGTTATGCTGAACAAATGCAGCAAGAAGGCGTGCATCTGATCTTTGGAGTTACGGGGCTTAAAGTACATTGTAAAGCTTGTGTGATTGAACGCAGAAACGGAAAGAAGAACAAGCGTTACGGCTTTATCAGTACCGGAAACTTCAACGAATCAACAGCTAAGATTTATACTGACTACACCCTGTTTACGGCCAATCAGAAGATTTTAAAAGAAGTCAATAAGGTCTTTGACTTCTTGGAAGTGAACTATAAAATCAAGAAGTACAATCACCTGATCGTTTCTCCGCACTACACGCGTAATGTGCTTTATAACCTTATCGACGAAGAAATTGAGAATCATAAGAACGGTCTGCCGAGCGGCATCCGAATCAAACTCAACAATATGTCAGATTATCCTATGATTGACAAGCTTTATGAGGCAAGCCAAGCCGGAGTGCCTGTCAAGATCATCGCTCGGGGTATTTGTTGTTTGATTCCAGGGGTTGAAGGACTCAGTGAAAACATTGAAGTGATCAGTATTGTAGATAAGTTCTTGGAGCATCCGCGTGTGTTTATCTTTGAAAACCAAGACGATGCTAAGGTCTATATCTCATCGGCAGATTTTATGACCCGCAATCTTGACCGTCGTGTTGAAATTGGATGCCCTATTTACGATCCCGAAATTAAACAGGAGATTATGGATACCTTCACCATTAGCTGGAAGGATAACGTAAAAGCGCGTATTATTAGCGCTGCACAAGACAATGCTTATCGAGAACGAAATGGAGAACCGGCATTGCGTTCACAGTTTGAAATGTATTCGTATTACCAAAAAAAGTTGAATCAGGTTTGATCGAAATAAAGAAATACGGTGCCATAGATATTGGATCTAATGCGATTCGTTTGTTGATCGCAACAGTGACTCAATTAGGGGATGGCCCTACAAATTTTAAAAAGACTTCCTTGGTTCGGGTACCCATCAGATTAGGTGCAGACGTATTTGACCAAGGGAAAATTAGCGCAGGGAATATTGAGCGAATGGTTGAGGCTATGAAGGCTTTTAAGATGCTCATGAATGTACACAATATAGAAGCCTACAGAGCTTGTGCTACTTCAGCTATGCGTGAGGCTGCTAACGGCAATGAGGTAGCTCAGCTTATAAACAAGGAGGCTGGAATACACATTCATATTATTGACGGTAAGGAAGAAGCGGCCATTATCGCCTCCACAGATTTAAAGACCCTTATTGATGACGAGCGCAATTTTCTATATGTTGACGTTGGAGGTGGGAGTACCGAATTTACTGTCTACGGACAAGGAGAGGTCTTGGCCTCTCGTTCATTCAAGTTGGGAACAGTACGCTTGCTTAACGATCAGGTGGATGAACCCTTATGGGATAGTGTAAAGCGATGGATCAAGGCCAATACCTCAGAACTTGACGATGTCTCTCTTATTGGTTCTGGAGGGAATATCAACAGTATCTACAAGGAATCAGGCATCAAAATTGGACGTCCTTTGACCTATCTCTTTTTGAGCAACCATTACAAAATCTTGCAGAAGTTCACTTATGAGGAGCGTATTGCGCGTTTGGGAATGAATGCAGACCGTGCCGATGTGATCATTCCAGCAACCCGTATTTACCTTTCTGCTATGAAATGGGCAAAGGCAGACTATATCTATGTGCCTAAGATTGGTTTAGCCGATGGGATCATTAAAACCCTACATCAAGAGCATAAGGCTAAGAATATCGAGGTCAATTAAGATTTAATAGCCATAACCACGGACTGCTTGGTTCGCGTTATGCCTTGGTGATCAAAGTCTTTAATAGTAAAACCGCGGTCGGTGAATTGTTTAAGGAAAAACGATTTTTCATAGCGCACTCTGAACAGCGCCCCGTGATTTTCACTGATATAATCTGTTGGGTTTTCAACCATTTCAGGTACGTTTTCCTCAACAAACCCTGTTATATACAACAAACCTCCTGTTTTCATCAATCGTGAAAACTCATCCAAGTAGAACTGAATGTCTTCAGTGATCATATGAGAAAACACAGAGTTTAAAAAGATCATATCAAAGCTATTGTCCTCAAAGGGTAGTTTCTGTAGCTTTTCAGCCTGTTTGTTATAGCGTTCGTTGTATGCTGGTAAATGCAGAAATTTATAGGCTGGACCATAAATGCTGATCCACTTTTTACACCAATTGATAGAGAGTTCATGCGTGTCTACACCAGTGTAGCTGTGGAAAGGTAACTTTAAGTACTTGATGCCATTGGCTATTCGGCCTTGTCCGCAACCAAAATCGAGAAAACTCAAAGTGTCTTCAAAAGCCTTGTGTTCTTGTATGGCCTGGAGTTGATCTATCGCTGATTGTAAATAGTCCTGATTTTCGCTCAATCCTTGATTCTCTCTAAAAGAAGGCAGGTTGACACCTTGATACAGCTCGCGTTTGTAATATGGATTGCCAAATAGTTTGTATTTGACTTTTCTGATTAACTTCTGAATATTAGCCATGAATGGTCTCAGATTTACTTAGGTTTTTCATGAGCTCTGCTTCAAAATCCAATAAGGCCTGCCATTTTTTATCCACTGCTTCACGCTCGCCGTACTGTCTGGCAAATTTCAAGAACATGGTGTAATGATTGGCTTCTGAGATCATCAGTTTACGGTAAAAGTCCGCTAGCTTTTCATCTTCGAGTTCCTCACTGAGTAATCTAAAGCGTTCACAGCTTCTGGCTTCAATAAGCGCTGCATAAAGCAGGCGATGTACCAATTGATCGTTTCTGCTCCCGCCTTTAGGGAAGAATTTCATGAGTTGATTCACGTAGGCATCTTTGCGTTCTCTGCCCAAATGACCTCCGCGTGCCACAATGCGGTCGTGCACCATTTTAAAATGACTCATTTCCTCTTGCGCTAATAAGGTCATTTCTGCTACAAGATCCGTGTATTCCGGATAACCAATGATCAAAGAGATGGCAGTACTGGCGGCCTTTTGCTCGCAATAGGCGTGATCTGTGAGTATCTCATCAATATTCTTTTCAACAATATTCACCCAACGTGGATCTGTTGGCAATTTGAGTCCTAGCATGATTTTTAAATTTCTAGATCAAATTCTTGACGGAGGGTATCCATCAAGGGATTTATCTCTTTGAGTTTATCATATTTCTCGCGCGGGGTATAGGCATAGCGCTTTTGGATTTCTTCATTGACCTTAATGTCCAGTTCTATATCATAGTTCTTTAGCTGCTCCCGCAGATATCCAAGCAATTCGTGGGAAGCCGACTCTAATTCAACTTTGATAGTTGCATTAGGGTATTCCAAAAGCAAACGGCTACCCTCTTTTGTGGGTACAGCCATGCTTAAGTGAGAAACCAAATTGTATCGTCCTTTGCGCTCCATCTTAGTGGTAAAAGCCTTCCAGTGTTCTTCTAATGCCGCTTGGGTGAATTCCTCCGTTGGTAGAACGGCATCTTCTTTGTCTTTAGCGCTTTGCGCCTGCAACTGCTGCTTTTCCTTGATGGACTTAAGCGATAGGGCAGAGACGCGTCTTCCACTGTTGGAGTTTAGATTGATCTTAGGCTTCTCAGCAACCGCTGGAGCTGGCTCTTGAGGTGATGAGTCTGCAATTGTTGGACCAGTCGCTACAGGTTCTGGGTGAGCCGCCTGCGGTTCAGCTACTTCTTTAGGAGCTTCTTTAACTTCGGGCACTGCTGGTTGAGGCGCATCGATGCGCTCAGCCGGTCTCACTGTTTTGAAATGAGAAGCAGGGATTATGTAGTTAGGAGACTTTTTTTTTTCTCCATCAAAAGTGATAGAGGCCAGTTGCATCAAGCATAGTTCCACCAACAGTCTTTGGTTTCTGCTGCTTCTAAATTGCAGATCACAGGCGTTGGCCTTTTCTATGGCTTCAATTAAGAATGCCTTGGAGCAGCGTTGGCTTTGATCCAAATACTTGGCCTTAATTTCCGGCCCAACTTCTAGCAGATCATTGGTTTGTGGTTGTTGACCGACTAATAAATCTCTAAAGTGAGAAGCTAAACCTGCAATGAAATGGTGTCCGTCAAATCCTTGTGAGAGTATTTGATCGTATTCAAGCAGTAATTCAGGAATATTGTTGTCCAGGACAAGATCGGTCACCTTGAAATAGGTAGTGTAGTCCAAAACATTCAAATTCTCAGTCACTGCCTGTCGCGTCAAATTCTTACCAGAAAAACTCACAACACGATCAAAAATCGATAAGGCGTCTCTAAGAGCGCCATCGGCCTTTTGGGCAATGATCTGCAGTCCGTCCTCATCGGCCTGAATACCTTCTGAAGCCGCTACATGACCTAAATGCTCCTTGATATCTTTTACAGTGATTCGTTTAAAATCAAAGATCTGACATCGTGATGGGATGGTAGGGATGATCTTGTGCTTTTCTGTAGTCGCCAAAATGAAAATGGCGTGTTTGGGAGGTTCTTCCAAGGTTTTAAGGAATGCATTAAAGGCTGCAGCAGAGAGCATATGCACCTCGTCAATGATATAAACCTTGAACTTTCCAACCTGAGGTGGAATCCTGACCTGATCGATCAAACTTCTGATGTCATCTACAGAGTTGTTGGAAGCCGCATCCAATTCAAAAATATTGAAAGCAAAGTCTTCGTCTTCTGAGGTGTTGTCATCCGCATTGATCCTCTTGGCCAAAATACGGGCACAAGTTGTTTTTCCCACGCCTCGCGGACCAGTAAACAACAAAGCTTGAGCCAAATGATTGTTGGCAATAGCGTTTTCCAAAGTATTGGTAATAGCACTTTGCCCAACAACATCCTTGAAGGTGGTGGGTCTGTACTTTCTAGCCGATACAATGAAGTGTTCCATAAGAGTAACAAAGATAAAATTACCCCTAAATTATAGGGCCTCGGTGCGCTTGTAATTCTGCTTTTTTATTAACATTATTTGTCAAAAAATGTACTTTTGCAGCCAGCAGACCGCCTTATCGCTGTGAAGTAGAACTTTGTTCACTTCATGGAGGAAAGTCCGGACACCAAAGAGCAGCATAGCGGCTAACGGCCGTCACCAGAAAGTAGAACGCAGTTCACTTTCCGGGAGGACAAGTGCAACAGAAAGCAAGTACAGGTAATGCTGTAGTGAAATCAGGTAAACTCTATGCGGTGAAATGCCATGTAAACCTACGTTTGAGTGCTGCTCGCGCGATGTGGGAGGGTAGGCAGTTAGAAGGGTGCAGCAATGTACACTCCAGATAAATGATAAGGACCCTGAAGTGAATTTATTCTACTTCGGGGGACAGAATCCGGCTTATAGGTCTGCTGTTTTTTTCTCAAAGAAGGAGAAACAACTCCCGCCGTATCTTCTCAGCTCTGAAAATCCATCAAGTGCATTTAATTCCAGGTGCTTGGGGTGTTCTACGATCAAAACGCCTTCATCATCAAGTAAAGAGCCCGATAAAACTTCAATGACCAGTCGCTCAAAAGCCTCTTGGCCTAAATCATAAGGCGGATCCGCAAAGATGAGATCATAGGTCTCTGTATGCTTGGCAATAAATCCAAAAACATCGCTTTTAATTGCTCGAATAGGGAATTCCAATTCCTGAGCAGTGGTCGTAATGAATTTACAGCATCCGTAGTGTTGGTCTACAGCTGTTATGTCCTCAGCGCCTCGAGAGGCAAACTCATAGGAGATGTTTCCGGTGCCTGCAAAGAGGTCTAAAACCTTGGTTTCATAAATATTAATTCTGTTTCCCAAGATGTTGAAAAGCGATTCTTTGGCAAAGTCTGTTGTGGGTCTGACAGGTAGGTTTTTCGGCGCTCTTAGGCGTTTTCCCTTATGTGAACCAGAGATTATTCGCATGCGGCAGCCACATTTTTTAGTAAGAAAGCTTCTTGGGAATCTTCTAAGATGCTAATGTCTTTTACGTAGCGATAACCTAAGGCAAAATAATCATCATCTTCACTGAAATCCCCGCTTAAAACCAAAGGAACTTCTTTTGGGTCTAAGCCTAATTGTTCCATCGTAAATAACAAATAATACGCAAAGTCTTCAGCAGCGCTTATTTCAAAGGCATTTATCAGTGACACTTTATTTCCTGTGGTCACCGCAATCATAAGACTGTTGTCTTCCAAATGCGCAGCGACCTGTGTGCTTTTTGTTGTGGTCTTGGATTCTAGTGCTGCTAAATAGACGGTAGCACCGTGCAGAAAGGTGAAGTCTCCATAGCGATCAAAAAAGAAGTTGTTGATATTGGTGTATGGCACGTAGACATTGACCATGCTTCTGGACTTGGAAACATCGTAATCCAAATAGTCCTGAGGCAGGATCTTAGCGTTGAACTTTAAGTAATCTGCCAGGTTCTCTGGAGCAAAGAGGGCCTCAGGAACAAAAGTAAAAGTAGGGTGGTGGTAAACCACTACAACTTCTTGAGTTTTATTGCTGAATCGCTCTTGAGAGAGTATTTGTTGGAGTTCAATAAGTACATCACCGGGATGCAATCCAGAAGGCAATTCATGACGGTATACCCAAGAATCGCCACTTGGATATTCCAATAAAAAAGAAAGTCCGGTCAAACTAATTTGAACGGACAGTCTTTTTATGTTTTCGGTCGGAACCTCTTTAGTTCTTTCTTGCGGGTGTGTCATAGTTCTTAGGCCAGTTACCGTTGGTGTTTACCTCGGTCATGGATCCTACGATAATGTGAGAACCGTTAATGTCTTCTACAGATACGATCTGATTTTCTTGAGCCAATAGGTCTGGGTCTTGATCTGATAAAACTACATTCTTCGCAACTTTTGCTTCAAACACAGGCAACTTAAGATCTCCAGATTCTATCATTCCAGCGTCCATATCGAATTTTGCAGTAACGCCTTCGATTGGAACGTTCATCATGGTTTTGTAGCGGTCAGAATCTCTGAATAGAGAATCTCTTACACTATTATAACCAATGGTATCGATCAAAGTTTCTTCGATGTAGTAACCTTCATCGATCCCGAAAGCTCTGTTTTTCTCAACATCGTCGTAAATAGTATCTCTACGTTGGGTGATGGCGAATTCTGCAGTGTCTACAAAAGCAACTAAAGCGTTGAAGTCCTTCGCAAATACACCAGTAACTTCTTGGTGAGCTAACTGAGCAGAACGGATGTCTTTTAGATTGTCAATTACTTTAGCGTAGCGCTTCTCTTTGACTTGGTTGAATTGAATCGGTCCATAAATGGATTTAAACAACAAATACCCTAACAAACCAATGATTGCCCAAAGTACTAATTGAATTACTATTTTCATTCTTGAAGAGAGTTTTTTTGTTAAAACTAGGTCTAACGCAAATCTACAATTTTTTTTGTTTCACGAAAGTAATATCCTATAAAATTCGCGTAGTTTTAAGCCAAAGAAATCATCCGGATGCAACCTCAAGAATTTTACGAAATTCTCCGCGAAAACTTCCCACACGAACCAACGCTGAAACAGCAGAAAGCCTTGCAGTTACTCGCATTGTACTCCTGTAACTCTGCGCCAGATGAACTCTTTTTGCTCAAGGGTTACGCAGGTACAGGAAAGACCTCTATCATGGCTACTTTGGTAAGTCAGTTATGGAAGCTTAAAAAGTCAGCTTACCTCTTGGCGCCGACTGGACGTGCGGCAAAAGTATTGGGTAACTATGCTGGCAGACAGGCACATACCATCCACAGAAAAATATATACCCCAAGAAAGAAGAAGGGTGGAGGCATCACTTTTATCAAACGACCCAATAAGCATCGCAATACCATTTTCATAGTAGATGAGGCCTCCATGATCCCAGATATGCAACTAAACGCTACTTCTAATGAGCGCTCCTCACTGCTGGAAGATTTAGTCCAATACGTCTATAGCGGACACGGGTGTAGATTGATCCTGATTGGCGATACGGCACAGCTGCCTCCAGTGAAATTAGATATCAGTCCTGCCTTAGATGAAGATCTGATGGCACGTTTTTTTGATAAAAAGGTGACAGTCTTAGAGCTCAGCGAGGTGGTTCGTCAACAAATGGACAGTGGCATTCTGTATAATGCTACGGCGCTTCGCGATCGTTTGTCTCATGAGTATTATGACGATTATCGTTTTCGATTGACTGATTTCAACGACATGACTCGGCCTTTGGATGGGCAAGAGATCATGGATGCTTTAAATGACGCCTACAGCGATCAGGGAACAGAAGGAGCTATAGTCATAGTGCGTTCCAACAAGCGCGCGAATTTATTCAATCAGCAGATACGACAACGAATCCTCTTTAAAGAAGGCGAGCTAGAGGCTGGAGATTTCTTGATGGTGGTGAAGAACAACTACTTCTGGCTCAAACCAGATAGCGAGGCTGGATTTGTGGCCAATGGAGATATTATTGAGGTTTTAGAGATCCATGCAATCAATGAACTCTATGGTTTTCGATTTGCCACAGTTACCGTACGCATGATAGATTATCCAGATATGAAACCCTTTGAGACCGTTTTGATACTGGATACCTTAATGGCAGAGACTCCCTCTTTACTTTATGAGGATTCTAACAGACTTTATGAAGCTGTTCGTGAGGACTATGAAGACGAGGTATCTCATTATAAAAAGTTCTTGGCCGTTAAGAATAACAAATACTTTAATGCCATGCAGGTAAAGTTCGCCTATGCCATCACTTGCCACAAATCACAAGGAGGGCAATGGCCAACGGTTTTCATAGAACAACCCTATCTTCCTGAAGGCCCAAACAAAGGCTATTTCCGGTGGTTGTACACAGCTTTAACCCGGGCTAGCGATAAGGTCTTTCTGCTTGGTTTTTCCAGTACTTTCTTTGAAGAGGACTAAGCCCCTCGATCTTATAAATTGTTGTACTTTTGATCCACTAAAAACAAGACATTGAATACACCTTTGCGCATTATTGCTATGATCCCCGCACGATACGGAGCCTCGCGCTTCCCAGGCAAACTCATGCAGGATCTGGGAGGGAAAACCGTGATTCTTCGCACCTATGAGGCGGCGGTAGATACAGGATTATTTCAAGACGTATTTGTGGTTACTGATAGTGATGTGATCTTTGAGGAGATCACCAATCACGGAGGTAAGGCTATTATGAGCCAAAAAGAGCACGAATGTGGGAGTGATCGCATCGCAGAGGCAGTAGCGGATATGGATGTTGATATTGTCGTCAATGTCCAAGGGGATGAGCCCTTTACAACCAAAGACGGTCTTAAGAAGGTATTGGATGTCTTTTATCAAGAGGACGCGGACAAGATCGATCTGGCTTCATTAATGACTGAGATTCAGGACTGGAAAGAGATCAGCGACCCAAACTGTGTTAAGGTAATTGTAGACAAAGACAATTTTGCACTGTACTTTTCCCGTTCACCGATCCCTTATCCTCGAGATAAGAATACTGCGGTTAAGTACTTTAAACACAAAGGTATATACGCTTTTAGAAAGCAGGCAATTATGGATTTCTATCGATTGCCCATGCGCAAATTAGAAGCGGCGGAGAAGATCGAATGCATTCGATACCTGGAATACGGCCACAATATAAAAATGGCTGTAACCAAGGATCAGGGAGTAGAAATTGACACCCCAGAGGATCTCGCTCGTGCAAAACGCATGATCGAAAAAGTGGAACAACCAGCTGTAAATGATGGTTACAGAAATTTTCCAATGGTACCTAAGGTGGTTTTTGGAAAGGGTAGTTTTGATCAGTTGGAACAAATTCTAGCTGCTGAGCGCAAAGACCGAGCTCCTTTTATCTTTATTGTTGACGATATTTTTGAGAATCAACAGAGCTTGGTGGATCGCATTACTTTAAATTTCAATGATAAGCTCATTTTTGCGTCGACCATTGAAGAGCCAAAGACGACTCAAGTTGATGAGATCGTCAAAAAAATACGAACAGAGTATAAGGAACTGCCTTCTGGAATCATAGGAATTGGTGGGGGATCTATTCTAGATCTCGCTAAAGCTGTGTCTATAATGTTGACCAATTCCGGTAGTGCTTCTGAATATCAAGGTTGGGACTTAGTCAAGAAAAAGGCCGTTTATCACGTCGGTATCCCTACTATTTCTGGAACAGGAGCTGAAGTTTCAAGAACCTGTGTATTGACTGGACCCGAAAAGAAATTGGGAATCAACAGCGATTACACACCGTTTGATCAGGTGATCTTAGATCCTGATCTCTGCAAAGGCGTCCCAAAGAACCAGTGGTTTTACACCGGTATGGACTGCTTCATTCACTGTGTTGAATCCTTGCAAGGCACCTTTTTAAATGCCTTTAGTCAAAGCTATGGTGAAAAGGCTTATGATCTCTGTGTGGAGATATTTTTAGGTGATGACTTAACTGCGGAAGAGGCTCGGGCAAAACTCATGATGGCTTCTTGGCACGGTGGGATGAGTATTGCTTACTCTCAGGTCGGTGTTGCTCATGCTTTGAGTTATGGTTTAGGCTATGTCTTAGGAACCAAACACGGAATTGGAAATTGTATTGTTTTTAGTCATTTGGAAGAATTCTATCCGGACGGTGTGAAACTCTTTAAACAAATGATGGAGAAACACGATATCGATTTGCCGGTGGGTATTTGTTCTCAGCTTACCGATGCGCAAATGGAGACCATGATCAACACAGCTCTTGGACTGGAACCGCTTTGGGAGAATGCTTTGGGTGACAACTGGCGCGATATTGCCACTCGGGAGAAGCTTCGTGAATTATATCTCAAAATGTAAGATGGGACTTACTAAATTCATTTTTCATAAGATCATGGGGTGGAAGATCAAAGGCAGCTTTGATCCGAAGGTCAAGAAATCCGTAGTGATCGTAGTACCTCATACGCATTGGCATGATTTCACTGTAGGTTCTTATACACGTCGTATTTTAAAGACCAAGATCCATTGGGTAGGGAAACAAGAACTTTTCAAATGGCCCTTAGGCGCTTATTTTCGTTGGATGGGTGGTTATCCCTTGGATCGTACTTCTGGTCAGAATAAAGTAGAAGCTATTGCAGCGATCTTTAAGCAGCACGATGAATTCCGCATGGCACTCGCACCAGAAGGCACACGTAAGAAAGTCGATCAGTGGAAAACAGGTTTTTATTATATCGCACAAGCTGCCGATGTGCCTGTAATTGCTGTAGCTTTTGACTATGGAACTAAAACCGTAACGATACACCGACCTTATACACTTAGCGGTGATATTGATAAAGATATGACTGCTTTAATGGCCAAATATAAAGGCGTGGTCGGGAAGAAGCCCGAGTACACACAAGATTTCTAGAAAGATTTTAATGGATGCGCAAAGCGTCTACAAAGAGACGGCCTGTGCGGAAGTTCCATATCCATACTCCAGAGGCAGCACCTGGTTCACAACGAGAAGTAGAGTATGTGCCACGGTTGTTTTGAAAACTGTAGGACAGATTCCAATCACAACGCTGTCCGTTGAAAATAGAAACCTGATCTTTTCCTTCAAGCAAAGCAATATCGCCGGAGACTTGTGCTAAATAAGGACCTCGAACATCAAATCCGAAGCAGCCTTCAAAATCCTCAGTCATGTCACCTTCAAGGTCTACCAGTACCTGATCTCCACGAGAAACTACAACTTCACTCAATCTAATGGCTCCGGGAAAGTTAAACTCTCTAACACCAAAAGAAATTAAGTCCCAATTCCCGCCGAATTCTTCATCAGCAGGATCATCATAATGCCCTAAGGCTATGGAAATTCTTCTTGAGCTGCGCTCTTTATAGGCTCTGATATAACTCGACTTTTGATTGAAAATTACATCTGTGGCCTTTGGATCCTCAATATCTGCGACGTTGAAAGAAAATGATCCCTGGTTATTTCTGAACTTAAAAGTGGTCAGTGTTTCGCTTTCCGCGGTAAAAGCAATCTTTTCTCCGTTGATAAAGTGTATGGCAGCAGCCATTTCGCCATCGTTACCAAGGTTAATCACAATTTCTCCGTGGTTGGTTCCATCAAAGGAAGAGAAGACCCCTCGATACAAACCTTGAGTGCTGTTATCCAAGCTAGCTCGTGGGTCTTGAAGATCGATATCATCAAAGATCTCTTCGTCGGTTGGATCTACACTAATGGTAGAATCACCAGTAGGATTAACACCGCGTTCTTCCAAGAAGGAGTCCTTCTGGCAAGACCAAATGACACTGCTTAACAAAAAGCAAATCAGGAAATTACGCATGAATTTGTGTTTAACCTACTCAGCTAAGTTAAGGAATTGAATTCGTACAAACAAAATCAAAGAATTCTCTTACGGCTCGCAGCGGTTGTTACTCGAGTTCGTTCATATTGTGGTAGACGTTTTGTACGTCATCATCTTCCTCGATTTTTTCGAGCAATTTCTCCACATCAGCTTTTTGATCTTCGCCCAGCGTCTTGGTTACCTGAGGAATGCGCTCAAAGCCAGAAGCAATGATCTCTATCTCTTGTGATTCCAAAGCAGATTGAATGGCTCCAAAGCTCTCAAAAGGGGCGTAAATCATTACGCCGTCCTCGTCTTCAAAGACCTCTTCAACTCCGTGATCGATAAGCTCTAACTCCAATTCTTCCAAATCCATACCTTCTCCGTTGATGCGGAAATTACAGGTATGATCAAACATAAAGACCACAGAACCAGAAGTTCCTAAACTTCCATCACATTTGTTGAAATACGATCGGATATTGGCAACTGTTCTGGTGTTATTGTCTGTAGCAGTTTCTACCAAAATGGCAATACCGTGTGGGGCATAGCCTTCAAAAAGAACTTCTTTATAGTCGCCTTGAGACTTATCTGAGGCGCGCTTAATGGCACGTTCAATATTATCCTTAGGCATATTGACAGCCTTGGCATTTTGAATGACCGCGCGCAGTTTTGAATTAGCATCAGGATCAGGACCACCTTCTTTGACAGCCATTACGATATCCTTTCCAATTCGTGTAAAGGCTTTGGACATTGCAGCCCAACGCTTCATTTTACGTGCTTTTCTAAATTCAAATGCTCTTCCCATAGATAAAAATTGATTCGATCCACAAATTTAAAAAAATGCAGATGTTGTTCCCTAGAATATTGGAAAACTTCCGCTGGCTGTAAAATCGATCAGGTAAATTCCTGATTTTGTCTTTTGTTGATAAGTTGCTGCGGACTTTTTAAAGGCTTGTTTTATATTTAAGTGCTAACAATTAATATTCATGGACAGTTTTTACTCTCAAGGCCCAAAGAATGTTCCGGAGGGCTACACCAATCCTACGCAATCATTCAAGAAACATGTGATCCTTTCCATTTTAGGTTTATTGCTTTTTATTGGATTGTATTTTGTTCTGACTTTTTGGTTTGGACGTTTGGCCTATTATTCCTTTATGAATGGAGATGATCTCTGGTCTTATGTTTTGGCTGGAGGTTACGCCTTCATTTGTTTGTTTTTGATCAAGTCTTTGTTCTTTCTGAACAAAAAGGTTGAAAACCCTATGCAGCGCTTTATTACCCAAGAGGAGGAGCCTGTCCTGTTTGATTATATCTATAAACTCGCCGATGAGGCCAAAGCACCAAGACCTCACAAAGTATTCTTGACCCACAGAGTGAACGCTAGTGTTTCTTACGATCTGTCATTGATTAACCTGATCATCCCTTCAAAGAAGAATCTCGAAATTGGCTTAGGCCTTACTAATGTTTTGAGTTTGGGAGAATTCAAAGCCGTATTGGCCCACGAATTTGGCCATTTTGCTCAACGTTCCATGCTTTTAGGACGTTATGTCTATGTAGCGCAGCAAATTGCAGCGCGTATAGTAGGTAAGCGAGATGCCTTTGATAAGTTCTTAGGAATGATCTCATCCATAGACATTCGCGTAGCTTGGATCGGGTGGATCCTTTCCATATTGGTCTGGGCGGTGCGTTCGTTGATAGAAACCTGCTTCAGCGTAGTGGTTATTGCGGAGCGTGCCCTGTCTCGTGAAATGGAATTTCAGGCAGATCTGGTTGCGGTTTCTCTTACTGGGAGTGACGCGCTGATCCACGCCTTGCACCGCTTACAAGTTGCTGATGAGGCATTTAACAATGCCATGAGTTTTGTCAATGTTCAGCTGGCGCAGTCCAAGACCATGAACAATATGTATACGGTACAAAGCCAATACATTAAAAATATGAAGCAGGTTCTGGATGACCCGCTTTACGGCGAATCTCCAACAATGGATACCCTAGACCCGGCAAACCACCGCGTGTTTACCTCTCGCGCATACAATCCGCCACAAATGTGGTCTACCCACCCCGTTGATAAAGATCGAGAAGACAACGCTAAGCGTTCGTATTTGGCCTCAGACATAGACAACAGAAAAGCTGAAGTCCTTTTTAGCAATGCAGCTGCTTTGGAAGAAGAGATGACCAAACGTCTCATTGCAACCTCGAATGCAAAGGATCTAGAAATGCCGACAGAAGCAGAGACTTTAGAGGCCTATCAAAAGGAGTATTTTGACTGGACGTTCTTGGACCCAAAATACGCCTCCAATTTCATGAATCGATATGCTTTTCTCAATTTCGATTCTATAGACGAAATTTACGAAGCTGAGGGAGCTGCGCTAGATCTTGAGCGAATCAAGAGCCAGTTGTATTCAGAAACCTTGAAACAACAACTGGATCAATATCAGGAGCTACAAGAAGAAATTCAAGCACTTGAAATCTCCAAACACGAGGTCATCACTATCGAAAAAAGAGCGATTTGGCACCGCGGAGAACAGATCAAACGCAAGGATATAGATGATGTTTTAAAGAGTGTTCAGCAAGAGAAAGAGGCCATTATTGACTCCCTTAGGACTCACGATAAGAACTGCAGACGCTATGCGTATCAGATGGCCCAACAATTAGGCGGCAATTGGGATCAGAATTTGAAATCCTTAGCTCATTTGATCCATTATGCAGAGCACGCTGTCGCAGATCTAAACGATGCCGAGCGCAAATTCAACAATACCGTAAGCGTTGCAATAGCGGACGGGCGTGTCTCTAGTGAGGAATTTTCTCAAATTCATATAGCTGCCAACGATTATTATAAATGTTTTAAAGCGGCTTATCACGACAGTACCAAAATTGAGTTAGAGCCTGCTATTATTGAAGCCATGAAGGCTCACAGTTATGAGGCGCTTTATGAAGAGTTTAAATTGGGCTTTCCCGATCGTGAAAATATGGATCGTTGGATCAATGCTGCGGCTGGTTGGGCTGCAGGGGCACGTCAAAACTTGCAGCTCTTGCGCAATATGGCCTTGGAGCGTTTGTTAGATGTAGAAGATATGATAGCGGATGCTTATTGGAATAAAAAGAGTTTGCCACCGGCATCTTTAGCCAATAAAATGATACCTGAATACAGTGTCTTAACTCCTGGAAAAGAACGAAAGATTCAGCGCAAACTTAAGTTGTGGGATCGTTTTATGTTGGGCGAAGGACTTTTTGGAGCTGCATCGAAATTTGCAGCCTCTGTGGTATTGATCGGTGGGGCCTTGTTCTTAGGGAGTTCCACTACAGGAACAGATCTTTTGGTATACAATGGTTTGGGTATTCCTGTGACTGTAACCACAGGAGGTCAGGAAATAACTATTGGTGCACACACTTATGAATCTTTAGATGTAAGTTATAATACCGATTATCAATTGATCACAACGGATCCGCGGGGTAACCAAATCGAGACTTATACCGCTCAAATTGGAGCGCCTGGTCGCGGCTATGTTTACAATGTGGCCGGAGCTGCCTTGTTTGTGAAATACGCTGTGTTTTACGGTTATGATGGCGACGCTGCGCCCGATTATCTGGGCAGTCCACGTTTGATAGACACCAAAGTGGATTATCTATTACAGGAGCCACCAAACTCTATCGAACTTTCCAGTAGTAGCAGAGGAGCGCGTAAATCCGCTGTGACCGCTTACAGCGACATAGATGCCTATGATCTAGTAAATCAAATAGAGGATTCGTTGCAATTGAAGGATTTGATCTTTGCCCATGCACAGTGGGAGAATCCGTCGGATGCACAATTGGTGAACTGGCTCAATATGAGTACGCGTTATGAAGATGCCGATAATATGTTGTACGCTCGTATGGATAATTACGGTGAGGATGTGCCAACACTGCGCGCCATGATGATTCAAGCTGATGAAACCGAGCAAATCGCTTTCTGTGAAGAGATCAGTCGCAAGTTTGAACAAGATTCTAAGAATCCAGATTATCTGTATATGAATATCCGCTGCATGGAAGATGAAGCAGCCAAGAACGTTAAGTATACAGCAGCTTACACCACGCATCCAGATCATCCTTGGTTGGGCTATGCCTCGGGTTATGTCTACGGGCAGAACGAACGCTGGGAAGAAGCCTTAATGGCCTTTGAAACTGCTGCAGAGGAAGATGCCTTGGCAACTTTAATAGCCGAGGATGCCACCCGCATTTTGCGTTTGTTGGATTTGCGCTCCAGTTTTAACACCTATGAATTTAGAACGTATAGCAGTTCCGACCTTGATTTCTATGGCGGATTAGAAAGTGGCGATGTAGATGGTAAGCGAGCTAATCCTAACTACGCTTATCACTTGATCCATATTGGAGACCTTGAAGGGGCTTTCGCTATGGCTATGGATAATCCGCTTTTCAAACCTTATTTGCTCAGACAAATCGCCGCTTCTGACGGGGCTACTCCTGAGATGATCTCAGAAGCTATGGCCGTTGATTCAGAAATTGGACTCAATGGTGATACGGTTTGGAGTGCCATTGGACTCGCCATTAATAATGGAGATGCTTACCAGGAATTTTTACCTTATGTGGAGCAAGTTGGAGTTGATGCCGCAGATCTAGAACTCTTTATCGATGCTCTTAAGGCAGAGGATATTGTGGCAATGGAAGCGAATATCAAGCTAAGGGAGATCTATCAAAAGGGATACTTCTATTCACTAGCTTGTATGGTTTTGAAAGATAAGACGCCTTTGGCTTGGAGAAAACGTGCCAACGCACTGCTGTTCCCATCGGAACGTCAATATATCAGCACTACGCCTTAAGCGCGTTGATTGTTCGCGCCAGTTGAATGTCGTAATCGGTGATTCCACCAGCATCGTGAGTTTGTAGGGAGATGTTGATCCGGTTGTAGACATTGTCCCAGTTGGGGTGGTGATTAAGCGCCTCGGCCTCAAAGGCAATACGGGTCATCAGACTAAAAGCTGCTTTAAAATCCGCACATACGATCTCCGTTTTGATAAATCCGTCTTCATAACGCCAATCAGGTAATTCTTGAAGGGCTTGTTGAATTTGATCGTCCGATAATTTCATAGCATTTGTTTTAGTATTTCTTAGAACTGAAGATACTGATTTGTTCATTCAATACGACTTGATTGATCAAGTTCGCGACTGAGTTTCTATACTCGGCGGGTAATAAATTGTATTTGGGTAGCAAGGCATAGTATTCATCATCGTTGGAACTGTAGTTGTAAGCAAAGATCGTTTCTGTCAAGCCTAACTTTTGGGAAAGCTCTAAAAACAGATCGCTGTGATGGATCAGATCCGTACTGCTCAAATGAAAGATTCCAGATAATTTGCGATTGATGATATAATGCAGTTGTCTTGCAATCTCTTGCTCGGTATTGACACTGATGATCTGGTTAGGATTCACCTCAAAATGCGCCTTGTGTTGGTGGGCAGCTCTGAGTTGTTTGATCAAGGGCGCGTTGGTTCCCAAAACCAAAGGCAATCTCAGAATACTAAAAAGGGAAGCTGGCAGATCGCCACAAATACGTTCCATTTGCGTCAGGTGCTTGCCGTATGCAGATTGCGGTAAAGGTTTGTCGTTCTCATAGCTCACATGGGAGTTTACCGCATCAAACACAGCAACACTGGAGAAGAAGATCAGTCGGGCCTTTTCTGCACGACAATACTCAACAATGACCTTTAAGGCTTGTTGTTGTTCTGGATAGGGTCCATCTAAGGCATAAATGATCTCCGTAGGAAGCAATTCCCGTAAGAGCGCTGCAATAGAATCACGCTCCAGGTCAAACCGATGCATGACTTGATTGTCCTCATACTGATCTGCTGAAAAGTAAGTGCCGTGTAAGTGGAGGTAGGGGGTAAGTTCTTTATACGAGATCCGCCCTAAATAACCGCTAGCTCCTAGAATCAGTATTCTACGCACTTATCCTTTATAAAACGGGAGTTTAACCACCGTTGCGGGAACGGCGTTCTTTCTGATCTGAATGTTGATTTTGCTTCCTGGGGCTGCCATAACAGCAGGCACATAACCCATTCCCAATCCTTTTTTCAAAGAAGGCGACATGGTACCGCTGGTGACTTCACCAATCTTGTTTCCATTGCCGTCAACAATATCGTATCCTTGACGTGGAATTCCGCGATCATCCAATTCAAAACCAACCAATTTGCGCTCTGGCGTGCGCTCTTTTTGGTCTTTTAGAGCTTCGCTGTTAATGAAATCTTTGGTGAACTTGGTGATCCAACCGAGTCCAGCCTCAATAGGAGAGGTGGTATCGTCAATATCGTTTCCGTAAAGGCAATAGCCCATTTCCAAACGCAGGGTATCGCGAGCCGCAAGTCCTACAGGTTTGATGCCAAAATCTGCTCCGGCTTCTAAAACTTGATCCCAAACTTGTTTGACCTCGCTGTTTTTGCAGTAGATTTCAAAACCTCCGCTCCCGGTATATCCAGTAGCAGAGATGATAGTATGCTCAATTCCGGCAAAATCTCCCACTACAAAATTGTAGAATTTGATCGCGCTTAAATCCACACTGCTCAAAGACTGCATGGCCTCAACAGCTTTTGGCCCTTGAATTGCAAGTAGCGAATAGTCCTCGCTGATGTCACGCAGCTGTGCGCCCATGCTGTTGTGTTTGTTGATCCAATCCCAATCTTTTTGGATATTAGAAGCATTGACCACCAAGAGGTATTCTTCCTCTTTCACTCGGTAAACGATGAGATCATCTACAATACCACCTGTTTCATTTGGGAAACAACTGTATTGAGCTTTACCAACAGTGAGTTTGGAGGCATCGTTTGAACATACTTTCTGGATCAGTTCCAAAGCATTTGGCCCACTAACCAAAAACTCACCCATATGTGAAACGTCAAAAACGCCCACGGCCTTGCGAACAGTTTCATGTTCAATATTTACGCCCTCATAGGACACGGGCATATTGTAACCGGCAAAAGGAACCATTTTTGCTCCTAAGGCCATATGAGTTTCAGAAAGTGCGGTATTTTTCAAAACGATATCGGTTTTATTATGTTCAGATTGATTTCGGCTTCTGCTTTAAAACTCAAAACGAAGCTGAGCAAATTTAAGTATTATTCCCCCAGTTTTAGAGGCTAGACGGATAGAATTTATTAAAAATAAATCCACCAGCAGTCGGCTAGAAAGCCCTACCTTTAAGGCTGCAATACAAATACCCAGACACCGCATGAATATTTTCTCCGCAGAACAATTCTACCAAGCAGATGCCATCACCATTCAAAAGCAAGAACTCGGCCCGACCGACCTTATGGAGCGCGCGGGTATCCAAGTATTCAATTGGCTACATTCACGCATGCACGGTGCCCAAGTACCGGTTCGGATTTTCTGTGGTATAGGAAATAATGGGGGAGACGGTCTGGTCTTGGCCCGCCATTTAATTCAACACGGCTATAATGTGCATACTTATGTGGTGAATTGCAGTGATAAACGTTCTAAGAACTTTTTGATCAATTACGATCGAATCAAGCAGGTCACCAAGAAATGGCCAACACTCATAACCAGTGAGGACGGTTTTCCGGAGATCCATAAAGACGATGTGGTTGTAGATGCCATTTTTGGGATTGGCCTTAACCGTTGTATGGACGGATGGGTAAAGGCCATGGTGCAACATCTAAACGCCGCTGGCGCCTTTATTTTAGCTATTGACCTGCCAAGTGGTCTTTACGCTAATGCTCCGATAGAGGATCCTGAAGCGGTTGTAAAAGCGAATCACACTTTGAGCTTTCAACTGCCAAAGCTTTCTTTCTTTATGCCTTCTACGGGGATTTATACCAATACATGGGAAGCCATCGACTTAGGCTTAGATCCGGAATTCGTCATGACCCAGCCACCAATTGCTACCCTGTTGCATAAACAACATATTTTAAGTTGGTATCAACCCAGAGAAAAGTATTCTTACAAGGGAACCTTCGGCCACAGTATGCTCGTTGGAGGTAGTTTGGGTAAAATGGGCGCTGTTGTTTTGGCTACTCGTGCCGCTTTACGCGCTGGCAGTGGATTAGCTACCGCGCATGTTCCTAAATGTGGCTTAGGAGTCCTGCAAACTACTGTGCCAGAAGCTATGGCCAGTTGTTCAGAGGAAGAGTCTTTTTTAAATTCAATTCCTTTGGAGCCTACTCACACCTACGGAATTGGAATGGGCATGGGTATGGAAGATGGATCCTTAGCTGCTTTAGATCAATTTTTAGAGGCTCAAGAGGCACCTGTGTTATTGGATGCTGATGCTTTAAACTTACTAGCGTCAAAGAAAGAGCTTTATGCTAAAATTCCTCAGCAGTCTGTATTGACACCGCATCCCGGAGAACTCAAGCGATTACTAGGCGATTGGACCGATGATTTTGATAAATTACAAAAGGCACAAGCCTTTGCTGTAGAACTCCAGGTTGTTATACTCATAAAAGGTGCGCACACCTGCATTTGTACTCCTCAAGGGACACTGATTAATTCCACGGGTAACCCAGGAATGGCTACTGCAGGTAGTGGAGATGTTCTTGCGGGAATGATCACAGGACTCATGGCGCAAGGCTATCCGACGTGGCAAGCTGCCGCCATGGGTGTCTATTTACACGGAAGTTCAGGAGATATTGCAGTACAGCACTTGGGATATCAAGCCCTTTTGGCCTCAGACATTACAGAAAATATCGGCAATGCATTTATCAAACTCTTTGAGGTAGAACAACCTCCGCAGCAACAAGAAGAAGAGGCTCAGTAAATCCAGTGACTTGCCCTTAGGAATCTCCATTAATTGAGTCAGAAAGTGTATTTTTACCCGATCAACTAACAGTATGGAAGGAGTCTATGAAATTGGGTCGTCAACTTTAGACCTCCCGCTTCTGCAAAAACTTGCCACCGAGCCGCACCAGTTGCGCTTGAGTGAAGCCGCAAAGCAGCGTATTGAGACTGCTTATGATTATTTACATCACAAAATGCAACAATCCAAGGAGCCTGTATATGGAATCAATACGGGTTTTGGAAGTTTGTGCAATGTGGCTATTTCTGACGATAAGCTCACGCAATTGCAGGAGAATTTGGTCATGTCTCATGCCTGCGGAATCGGAGAAGAAGTTCCCACTGATATTGTAAAGACTATGCTGCTGCTCAAGGTGCAGTCCTTGAGTTATGGGCATTCTGGAGTGGCTTTGTCTACAGTAGAATTGCTGATGGAATTCTACAACAATGAGGTTTTTCCTGTAGTGTATCAGCAAGGAAGTTTAGGAGCCTCTGGTGATTTAGCACCTTTAGCTCATTTGGCTTTGCCGCTATTGGGAAAAGGAGCGGTATACTATCAAGGAGAACGACAAGATGCTTCAGAAGTATTAAAAGAGCTTGGGTTAACTCCAATTAAACTGCAGGCTAAGGAAGGTTTGGCTTTACTTAACGGAACCCAGTTCATGTCGGCCTACGGAGTTGAATTACTCTTAAAAGGCTATAAACAAGCTTATTTGGCGGATTTGATTGCCGCTTTATCTGTAGACGCCTTTGATTGTAATCTGAGTCCTTTTGATCCCTTGGTGCATTTGGTACGTCCTCACAAAGGGCAGATCAATACCGCGGCGAGAATATTGGAATTTTTAGATGGAAGTGAGATCGCTGCTTCTGAAAAATCCAGTGTACAGGATCCCTATTCCTTCCGTTGTGTGCCTCAAGTGCACGGAGCTACCAAAGACGCTTTAGAGTTTGCGTCCAAGACCATACTTACGGAGATCAATTCCGTAACAGACAATCCCAACATCTTTGTAGGTGAGGATCGCATCATATCTGGTGGGAATTTTCACGGTCAGCCTTTGGCTTTGGCTTTGGATTATTTAGGAATAGCCTTGGCAGAACTTGCCAATATTTCCGAGCGTAGAACCTACCAATTGGTTTCTGGTTTACGTGGACTTCCCGACTTTTTGGTGCAAACGCCAGGTCTGCATTCTGGTTTTATGATTCCGCAGTATACTGCAGCGAGTATCGTGAGCCAAAACAAACAGTTGGCGACCCCGGCATCTGTAGACTCTATCGTATCTAGCAATGGACAAGAAGACCATGTGAGTATGGGAGCTAACGCAGCTACCAAATGTTACCGCATTGCGGTCAATGTGCAAAAGGTGTTGGCTATAGAGCTTATGAATGCATCCCAAGCATTGGTGTTTAGAGAACCTTTAAAAACAGCGCCCTTTTTGGCTTCAATTTTGGAGTTGTACCGTGCGGAAGTACCTTTTGTTTCAGAAGATCGTTTGTTGTCCGAGGATATTCACGCGAGCGTGGAATTTCTGCGCAGTTTGCAGATCGACTCTGCGGAGCTCTACTAGTCAGTCTTAGTGTTCTTTTAGCCGTTTTCGTTCGATTCAATCAGTTCGCTGCCCGGTTCGGGTAGGGGAACGATATACATGAAGTAATAGACCAAAGAACCTACGCTGTTGGCAAAGATCAACACCAGTATCCACACAATGCGCTCTGACTCTTTGATCTTCGGATTCTTTCCAGAATGGATCAAATAATAGATCATCATGCCTATGGACATTCCTGCAGCGATCAACACGAGTATGATCAGCCCAAAGAATCCTCTAAATATGGCAAAGGGTTCTTCTTCAAAATCTTGTGGATCTCTAAAAGCTATATCGCTAAAAAAGCTAAAAAAGCTCACCAAATAGATGATCAAAAAGACCCAGGGTAAAAAGGTGAGTATGCCTAAAAGTATTTTTCGGTTTTTGGTCATGATAGGTGGTTATTATAGAAGAAAAGGAAGTCGACTGGACTTTCTGATTTGTTGTGAAAATTAGAAAGTCCAATCAGCTTCTGCACAAAAAGCCGAAGCCTACGATTTCGTAGGCTTCTTTTGTTTTTTGATCTTTATTTTGAGTTCCTCGGTTTTGGAATCCAGATCCATACTTATGGTGTCTCCTTCTTCCAGATTGGAATTGATGATCTCCTCCGCCAAGGCGTCTTCAATATATTTCTGAATGGCGCGTTTGAGTGGTCGCGCTCCGTAGTCCTTATCAAAGCCTTTATCGGCAATATAGTCCTTGGCCTTTTCACTTAGTTGTAACGTATAACCTAAATCAGAGATGCGTCCAACTAGTTTGTCCAATTCAATATCGATGATCTTGTGAATGTCTTCGCGCTCTAGAGCATTAAACACCATCACATCGTCAATTCTGTTGAGGAATTCCGGTGCAAAGGTCTTTTTCAAAGCATTTTCAATCACACTCTTAGCGTGAGCATCGGCTTGATTCATCTTAGCAGAAGTACCAAATCCAACCCCTTGCCCAAAGTCTTTCAACTTACGAGACCCAATATTGGAGGTCATGATGATGATGGTATTTCTAAAGTCGATCTTACGTCCTAAGGAATCCGTCAAATAACCGTCATCCAATACTTGTAAGAGCATATTGAATACATCTGGGTGTGCTTTTTCGATCTCATCCAATAAGACCACTGCATAAGGCTTACGACGGATCTTCTCGGTAAGCTGTCCACCTTCTTCGTATCCAACATATCCCGGAGGCGCTCCAATTAAGCGAGATACAGCGAATTTCTCCATATACTCACTCATATCTATACGCACCAAGGCATTATCAGAATCAAAGAGTTCGCGGGCCAATACTTTAGCCAACTGGGTTTTACCCACACCAGTTTGTCCTAAGAAAATAAAGGACCCGATCGGTTTGTTAGGATCTTTCAATCCTGCACGGTTACGCTGAATGGCTTTGACCACCTTTTTAACAGCCGCATCCTGTCCGATTACTTTGCCCATGATTCTATCCGGCAATTCGGCCAATTTGTTGCTTTCTGTTTGCGCAATACGATTTACTGGTACTCCAGTCATCATGGAAACTACCTCGGCCACATTATCCTCAGACACCGTTTCACGATGTAATTTGGATTCGTTCTCCCAGGCTTCCTGAGCTCTTGCCAATTCGCGCTCTAAGTTTTTCTCGTCATCACGGAGTTTGGCAGCTTCTTCGTATTTCTGCTTTTTGACAACCGTATTCTTCAACTCACGCACTTCTTCCAATTTGGTCTCAATGTCCAAAATGGTCGATGGCACATTGATGTTGGTAATGTGCACGCGAGATCCGGCTTCATCCAAGGCGTCAATAGCCTTGTCCGGTAAGAAGCGGTCGGTCATATAACGATTGGTCAGCTTTACACAAGCTTCCAAAGCGTCGTCAGTATAGGTCACATTGTGGTGCGACTCGTATTTTTCTTTGATGTTCTTTAAGATCTCAATGGTCTCTTCCACAGAAGTAGGTTCCACTAAAACCTTCTGGAAACGACGTTCTAGAGCTCCGTCCTTTTCAATGTATTGACGGTACTCATCTAGAGTAGTGGCACCAATACATTGGATCTCACCACGCGCTAAGGCTGGTTTGAACATGTTCGAAGCGTCTAAAGATCCTGTAGCGCCTCCGGCGCCGACGATGGTGTGAATCTCATCAATGAACAAAATGATGTCGTCATTCTTTTCCAGTTCGTTCATTACCGCTTTCATACGCTCTTCAAACTGTCCGCGGTATTTAGTTCCTGCAACTAAACTTGCCAGGTCTAAAGTAACCACGCGCTTGTCGTAAAGAATACGGGACACTTTTCGCTGCACGATACGCAAAGCCAATCCTTCTGCAATGGCAGATTTACCTACTCCAGGTTCTCCAATGAGCAGGGGATTGTTCTTTTTACGTCGACTTAACACCTGTGAAACACGTTGAATTTCGGCCTCACGTCCCACAACAGGGTCTAATTTACCTTCTTCAGCTTGCGCCGTAAGGTCGCGTCCAAAGTTGTCTAAAACAGGAGTTTTGGACTTTTTGTTGCTTTTTGCGTTTCCACCGCCGAATGGGTTGTCCTTTCCGCTGTCTTCATCCGTAGTTTCGTCATCATCTCCAAAAGAAGATTCAGCCGTTGGTGAGTCTAAGTAATCGTCGTCGTTCGCGATCATGAATTTGAATTGGTCCTTCACGCCGTCGTAGTCTATTTTGAGTTTGTTCAATAGCTTAGTGGTTGGGTCATTCTCGTTTCTGAGAATACACAACAAGAGGTGCGCCGTGTTGATCGATGAGCTCTGAAACAACTTGGCCTCCAAAAAAGTGGTTTTTAAAGCGCGCTCGGCCTGACGGGTCAGGTGTAGGTTCTTTTTATCGTTGGAGGTCGCTGCCGAATTTGGGTTGGCAGGACTCAGTATTTCCACCTTTCTGCGCAGGTTGTTCAGATCGATATCCAGCGCATTGAGAATATTTATTGCTTTCCCATTGCCATCACGCAGCAAGCCAAGCATCAGGTGCTCGGTGCCGATAAAGTCATGGCCCAGGCGCAATGCCTCCTCTTTACTGTAGGCAATTACGTCTTTTACTCTGGGAGAAAAATTATCATCCATATCTAGAATTCCTTTCTGTCTAAAATTACTAAAACATTGATTAAGGAGCAAAAATTGTACCTCAAATACCCGTTTGTAAGTAAAAGGACGAAAAAACAAACGCATAACCAAACAAATACACCCAGAGTTATTAACGAAAATACCCTAAAAATTTGTTAATAAAATTGTAGGTAAAAGCGCTGTGATCACCAATAAAAATGGGCTGAAAAACGTATCTTGCCTTGTTATAAATTTTGATTGAAAACTAAACGATTTTTTTATGGCTGAAGGCGAAAAATTAATCCCTATCAACATTGAAGATGAAATGAAGTCAGCCTACATCGATTATTCGATGTCGGTCATTGTGTCACGTGCACTGCCAGACGTGCGTGACGGAATGAAACCGGTGCACCGCCGGGTACTGTACGGAATGTATGAATTAGGGGTTCGAGCGGGTTCTGCACACAAGAAATCTGCTCGTATTGTGGGAGAGGTACTCGGTAAGTACCACCCGCACGGCGATACCTCGGTTTACGACGCCATGGTACGTATGGCTCAGGAGTGGAGCTTGCGTTATATGTTGGTAGATGGACAGGGTAACTTCGGATCCATTGATGGAGATTCTCCAGCGGCAATGCGATACACGGAAGCGCGTATGCAACGTATTTCAGAAGAAATGCTGGCCGATATTGACAAAGAGACCGTAGACCACCAGTTGAACTTTGACGACACCTTAAAAGAGCCTACAGTGCTTCCTACGCGTGTTCCAGGCTTGTTGATCAACGGTGCTTCAGGTATTGCAGTAGGTATGGCGACCAATATGCCACCACACAACCTGTCAGAGGTAGTGGACGGAACCATCGCCTATATTAATGATAACGATATTACAATTGACGAGCTCATGCAGCACGTCAAAGCACCTGACTTCCCTACAGGAGGAACCATTTACGGTTATGAAGGTGTAAAAGATGCGTTCCACACCGGACGCGGTCGTGTCGTGATGCGCGGAAAGGCCAGCTTTGAAGAAGTGAACGGTCGTGAAGCGATCATCGTGACCGAGATTCCTTATCAAGTGAATAAGGCGGACATGATCAAAAAGACCGCTGATCTGGTCAACGATAAAAAGATCGAAGGGATTTCTACCATTCGCGATGAGTCCGACCGTAAAGGGATGCGCATTGTATACGTATTGAAGCGCGACGCGATTCCAAACATCGTGCTCAATATGCTTTATAAATACACGCAGCTGCAATCCAGCTTTAGCGTGAACAATATTGCCTTAGTAAATGGACGTCCGCGTCTATTGAACCTCAAGGAATTGATCCACTATTTTGTGGAACACCGTCATGAGGTAGTGGTGCGTCGTACCGAGTACTTATTACGCAAGGCTGAAGAGCGCGCACATATCTTAGAAGGATTGATCATTGCTTCTGACAACATTGATGAAGTGATCAAGCTGATCCGTGCCTCTGCCAATGCCGATGAGGCTCGCGCTAAATTGATGGAAGCCTTTGAGCTTTCCGAGATTCAGGCCAAAGCGATTGTGGAGATGCGTCTGCGTCAATTGACCGGACTGGAGCAAGACAAATTACGCGCCGAATATGACGAATTGATGAAGACCATTGAAGATTACAAAGACATCCTTGCTAAAAAGGAGCGTCGTATGGACATCATCAAAGAAGAGTTGGAAGAAGTACGCGAGAAATTTGGTGATGAGCGTCGTTCTAACATCGAATACGCAGGTGGTGATGTAAGCATCACAGACCTTATTGCCGATGAGAAGGTAGTAATTACCATCTCTCATGCGGGATACATCAAGCGTACCTCGCTTACCGAATACAAGAAACAAAATCGCGGAGGCGTAGGTCAGAAGGCCTCTGCTACAAGAAACGAGGACTTCTTAGAACACTTATTTGTGGGAACCAACCACCAATACATGTTGTTCTTTACGCAAAAAGGAAAGTGTTTCTGGATGCGCGTATTTGAAATTCCAGAAGGAAGCAAGACCTCTAAAGGGCGCGCTATTCAGAACCTGATCAATATAGAACCAGACGATAAGGTGAAAGCCTTTATCTGTACGCAAGACCTCAAGGACGAAGAGTACATCAACGGTCACTATGTGATCATGGCTACTAAGAAAGGACAAGTGAAGAAAACTTCACTAGAGCAGTATTCACGTCCGCGTACCAATGGGATCAACGCCATTACCATTCGTGAAGACGACGAGCTGCTAGAGGCTAAACTCACCACTGGTGATAGCCAAGTGATGCTTGCTGTTCAATCTGGGAAGGCCATCCGCTTTGAAGAAGAGAAAACCCGACCAATGGGAAGAAACGCTTCTGGTGTTCGTGGAATTACCCTGGCAGGACCAGACGATGAAGTGGTTGGAATGATCGCAGTGAACGATTTTTCAACGGATATTCTGGTAGTTTCTGAGAATGGATATGGAAAACGTTCTTCTTTAGAGGATTACCGTATTACCAATCGCGGTGGAAAAGGAGTAAAAACCATTAGTATTACCGAAAAAACCGGTAAATTAGTCGCCATTAAAAATGTGAGCGATGCAGACGACCTGATGATCATCAATAAGTCTGGGATCGCTATTAGAATGGCCGTAGAAGATCTGCGGGTAATGGGTAGAGCAACCCAAGGAGTTCGATTGATCAAAGTAAGAGATGACGACTCTATTGCCGCAGTAGCCAAAGTGATGCATGATGAAGACGACGTTGATCAGGACGAGTTTACTGAAGATGGCACGGCGATTGATACGGATACAGAGACAGATGGACCTAATGAGTAATTTCTAAAACCACAACAATGAGACTGCGGTTTGAACATTAACCGTAGCGCATTAAATTTTTAACACATGAGAACACGATTATTGACTGTTTTATTGATTGCCGGAACCGTGAGCACCTTTGCACAAAAGAAGGAGCTTCGTGCAATTGGTAAGGCGTTAAAAGGAAATAACTTTACCGAGGCCAAAAGCCTAATTAACGGTATGAGTGGCCTTTTGGAGGCTGCAAGTGATGAGCAAAAAGCTACTTATTACTTGTATAAAGCCAAAGCATTATCTATGAATGGAGAGACCACCAATTCTGCGGATATGTTGGAGGCTGCCAAGGCCATTAAAATGGCAAAGGAGATCGATGCGGAGAATCCTGACGTAATTAATCTAGGGAACACCTTGCGTACCGCGGTCGTAAATAGTGCAGTAGCAGATCAAAATGCAAAGAACTATGAAGCGGCAGCGAGCAAACTAGAGGCCATGTACCGTGTTAACCCTCAGGATACCTCTTTCTTGTACTTTGCAGCGTCCAACTTAGTGACTGCTAAGATGTATGACAAAGCTATTGAGCACTATAAAGAGCTCCAAAGTGTAGGATATACTGGAATCATTGAAAAGTATGTAGCTACTGATAAGGAAACTGGAGAAGTGAAAGAGTTTAACTCAACAAATGAGCGTGAACTATATGTTAAGAGTGGAGATTTCATCAAACCAGAAACTGTAAAGACAGAATCAAAGGCTACAGAGATCACTAAGAACATCGCTTTGATTTATGTAAGTCTTGGACGTAATGAGGAAGCTATCGCTGCTATGAAAGAAGCGCGTGCTTTAGCTCCAGACGATATGGGTCTTTTGATGACAGAAGCTGACGTACAATACAAAATGGGTAACTTGGAACGCTTCAAAGAGCTTATGAATGAAGCAGCTGAGAAAGAACCAAACAACCCACAGACGCAATTCAACCTAGGCGTTGTTGCAGCGAAAGCTGGTGATACTGAATCTGCTAAAGCTTACTATATGAAAGCCCTAGAGATTGATCCTAGTTTTGCAGATGCAAATCTAAACATGGCTTCTTTGATCATTGCTCAAGAAGGAGCGATTGTTGAAGAGATGAACAACTTAGGAACTTCAGCAGCAGACAACCGTCGTTACGATGAGTTAAAGGCGCAACGTGAGAACGTTTACCGTGAGGCGGCTCCATATTTCGAAAAGGCTAATGAGGCTAGAGAGAATGTAGAGATCGTTCGTACGCTGATGAACATTTACTCCATCTTAGGAGATACCGAAAAGTTTAAAGCTAAGAAAGCTCGCTTAGAAGAGCTTGGTGGATAACCAATACATCCCTGCTGTAAAAACCACTGCCTTTGGCGGTGGTTTTTTTTGGTTTAAACAATGCGTTTAAGCACGCGTAATTTGTGGGTGTGGGTGTTGCGCTCAGCATTGAAGATTCCGGTGTGATCCAATCGATCTATACGCACCTGCCCGTGGGCGTGAATGATATAATTGTCTTTAAGGACAATCCCTACGTGAATGATGTCTCCGTCTTTGTTATCAAAGAATGCCAAATCACCTGGTTCGCATTCTTCAATAAAACTAAAGGCATCTCCTTGGGTAGCCTGTTGACTGGCATCGCGCTTAAGTCTGTAACCGTTCAAACGGTAAACCATTTGAGTGAATCCGCTGCAGTCAATCCCAAAAGGAGTTTTTCCGCCCCAGAGGTACGGACTGTTTAAATAGAGTAGTGCGGTATTGACCAAATGAGCCTTGTCAACAGTTCCAGAGGTCGTGTTGCCCTCATGGGAATGATCCAATAATTGTGTGGAATGAACACAGCTTCCAATTGGCACGGGCATCAATTGCCCGGCTTCGTTGGTAATAAAATCTACCAAGTCTGCAGTGAGAACTTCTGGCTGATTAGTCAAAGCATCGTACTGTTCCTTATCAATTTGGAACCACTGCTTGTTATCAATCCAGCCTTCGTAGCCATCCCATTCCAAACGGATCTTACTCCATTTAGCTCGAGACTCTAAAACCTTAAAGTGCTCGCCATAGAGTATTTGCGTCACCAGCTCACTGGTATCTGCCGCAGATTCTCTAACGGGAACAATACTTAAAGGGCAAAGGCCGTAATTCAAGGTCCGAATTAGTTAGGATTAGAAATAACCATGGCCGAAGCACCTCCGCCGCCATTACAAATAGCAGCAGCACCGAGCTTCCCATCGTTTTGTTTTAGGACACTGATCAAGGTGATCAAGATTCGAACACCACTACATCCCAGTGGGTGACCTAAAGAGACGGCACCTCCGTTTACGTTGACGTTGGCGTCATTGAGTCCTAAGATCTGCATATTGGCCAATCCTACTACAGAGAAAGCTTCATTAAATTCAAAGTAATCAATGGCATCCATACTCACATCAGCTTTAGCTAATGCTTTTGGAAGCGCTTTTGCTGGAGCTGTGGTAAACCACTTAGGTTCGTGAGCAGCATCGGCATAAGATTCTATTACAGCCAATGGAGTCAGTCCCATAGCGGCTGCTTTTTCCTCGCTCATCAATACTACTGCACCAGCACCGTCATTAATGGTAGAGGCATTTGCAGCAGTTACTGTACCTTCTTTGGTAAAGGCCGGTCTGAGCTGAGGTATTTTTTCCATGCGTACATTCTTGTACTCTTCATCTTCTGCAATGATTATTGGATCCCCTTTGCGTTGCGGAACAGCAACAGGAACTACTTCATCAGCAAACTTTCCAGCTTCCCAAGCTGCAGCAGAACGGGTGTAGGATTGGATAGCAAATGCATCCTGATCTTCTCGACTGAATTCATACTCAGTGGCACAAAGATCTGCACAAACACCCATGGCGTTTTGATCATATGCATCAACTAAGCCGTCTTTTTGCATCCCATCGATCATGGTTTGCGGTCCAAATTTGTGGCCTTTTCTAAGCGGTAGGTAGTGTGGAATATTGCTCATGCTTTCCATTCCTCCGGCAACAACAATTTCTGCATCGCCTAAAAGAATGGCCTGAGCTCCTTGCATTACCGCCTTCATTCCAGAAGCACATACTTTATTTACTGTAGTACAGGGAACGTGATCTGAGATACCGGCCCCTAAAGCGGCTTGACGCGCTGGAGCTTGTCCAACTCCGGCTTGTACCACATTGCCCATAAGTACTTCGTCTACTTGCTTCGGATCTAGATTGATCTTATCCAGAGCGCCTTTGATCGCTGCGGTTCCCAATTGGGCTGCAGTAAGCGTTGATAAAGACCCCATAAAACTCCCAATGGGGGTTCTGGCCATAGATACGATAACAACTTTTTTTGTAGACATAACAGTTTTTTAGGTGTTTGATTTTGTCCTGCAAAACTACAATTTTTAAAAAGATTCAGCAACCAATTAACATCTGAGTCAATGCCTTGGGTTAGGCTTGGCAAATCCAATTATATCGGTATCTTTGAGTGGATTCAAGATGGCAAAATTCAATTTTAACTTTTACCGAAACCAATCCCTACTCTACAAAGCCGTACTCTTTGTAGCGGCCACAGTATTGATCATTTATTTCTTTCCTAAAGGCGGGAAATTCAAATACGATTATCAAAAAGGACAGGTTTGGCAAGATGAGAACCTGTATGCACCTTTTGATTTTGCGATCAAGAAAGATGCCGAGGCTATTGCCTTGGAACAAGAGGAGATCAGAAATAATATCACGCCCTATTTTGATCGGGATGCCAGCGTGGTTACACGGGTTACCCAAAACTTTGAAAACCGTCTGTCCACCGCTTATATAGATTCTACCAGCACCTATCCCTTATCGGTTTTAAGTACTTATGGAAGCTCATTGATTGCACAGATCTATAATCCAGGGCTCATATCTCAGACCATGCCATATCCAGAAGATAAGATGGTTTTTATTCGAGAAGGTAATCAAGGTTCTCGAATTGCATTTGGTCGTTTGATGATGCTGGATGAACTTAACAATTATCTCAATGGGCAAATTACTTCCAGCGTTTATGCTGCAGATGCTGGTCAATTACTCAATGCCTTGTCGGGCATCTTTGAGGCCAATATCAGCTATAATAAACGCTTTACCGAAACAACTCTTGAGGAGGCCTTGGCAGGGATTTCCCCCACCAAAGGTATTGTGGAGGCCGATAGGCGAATCATTGCCAGAGGAGAGGTTGTAGAAGGGGAGAAGTACCAGATCTTGGAATCGCTCCGCATGGAATACGAGAGCCAGGTTTGGACCAAGTCCAATTATAATTGGATCGTTTTTGGTTACTCCTTGTTGGTTTCACTTGCGCTGATGATGCTCTTGCTCTTTTTGCGCAAATACCGTCAGGAGATCTTTGCCAATAACACCAAGGTCACCTTTATCTTTTTCAATATAGTGTTGATGGTCCTGTTGACCACATTGGTGGTGAAATATGACCCAAAATACGTTTATGTGGTACCACTTTGTGTGTTGCCGCTGATTCTGAAGGCATTCTTTGATCCCCGCTTAGGTTTGTTTGTCCACGTACTTACCGTACTGCTTCTAGGATTTATTGTTCCGAACAGTTTTGAGTATATGTTTCTACAGATCATTGCTGGTATTGTCACCATACTTACCGTGTCTGAACTCTACAAACGCGCAAACCTCTTTATCTCTGTGGGGCAGATCACCATCATTTATATGTTGGGTTATTTGGCCTTTAACATTATTCACGAAGGTGGAATCACGAGTTTGGACGAGCTGACCTTTGGGTATTTTATTCTGGCGGGTCTGGCCACTTTGTTGTCGTATCCACTGATCTATTTTTATGAGAAGATCTTCGGATTGGTTTCTGATGTTTCCCTCTTAGAGCTGAGCGATACCAATTCCAAATTGCTTAAAGAGCTCTCCAACAAAGCTCCTGGAACTTTCCACCATTCGCTCAATGTAGCCAATCTGGCAGAAGCAGCTGCCAATGAGATCGGAGCAAATGCCATGTTGATCCGTGTAGGCGCGCTTTATCACGATATTGGCAAGATGGCCAATCCAACCTATTTTACAGAGAATCAGGCTACCGCTGTCAATTCTCATGATGATTTGGCGCCAGAAGAAAGTGCACGCATCATTATTGATCATGTGATCAAAGGCATTGAGATCGCTAAAAAGAACAACCTGCCGGATCGGGTGATCGATTTTATCCGGACTCACCACGGCACCAGTTTGGTCTATTATTTTTACCGCAAGGCTCAAGAGCAAAAAGGAGATGAAATGGATGACGCACCGTTTAGATATCCCGGGCCTATTCCGTTTAGCAAAGAAACAGCTATCCTTATGATGGCCGATAGCGTAGAGGCTGCTAGTAAAAGTCTAAAAGAACCGACTTATACTAAGATTGAGGCGTTTGTTGAGAATATTGTCAGCAAGCAAATGGAGCAAGGCCAGTTCTTAAATGCCAACATCACCTTTAAGGAGATTCAAACGGTAAAAAAGGTATTGAAAAAGAAGCTTTCTAATATCTACCACCTCAGGGTAGAATATCCGGAATAGCATTTATTGATTAGCCGCTTGGGGTACTTCTTCCCACATTTTATCTGCATTGATGCGGTAGCTACCCACATAGTCAAAGTTGCATTCCGTAGGGCCAATAATCGATAAGAAAGGCTGTAAGTGCTTATCTCGGTATAGGTGATAGGTTTGCCCTAACTGTGGCGTAAAGTTGAATTTGGCATTGTATACCAACTGGTTGCGCTCATACTGTTCGGTGAGCTCTTGGTATTGTCTGTGTATGTCTTCAAACTTAGCTTGAAAACGCTCATTGACCGTCTTAACACTGGTCAGTTTCCATCCGGAGTTATCGGCAGCAGTAATGGCCGGAGCTCCCACGTTGGTGGCATATGGTTTAAGAGCAGCGTCGTAACGCTGCTCCTCTTCATTATATACTACGTTGTCCGGTTTCTTCGCTTCCATAAGGTAAAGGTAGCAAAATCGGGTTTTAAGTGCTTATAGTCCCTGAATGTAATTCTGTAGTTCAGCGATGCGCTCCGGACTATTAAATGCTCCGCCATAATAAGAAGTCACGGTAGAGGAAGTGTCGTCCTTAACACCGCGTGAAGATACACAAAGGTGCTTGGCATCAATGATTACCGCTACATCCTTAGTATCCAATGCAGTGACCAACTCTCTTGCGATCTGATTGGTCAAACGCTCTTGAACCTGTGGACGTTTGGCGTAATACTGTACAATTCGATTCAGTTTGGAAAGACCAATTACCTTTCCAGAAGAGATATAGGCTACATGGGCTTTTCCCACAATAGGAACAAAGTGGTGCTCACAGTTGGAATAGAAGCTGATGTTCTTTTCCACCAACATCTGATTGTACTGGTATTTATTATCAAAAAGCGCAACGCGTGGTTTGTTCTTAGGGTTGAGTCCGCTGAAGATCTCTTCAATATACATTTTGGCCACACGATGGGGTGTGCCTCGAAGTGAATCGTCTGTGAGATCCAGTCCCATCACATCCATGATTTGACCAAATAGATCAGCAATTTGCTCTTTTTTTTCTTCGTCAGAAAGCGCAAAAGCATCCTCGCGCATAGGGGTTTCTATTCCTGTGTACAGGTGATCGTCACCAATTTCTTCGGTAGAGAAGCCATTAAGTTTATGACCATTAATAAGGGTATTCAACATAATTTCTCGGTGTTTCGTAAAGGGTGATTTTTAATTCAGTATCTAAAGGCAGTTGAACTTTTAGCAACTCGTAGATCACACGTGCAATATTTTCTGCAGTAGGGTTGAGGTTGCTGAATTCTGAAACTTCCAGGTTGAGATTTTTGTGATCGAACCGCTCCAAAATTTGCTCTTTGATGAGGTCTGATAGTACTTTAGCGTCCATCACATATCCCGTCTCTGGGTCGCAGTATCCAATGACTTTTACTTCTAATTCATAATTATGACCGTGGTAGTGTGGGTTATTACACTTGCCAAAAATCGCCTGATTCTTGGCTTCACTCCAATTAGGGTTATGCAAACGGTGTGCCGCATTGAAGTGTTCCCGTCTAATAATCGCAGTTTTTAGCGCCGTAGGTCGTTCTAAAAGGGCTGAGCTGCCTAGCATTGTAGTTTTCATCAGCATTATTTTTAGTAAAGATAGCTTTTTGTTTAATCATATATGTTAAAGATTAAACAAAATTTATTTATAAAGCTATTGGAGATGACAATGGTCATAGAAATATTAGGGTGTCACAACTAGCTTTGAGGTATAACCTTAGCAATTAATCCTATGAAGAAAAGAGAGCCTGTATCCAAGATCATGACACCAAATATCAAAACCGTTAACCATACCAATACCTTGTATGACGTTAAGTCGTTGATCGAGGAAGAAAATTTCCGCCACGTACCTGTAGTTAGTGGTAACAAGGTAGTCGGGATGCTATCTAAGACCGATCTACAAAAGATCAGTTTTGTCAATACCATGGATGGTGAAAGTCTTACCACAGCAATGTATGATGCTTTGACCATTGAACAAGTAATGACGCGGAATGTCGAGACGGTCCAAAAGACGGATACTATTCACGAGGTGGCCCAGCGGTTGGCCAAGAATCAATATCACGCTTTACCTGTAATGGATGGCGAGCAATTGACAGGAATTGTAACCACTACGGACCTTATCGATTATCTGATTGAGCAGTACAACTAATCCGCTGCATGTAGTTAATCAGATGAAAAGACCCGCTTACTGGGGGTGAGCGGGTCTGTTCATTGTATCTTTTTTGGCGCCTCCTTCTTCTCTAAAACTATGAAGGACCGCGCTTTCCGCTATATCTTTTGGCTGCCATTACTGTTCGCCAAAAGGATGCCGCTGCAATCGCTGGCGCGAGATTACTTCGCTGCGCTCAATGATGCCTTTCTAAACCTAGCTACGAATACAAAACCACACGGCTGCGCCGCTTTGGTTTTCATTTATTCACAAACACAAGCAAGCTTGGTTTGCTCTTAAATATGAAACCACACTCAAAGTATGTGGTTTTGTACTCGATAGTTTTAGAGCAGGATTCTTTGCTTTCACCTGCGCTAAAGCTACGGTGAACAAAGACGCAAAGTTCCTTTCATCTCACTCCTGCAAAAAGAAAACTCGGCAACCTTGTTGCCGATGTTTTTACATCTGTCACAAAGTCGAAGTAAACTTCACTTTGTTCCAAATGAAAAACCACACTTCAGGAGTGTGGTTTTCTTTTTGATGTGATCGCGACAGGATTCGAACCTGTGACCGTCTGCTTAGAAGGCAGATGCTCTATCCAGCTGAGCTACGCGACCGGATAACTAGGGCGCAAATATACAATTTACGAATATTTTACCGCATATGCTTGGTGGAAATTTTGAAAAGGATGCTGACTAATTTTTAGAAGCCCTGAGTGCCTCCGGAAACTCACAAAGTCAAAAATATTTCGTAACTTAAAGATGTTAACCGCTTCATTATCAACTAATACGACATTATGAAAAAACTAACTATCCTTTTTGCCACAGCCTTGTGCGGCCTAGTTTTTATGTCTACGCGCAACAACAACGACACAGATCTTGAAAATTCATTACGCGGCGTTTGGGAACTCAAACACCAAACCATGTATGAAAATGATTTGGTCTCAGACACCATTTACAACTTGAACGGATATAGGCAAGTGAAGGTCTACAGTAAAGGCCACGTTATGTGGACCCGATATGACGCAACAGATTCCAATGATTGGTTTGGTTACGGAACTTATGAGGTCAAAGACGGTATGCTCATCGAGTATATTGAATACGGATCCAAAGAAATGATGAAGGCCTTAGATACCATTCGTGAGTTTAGATTCCGCTTAGAAATGGACGATGATACCTACAGCCAGATCGCCTTTGACGATCAAGGAAGCCTGACCTTTTCAGAAAATTATGTAAAGATCGAGTAGGGTATTCTGCCTTAAGGCTTGTATCTTCGTAAAGCTCCCCGTAACTAATAACCAAAACCTGTTTGTTTATGGGTGCTACCACCATTGATGCTGTTATAGATGAGTTGCAAAACATAGTCGATACAGCTATTGCCCAAGAAGATACTCTAGGATATTTTGCAGCCCTTTACCTTAAAGTGACCCAGCGGGTCAAAGAAAAGATCGATGCCGGTTTTTTTGATGACAACCCGAGAATGGAGCGCTTAGACGTGGTCTTTGCCAATCGGTATATAGATGCCTACAAGCAGTTTAGAGGTGGTGAAAAACCAACTAAATCGTGGCAAGTAGCCTTTGACGCTACAGTCGATAATAAGATCATTGTATTGCAACATCTGTTGGCAGGTATGAATGCGCATATTAATCTGGACTTAGGCATCGCAGCTGCTCAAATCACTGATCCAGCAAATATTGCAAGCTTGGAAAACGATTTCAATAAGATCAATGAGGTGCTGGGAGAATTGCTTACAGAAGTTCAAGACAGTTTGGCGCGTATTTGGCCAACGCTACTTTGGATACTGCGTAAAACCAAGAATGTTGATGACTTTTTGGTAAACTTCAGTATGTCTGTAGCGCGAGAAGGGGCTTGGAAATACGCCAATGAAATGGTCGTACTTCAAGGTGAAGCCTGGGAACAAGCAATAGCAGCTCGAGATTTAAAGATCGAAAAATTAGGTCGCAGCATTGTGCGACCAGGTACCGTAGAACGCTTTATATTTTGGATCATAAGGATCAGCGAGCGCGGGTCTGTCGATCAAAAGATCAAGGATCTGTTGGACTAAAGTAATGTCGATTTACCTTTTCTTTATGCAAAGTTCACTTGTAATATTGGCTCCTTTGATTGAACTGCAATATCTTAGATTACAAATACCGTCAATTTCTTTTCTACCACTATGAAAAACTACCTCTTTGCAATCGTCCTCTCTATTTCTTCTTTAACTGTTCTGTGGGCGCAACACCACCATGAAGGTTTACATCATTGGGAAATACCGAGCCAGGATCCAGATCGAATCATACTGACCTTTAGTGGAGATCCAGCAACCTCAAGAGCAGTGACCTGGAGAACGGATACGTCGGTGATCAATGCCAAAGTGCAGATAGCAAAAGCCACCGTTAACGCAAAATTCGTGGCAGAAGCACAAACCCTTGAGGCAAAATCAGAGGTATTTGATCTGGGACTTTACAAAGGCAATAATTCACTACGAGTTCATTATCACAGCGCCGAGTTCAACGATCTGGAACCCGATCAATTATATGTCTATCGCGTGGGAGACGGGGAAGAGCATTGGTCAGAATGGATTCAATTCAGAACTGCCAAGTCAAATTATTCGCCTACGCAGTTTGTTTATTTTGGCGACGCACAGAACGAGGTATTAGACCACTGGTCTCGCGTTATAAGAAGAGCCTATCAAACGGCACCAGATGCTTCATTTGTTATCCATGCGGGAGATTTGATCAACAGTTCCCACCGAGATTCAGAATGGGCAGAATGGTATAAGGCGGGAGGTTTTATTCACAGCCAATGGACGGCAATTCCTGTAGTTGGAAACCATGAATTTTATCCTTTGGCCAAAGGAGGTCCAAGACAACTCTCCATTCAGTGGAGGCCACAATTCAACTTACCAGTAATAGAAGATTTACCCGCAGAATTACACGAAACGGTTTACACGGTAGACTATCAGGATATTCGTATTATAGTCCTGAACTCGAATGATCAACTAGAAGCCCAAACGGCATACATTGAAAAGCAACTCGCCAGCTCTACGGCCAAATGGAATATTATCACTTGCCATCATTCTGTGTTTTCTCCGGCTAAAGGACGTGACTTTCAGTTTGCCAGAGAGAATTGGAAGCCGCTCTTTGACAAGTACAATGTGGATTTGGTCCTCAATGGTCACGATCATACTTACGCCCGAGGACATGTTCCCGTTCGATCCGCAGATACAAGTGATTCCGATGGACTAGGAACAGTTTATGTAACCTCAGTTAGCGGCCCGAAACAATACGAGCTGGATAAAGAACAGATTAAGGCATATGCGGCAGATGGCTATCAACCTGACAATTCCGCAGAACAAACACAATTCTATCAGGTCATAACTATTGAAGACAATACCTTGACTTATGTAGCCTATACGGTGCTAGGTGATGAGTACGATCGGGCAGTGATCACGAAAGACTTTGATTCCGGAGCAAAAACACTACAGGATTAAGCGTTCGTTTATACGGTTTGCACAGTTCGTCTTAATTGAGCAATATGCCATTCTATAAAAATTATGTTGGGCACCCAGCACAAAAAGGACAGGTAGGAGTAATAATCATCAAAGGGAATTTCCATAGCAGCTCCCAATCCCAAGTAGATTCTAAAGGTCACGAAGGCAAAACAAAAAGCGTAGCTGCGCATCATCCAGCGTTTGTGGGCACTGATATCTTTCTTCTTAATGCTTGTGTAAGCGATTACGGTGGTAACTACCCAACCAATCGCCAAGCAAATAAACCCTGCTTTAGAATACCAAGTCCCTGTGGCGTAGAAACCGGCAACAAATCCGGCCAATCCACTGGGAATCACGGTAAGCACATAAATTTTGCCCAAGGTTCTGTGGAGCTTTAATCGCGAACGTTGCCAGGATTCAAAGAACTGCGTACTCCCGGCAATGATAGCCACTGCGCCCAGTAAAACGTGGGTTAGAAACATGGGAATATACCATGAGGTCTGTAGTAAGGACTCTGGTTTAGTGGTAAAGAGCCCTTGAGCACCTTTGACAAACGCAAAAACGAATGGATAGATTCCCGTTCCAATAGCCAGTATAGCCATAATTATCAAACCAATGCGTGTGGTTCTGGATTGTGAAGTCATTGTTTAGGTAGTTGAAGTTGAAAGTTAGTAAAATTTAGCGCGAACCAAGTTGGAGCGCCCTTAAGATATCAGTTCATCGAAAATAATGGGCTAAGCCTCAAATATTCAGGGGCTTTAGTTAACTTTAAGGAGCCTTGGAAATTCTTCATCAGCTCTTTTTAGTCGGTTTTGAAGTCCTTTGGCCACCAACATTTATCAATCAGAACAATTAAAATCATGAAAACCAATTATTATGGATTACTTCTGTTAATCCTAGTCTTCTCCTGTAAACAAGAACCAGAAATCGCCCAACGTGAAGTCGCTTCTTATTCCATAGAACAGTTTATGGATAATGAAGCTGTCGGCGGTGGAAGCTTCTCAGCAGACAATAGCAAACTGCTAGTGTCTAGTAATCGCACCGGTATTTACAATGTGTATACTGTGCCTGCAACGGGTGGAGAAATGACGGCAATAACGCAGTCTGACAGTACTTCTTATTTTGCGAACTCCTTCTTCCCACAAGACGATAGAATGCTGCTAAGTGCAGACGGTAATGGAGATGAGATCGATCACCTCTACGTGCGCGAGTTGGACGGAACTATCAAGGACATCACTCCAGATGAGGGCGCTAAAGCCGATTTTTACGGCTGGTCAGAAGACGACCAATACCTCTATTACGGCTCCAACAAGCGTGATCCTCGCTTTTTTGATGTGTACAAAATGTCCATTGCAGATTACAGCTCGGAGCTTTTGTACCAAAACAACGACGGGATGGACTTTACGGGGATGTCTGGTGATGAGAATTTCTTTGCCTTATCCAAAACAGTCAACACCAATGACAGCGACCTGTACTTGTATGAGGCTTCTACTGGGAACCTGACCAAGATCAACGGCATGCTCAGTGGGAATTCAGCGCAAGACTTTTCCAAAGACAACAGTACCTTTTATTACACTACAGATCACGGTTCTGAATTCTCTTATTTAATGGCCTATGATCTGCAGACGCAAGAAAAGACCAAGGTAGTAGAAAAGTCGTGGGATATACTTGGTAGCGGTTTCACCTCCCAAGGAAGTTATATGGTGGTTTATGTCAATGAAGATGGGAAGAACGCCATTGAAGTGATTGACACCGAAACCAATACACCCATTACACTTCCAGATTTTGAAGGCAAAAGCATTACCAGCGTAAGTTTTAGTGATGACGAATCCTGGATGCGTATGTATGTAGGAGGATCGAATTCACCTTCAGACCTCTATACCTACAATCTAGAATCAAAAGATCAGCACAGAATCACCAACGTATTGAATCCAGATATCAATCCAGAAGATCTGGTAACGGCCAAAGTGGTGCGTTATAAATCCTTTGACGGGATAGAGATTCCTGCGATCTATTATTTGCCACACCAAGCATCCGCAGAAAACAAAGTACCCGCAATGGTATGGGTGCATGGAGGTCCAGGAGGACAGACACGTCAGAACTTCAGTTCTTTAATCCAGTATATGGTCAATAACGGATATGCTGTGTTGGCCGTAAATAACCGCGGAAGTAGTGGTTACGGAAAGACCTTCTACCAAATGGATGACCTCAATCACGGTGAGAAAGACCTGCAAGACTGCGTGGAAGGAAAGAACTGGTTGGCCACTCAACCGGAGATCGATGGCGAGAACATTGGAATCATTGGTGGTTCTTACGGAGGCTATATGACCATGGCGGCCTTAACTTATACGCCAGAGGAGTTTGACGTAGGAGTGAACCTTTTTGGAGTAACCAACTGGATGCGTACCCTAAAGAGCATTCCGCCGTACTGGGAGTCCTTTAGAGATGCGCTTTACAAAGAGTTGGGTGATCCGTATTCAGCGGATTCCGTACGTCTCAAGCGTATTTCCCCACTATTCCACACAGACAAAGTGACCAAGCCGCTCATTGTATTGCAAGGCGCTCAGGACCCTCGTGTCTTACAGGTTGAGTCCGACGAGATCGTAGAAGGTGTTCGTGAGAACGGCGTTCCTGTAGAATACGTATTGTTTGAAGATGAAGGCCACGGCTTTATCAAAAAAGAGAATCAGATCAAGGCCTACAGCAGCATTATTGATTTCTTGGATTTCCACCTGAAAGGGGAGGGACTCAACGAGATCAAAGACTAAATTTAATTAGCGACCCAAAAGACGGTCATGGTCAGTATTGCACTGCCCGTGACCGTTTTTTTATTGCCACCAATTGTCTTGTGGAGGGTTTTCTGTATTGAATATAGACCCGATCTTGGCCGTCACTACAAACTGTTCGCGCTGCTCAGCACTCGTTTTAAAGCGTTCAATGGGCTCTTTCCAATTGTGAAGGGAGAGATCAAACTTCCCCCAATGGATGGGAAACAACATCTTGGCCTGCAGATCAATTCCTGCTTGTACAGATTGCTCGGGGAACATATGAATCTCCGCCCAGCCGCTGTTATAAGCGCCGTTCTCCACAAAGGCAATATCAAAAGGCCCGTATTTTGCGCCGATCTTGGCAAAGTCCTCTGTATAACCAGAATCGCCGGTTAAGTAGATGTTTTGACTGCTCCCTTTAACAATCCAGCTCCCCCAAAGCGTAGAGGCTCTGTTGAAGATCCCACGTCCAGAAAAGTGACGCGAAGGCGTGAAGGTAAATTTCACTCCTTTAAAGTATTGTTCTTGATACCAGTCAAATTCCTGAACCTTCGCTGAATCAACACCCCACTTGAGTAAATGCGCCTTAATGCCTAGCGGCACCAAATACTGCTTCACCATAGGGTCCATCTCTTTAATGGCTTTCATGTCCAAATGGTCATAATGATCGTGTGAGATCAAAACCACATCAATTTCGGGGAGTTCCGCGATCGTTGGACGCTCGCCCAAAGGGAAAGGCTTCCCTGCAAAAAAGACCGGCGACGCGCGATAAAAAACAGGATCAATAATGATGTTGGTGTCATCTACATTCATCATAATAGTAGAATGCCCAAACCAAGCAAAACTACCGGGAATAAATTGCGTTTTGTCAAACTTTAAACTCGGCAATGGCTGCTGTGGATTCTTGCCTTTAGGAGGGGCCAATGAGCCTAGCATATTGGTTTGCGTATCTGGCCAAGCCAAACTGTCTTTAGTGGAAGTCATGACCTGAGTGGCTTCTTTGTTGAGGAACTTCTTGCCGTCATATTGGGCCTCAATGGCCAGTTTAGCCATTAGACTACGATCTGGATTGGCTCCAAATACCGGGTCAATCTGTATATAAAGCAATACAATGAGCACTAAACCAACAAGGATTCCGAGGGTCCATAAAAGCATACGCAGCAGTTTTTTAAAGAGTCTTTTGATCATGGTTTTGATTTTAACCAGTTGATGCAAAGATCATAAAGATTCTAAAGGTGCAATTATACTTTTTGGGGTAAGATGTATACTTTTTACTGATGCGGCTGTTATTCAAAGTATTTATGGCGCCTCGTGAAGCAGCACTGCGCTTACTTCACGAACGCGCTCTACGCAGTACACGGTACTTTGCTGCGATCGCTGGCGCGAGACCCATAAGCTATTTAACCTAGCGCATAAAAAAAGGGAAACAACTTGTGCTGTTTCCCTTATTAGTCCGGGTCATGTACTAATTCCATTATTCTAGGTAATAAATTTCATAGTTGTTCAAAAACCTGGAGCCTCGATTTCTGTAGGCTTCAATGATGAATCTTCGCGACTCCAGTAGGTGTTTGTTTACTAACTTTTTCATTGTGATAACTGTTTGATGTGTGATGCGCTGTCTAAATCGCAATTAGCGACTGTAGTTCCTGTAATTGGACCATTGTACTCCTTTGCTGCTGATTCCTGTTGAGAAATAACGTCCTGTTCTTTTTGTGGTGATTGATGAGTTCATAACTGTTCGTTTTAAAATTGATTTAATTGATTTGATTTGATGTACACCTTATAGACGGCACAAATTTCAGAATGTTACGGTACTATGTATAAAAAGGTACTGTTTTATAGAAAATTTAACATTTGAGGGATTTGGAGCGAGGAGGAGAAGACCCATCGAACTGAAATATTTACAAACAAAGTCTTTAAGTACACAGGAACAATGGAGGTTTGTAGTATCTTTAATGACTCCTCATTAATTATCATACAATACAACAAGCTATATGCGTATACTAATCGTTTTGCTCCTTTTGACCGTTTCAACCACAACTGCATTAGGGCAATTTGGAGATCCCTACAGAAGGGCTAAAGTCGTGTTGAAATCTGGAGAGCAACTCAATGGAGAAGGTAAATTCAAAAACAAGGGTTATAAATTAAAGGAAAATGAAATGGCCAAGCCCGAGACCATTTCCTATGCAGATATTGACTATTTAAGCATCATAGATGACAACTTAGACAAAAGGGTCTATCGGTTTTACCAGTTTAACGGCCGCAAGAAATACCTAAAACTAGAACTGGTCATTCCAGGAGAAAAATTAGAACTCTATGTGGATCAGTACAATATCAACTCATCTGGAGCAGGTGGCATTTCCTTTGGACAAACCGTCACTAAATTCTACCTAAAAAAACCGGAGGACCCCAAACCACTCTATATGGGGCCTTATGATCCTATTGCCAACCAACTCAAAGAGCGGGTGTTGGAATACTTTCAGGATTGTCCTTCCCTGATTGAAAAGGTAGAGAACAAAGACTTTAGAATGCGTGATGGGCTTTATCAAATTGTGGAGTATTACAACGAGGCTTGTGGGGGGTGACTTTGACTTTGTTCGTTGAACTCTCAATGGAGCATCATACAGTCTTGTTCAAATGAATGAGCGCTTTTATTTTTCTGAGATTGGATTTGATTAGCCATACAAAACACAACAACCCATAAACTAAAATGCCGTAAAATAAACTACGCTGCGAGGATGTAAACTTGGAAGGATTCATTGCCTTCGGCAATGATCCTGAGTGGGGGATGTTGCTAGAGAAAGCCAAAATCGCAAAGCGATTTTATGGCTTTTTTGTTTCCCTCGCTCACTGGAATCAAGTTTCCGTTCGCTTAGAAAAATGCAACAAACCAAAGGATTACTCGCCTGCGGCTCGTGATCCTGGTTTTAGTTTGTTGCAAAAAAAAGACCTTCAAAGCTTAAGCAAGTAAACTTGCTACACTTTTCAGGTCTTTTTTTTGTCGGGGTGGCAGGATTCGAACCTGCGACCTCCTGCTCCCAAAGCAGGCGCGATAACCGGGCTACGCTACACCCCGGACGGAGCGTTAAGAAAACATCCAGTGGATGTTTTTAGCGAACGGGCCAGCCGGCGGGCGGGCTGTTCATGCACAATTAAAATCGTAACGCTTATCCTTTGTAAGATCGTTGCGGAGAGACCGGGATTCGAACCCGGGCAACGGTTGCCCGTTGACAGATTAGCAATCTGCTCCATTACCACTCTGGCACCTCTCCAATAAACACTAATACCATTGCTGATTTTAGCGGAGGCAAAGTTAACTTTTCGAATTAGATAACACAACCAATTCTTAGATTTTTTTACAAATCCAGTTCGGCTGTGATCACAACCCGACTCCCGTCTTTTAATGTGGTAAATATGAGGTATTTGTCTCCGGCGTCTTTCAGCTTGAATTTCTGCCGCAATTGTGCCACCGTCAGCGGAAAATTCTTCGCAATGACCAAATAGTCCTTCTTTAGAAAGGATTTCATCTGTCGTTTGTCATAAGGCAAAACCTCCAAAACCTGGAAGCGTCTTCCTGGGAAATCAAAGGACCCATCTGCGGTAAATACATGACTGTGTTTGGCCAGTTTGTGAACGCCGTAATAGGCGCTTATGTAATCATAGGCCTGTAGCTTCATCAGTGCGCCATGAGGAAGGTATAAGTATCTTAAAGGGTCAGAATAGGCAAGAGGCTCAAACTCCGCGGTGATTTTGTCCGTTACAGTACTATCGGTTCCGATGTTTACGGCGCGTTCAGTGACCTGTGCAGCATTAGGTTCTGCTAGCAGTAAAAGTTCTTTAACCTCGCCTTTGACAGCAACAACTTCAATGCTGCTTAGATTTTTTAATGAGGATTGCGCCTGTTGCAGATCCAACATCGGTGGCGCTTTGATCAGCAGCTTAGCGCTGTTGGCCAGAAGCTCATCTTGCAAGGCAATGACGTTGGGTTCGCAATCCTCCAATTTAAAGGCGCGCTGCACCTTGGAGCGCCTGTCGGGATCGCAATAGATCATATCCCAAGCTTGGGTTTTTAAGAGTTCTGTTCCGTCGCCGATATGCACCGTGATGTTATCAAATCCGAGGATTTTAAAGTTGTGTGCAGCCAGCTTCGCTAGTGCTGCATTGTGCTCGCAGTAGGTAACTTGTTCAAACCGCTCTGCAAAGGCCATGGAATCTATCCCTAAGCCTCCTGTGAGGTCTAATAACAGCTTCCCGCTGTGCGCAGCGGCTTTGTAAACGGCCGTCTGCTCAGAAGAGCTCTGCTCTAAACTCAGCTTGGGAGGAAACACCAAACCAGCTCGGTCGTAAAGCTTGGGTAATTTGGCTTTGATGCGCTGTCTAGCCGCGACCTGTTGAGCAATTTCAGGCATGGACACTCCGGCAACTTCCGCCTTTTTTAAGGCCAATTGATGCGGATCCTCCTTTAAATGTTCCAAAATAAAGGTTTGAACCGCCTTAGATGCTAAAAGCTCCAGGTTCACGCTACAGATTTTTGGTCAGGCGTTGCACCACCTTGTATTCAGACAGGAATTCCTTGGCAATTACTTTGACTGCCGTGTAGACAGGAACAGCAACAACCATCCCGACAATTCCCAGCAGTAATCCGCCAATGATAATGATCAAAAAGATCTCAAGCGGATGTGATTTAACGCTGGAAGAGAAGATCAACGGTTGGTTCACAAAATTGTCAATCAATTGCACAATCACCACTCCGATCATCACATAAAGCGTTGTAGGGAGAATAACAGTTTGAAAATCCGCTCCTATATTACTGCTCATACTTAAAAGCAACATCAGTGCCCCACCAATAAGTGGTCCCACGTAGGGAATCAGATTTAAGAGTGCACACAAAAACGCAATGACAACGGCGTTCTCAATGCCAAAGATCAGCAATAAAATAGTGTACAAAATAAAGATCACCGTAACCTGTGCCAAGAGCCCCACAAAGTAGCGTGTCAAGAGGTTGCGGATCTTGGTAATGCTTTTTTTAAGCCGATTCTCATCAGAATTCTTCACCAAACTCAGGATGGCATTGTCAAAAAGGGCGCTGTCCTTCAGAAAGAAAAAGGTGATGAAGAGCACGGAGAACAGTCCTATACTAAAGGAACCTAAGGCTCCGAAGATATGATTCAAAAAGTCTGGAACGGCGTTATAATCGATCTTTGAGAGCCAATCCATTTCTTCTAATGAAGTCAGGATATCAATGCCTTTGTTAGAAAAATAAGCATTGGCCTGATCAAAAAGCGATTCAAAATTGCTCTGCAAGCCATTCATATTCAGCAGCGAAAGGTTTTTACTCTGCTTAGCAATTAGCGGAATAAAAAGCGACATGATCCCCAGAAAGACCCCAAACATCAGCGTAATAGTAGTAATTACCGCTAAGGTGTTTCCAAAGCGCAGGCGCCTTCTTAAAAAGACCACGATCGGCCTTCCGATCAGGGTGATCACTGCTGCTAAACAGATATAGACCAATACAGAACGTATTTGATACAAAAACCAAATAAGCACCGCTATCGCGACCAATATTACTATTGCACGTAAAATTCCATTGGAGATGGTCTTGGAGGTCATTTAAGTTAGTTTGATGAATTAAAAGTAGGCATTTAGCAGCGCAACTACAAAAGCTTTTGAGTGAGCACATGCAGCGCAACAGCCGCAGACTGGGTTACATTCATGCTGCTGTTGTTGCCATACATAGGAATGTGAACCACCTTATCGCATTGGGCTAATACCTGCTCACTTACCCCATGAACTTCTCCACCGAGAACTAAGACATACTCCCCGTTATGATCAAGTTCAAAGCTGTCTAAAACTTCGCTCTCGGAGGTAATTTCCAAGGCTACTAACTTTGCTTGTGGAATTATACTTTGGATATCCTGTAGCGCATCAGCTGCCGAATCGAATTGTTTGATATTTAAATTGCGCTCGGTGCCGCGTGCAGTACGCTTGAGTCTGGAGGAGTTCAAATCGACCTGAGAGTTTACCAAGAAAATATCTTTAATCCCAAAGGCGTCCATGAGTCGGAAAAGTCCGCCAATATTGGCCGGAGAGCGAACGCCATCAGTGAGCAAGGATATGGAAAAGCTTTTGGGCTTGAATGGATTTTGGTCGTGAGTAAGTTGCGTCACCTTTATTGATTAAAGGCAAATTTGACAATATTAGCGCCCATTTGCAAGGCTTTGAGACGCACTGCTGGCGGATCGTTATGGATCTCCGGGTTTTCCCAACCGTCGCCTATATCCGCTTCAAAAGTATACAAGATCAGCAGGCGGTCATTCTCAAAGATTCCAAAGGCTTGAGGTCTGCCGCTGTCGTGTTCGTGAATCTTGGGCAATCCTTCAGGAAATTTAAAATGCACGCTAAAAATAGGGTGGGAGGCGGGCAATTCTCTAAGCTCTTTGTCTGGGAAGATCTTTACCAACTCCTTTCGTAAATAAGGATCCATACCGTAGTTATCATCTATATGTAAAAATCCTCCACTCAATAAGTATGCGCGTAAATTTTCAGCTTCCTCGTCAGAAAAATAGACATTACCGTGACCGGTCATATGAAGCATTGGGTAATTGAACAGATCAATACTCCCGGGTTTAACGCTGCTGATTCGATCCTTCATCACCGTTCCAATCTCTTGATTACAAAAACGAACCAAATTGGGAACGGCCGTTGGGTTGCTATACCAATCTCCGCCACCACCGTATTGCAAAACGGCAATTTCCTGTGCTTTGGTCAAAGATAAATTTCCAAATAGGGCTACCAAGAGGAATAGATATGCGAGTCTTTTAGACATGGTTTAAAGGTAAGCTTCCTTTCTCATAAATAAATGCCAAAAAGTGATAAAAATGTAGGGTATTTTTAGCCTAAATTGTTATAAATTAAAAGTTCCTACAAGGTTTAATGCATTTGAGGCTTTACGCATGTTAAAATTTTGAACGCTTTTGACGCTTGTTTTATATATTTGTAAAACAGGTAGTTACGTTGTCTTCCTGATAAAGGTTTACGAGTAAACTTCTATCGGGATGTACTATCCGCTTTTATTTTACCTTGTTGAGACTTATCTTTAATAGAAAATTCGGCTATGCTAACCATCCAGGCGAAATTCAAAAAAACAATTGTGCTACTGCTCCTTGTTTTGAGCGGCACAACTTCTTTTGCCCAGATCTCATCAGCGCATATGCAAGAGGAAGTTCAGATCGATTCTGTACTGATGTTCCGTGAGCTAGCATTTAAAGCCGCAAAGACCAATGACGCCGAGACTGCTGCTATTTACATAGACAAATACGTAAAGCGAACCTTAGATTTCCACTTTGTAGAACACAGTTCCTTCAATTATATCTCAGAAGCGCCAGAATACCAAGCCTTGGTAGAACAATATGTACCTCGTTTTGAGTGGATCGCACTGTTCTATATTTATTCTGGACTTATTGGATTCTTTATTGTCTTTATCATCAACATCAGAAAGCGAAAAGATCAGTTAGCAGCGCTATTGCTGAGCCTCTTTTTGTTGATTCACTCGGTGTTTATCATCCACGTTGGCTTGTACACCATGAATTACACCTTTGAGTTACCGCACACACAAAGCATGTCTACGGTATTCTCCTTCCTTTATGGACCGCTCTTGTATTTCTACTTCAGACGGATCAAAACAGGTTACAAACCTAAAATTATTGATGCATTACACCTCTTGCCAACACTGGCGTTGGTGATTATGTTTCTACCGATTTATTCCTTGTCTGCGGAAGAGAAGCTGCGCATGATGCTCGGTTTAGGGACTTACAGTTCTAATCCCTATGGACAAATTGTGGCGGGAGGAAAGATCCTTTCCTTGATCGTTTATGCTTCCCTGACTTTAATGTTGTTCTTAAAGACCAGAACGCATCGCACACAAGTACAAACACCATTGTATCTGTGGCAGCGCAACATTGTAGGCTTCCAAATCTTGTATGCCTTGGTGTATGTGATCTACGGTATTCTATTGATGGCTGATATCAACACAGGGCTTATTTTTAACTCCCAGCTGATCTTAATGTCTGGAATGGTATTGTACGTAGCTTATGTTGCCTACAGCCGTCCGAAGGTATTGATGGGCTTCCACTTGGAATCCAATTATCTCAAATACAAGAACTCTGGTCTTACCAATAGTTATTCCCTAGAATTGAAGAATCAACTCATGCATCTTTTAGATGAAGAGAAGATCTATCGGGAGAACAATATTAACCTTGACTCTTTGGCAGACCGTTTAGGTACTACGCGCCACAGTGCTTCTCAGATCATTAACGAGCACTTTAACCAGAACTTCTTTGAGCTGATCAACAGCTACAGAATCAAGGAAGCTATGGAGATTCTCAAAGCCGATACCGAGCGTGAGAAGAACATCATAGACGTGGCGTACGAGGTAGGTTTCAACAATAAGGTTACCTTCAACAAATCGTTCAAAAAGATCAACGAGGTTACTCCTTCTCAATTCGTAAAAGCCTTATATACATAGGCTTACATTCCTTAAAAAGGTAAAGGTAAAGCCCGAACGGGCTTAGGTAAACATTAAAAAGGTAAAGGGTAATTCTTATCCATTGCACCCACAAAGCCTGGGTTTCCATTAAATCTTTGTACTAGCGCATTTAAGAGCATCGCTGCTTTTAAAGCCTCGTTTTTGTTTCATCAAAATTTGCTAGTATGAAGAGTATTTTGAAAAATGCCTGGCTGCTATTCTTGTTGGTCCCTTGGCTAGGGATGGCGCAAGAGCTAACAGTAACAGGTACCGTATCAGACACAGAGGGCTTTCCTTTGTTTGGAGCCACTGTGCAAATCAAAGACACCAATTTAGGGGTACAAACCGACCTTGACGGAACGTATACCATCAATGTAGATGGCAGTCAAACCCTGGTGTTTTCGTATGTATCAACCGCGCCATTGGAAGTCGGTATTAACGGACGCAGCCAAATTGATGTGGTTCTGGAATCCGAAGCCTTAGAAACAGTTGTGATCTCAGCGCCTATTTATGGCTTGGAGAATCCAACAGCAGCCGTGAGCACGGTTAAAGCCAAAGAAGTGGAGCAAGTTCCTATTGCTTCCTTAGACCAGGTTTTGCAAGGACGTGTGGCTGGACTTAACGTAGCCACGGGTTCTGGACAACCAGGACAACAGGGAACCATTACCATTCGTGGGGTGAATTCCTTCAACGGAGATAGTGAACCGCTGTTCGTTATCGATGGGGTCTTTGTAGATCAAGACAACTTCCGCAGTTTGAATGCCAATGATATTGAAGACATTCAAGTCCTTAAGGATGCTTCTGCTTCTGCCTTGTACGGAAGCCGTGCTGCCGGTGGAGTGATCGTGGTGACTACCAAACGCGGTAAGTTCAACAGTCCGCTCACTTTGACTTATCGTTCTCAGTATGGAGTTTCTTTAAAACCCGATCCGAACTTTGATGTTCTGTCCTCACGTGAGCTTTTGGAATACCAAAGACTCATCGGTACAGGAGCTGGGAACGGCCTGACTGATCAGGAGATCGCAGAACTCGCACAGATCAACACCGATTGGAGTGATATTTTCTTTAGAAATGGAACGACCATTTCTCATGAGATCGCCGTGTCTCGCGGTAGTGAGAACAGCAGAAGCTTTAATTCCTTGGGTTATTTTGAACAGGAGGGAATCACCTTGGGTTCTTCCTTGCAACGATTCACCTTTAGAACGAACAATGAGGTGCGTTCGGACCGTTTTCAGCTTTCGAGTCAATTCACAGCGAACTTTAGCAAGAGTAATTTTGTGGTGGATCGCGCTCGTGGAGGCAATACTGGAGGGCAGTTGGATAACCCGTTCATTGTGCCTTATATCGGTTTGCCGTTTCAGGACGCCTTTAATGCCGATGGAAGCCTGAACACCTTTGGTACTGTGGCATCTGGTGCGCTTAACGCGGATGGATCCATCAATGCTTCGGGAGCCAATGGCTTTCTCAATACGCCTTATTTGGCATTGAATACGGCCACCTTTAATACAGATAATGAAGAAGAACTGCGCTTGATCGGTTCCTTGGACGCCTCTTATGAATTGGCCAAGAATCTCAAGTTGGGAGCCCTTTTGGGAGCGGATTACCGCCAACAGAATGGGACTATCATCACTACACCCGGGAGTATTCGCGGTTTAATTACACCTACTGCGGATTCTGATCTGAAAGGGTCACGCCAAGAAAGTGATTTTAGAGACCTGCGGTTGAACTTCAACGCCAGTTTAAGATATAAGAACACCTTTGGGGATGTACACGATGTAACGGCCTCGCTGTTTACCGAGTACAACAAACGGCATGTGCGTTCCTTCGGTTTTGTCGGTTTTGGACTTAATCCGCTATTTGAGCAGTCAATCAACGGGATCACTTCTGGGCAAGTGGTAGAGTTACAAGGCGGAGCCGAAACCAGACCGTACATCCCCATTCTTTTTGGGTCTCAGAACGATCGTGGGCTCTTCTCTTACTTTGGAGTGTTGAGCTACCGTTACGACAAGCGTTATGAGGTGCAGGCCAGTTTGCGTCGTGATGGATCGTCCTTTTTCCCGGATGAGAATGAGTTCGGAACCTTCTATGCCGTATCCGGCCGATGGAATATTGCCAATGAAGCTTTTATGGCCAAAAAAGAGTGGGTCAATGAGCTCGCCTTGCGTGTCAGTTTTGGTACGGTAGGAAATCAGGAGCTGTTTATTCCCTTTGGGCAGTTCAGTCTGTTTTCTCCAGCCATTGGCTACAATGCAACGCCAGGTGTAGTTCCAAGCGCTATTGGTAATGATAACCTGAAGTGGGAGGAAACCACCCAGGCCAACCTCGGAATTGATTTCAGTTTCTTTGACAACCGCTTTAGCGGGAACCTGGATTTTTATTCCAACACCACCAGAGATGCCTTGCTTTTTCGCCCCGTTTCTCTGACTTCAGGTTTCAACACCTTTCCAGACAATGTTGGAAAGCTCAGAAACAAAGGGGTTGACTTTGAATTCAATTATGCCTTGGTGCGCAATGAAGCCAAGCAGCTCTTTGTCAACCTATACGGTAATGTCAACTACAACGACAACGAGATCCTCAGTCTTTTTGATGGGGAAGAGCGCGTGGGCAACCTCGGGGTTGGACAATCTATTGGAGAGTTTCGTTTGGTGCGCTATGCAGGTGTGAATCCGGCGAACGGAGAACCGCTGTACTTAGATGCCAACGGGCAGATCACCAATCAGTTCAATCCAGACGATGCTGTTTTCTTAGGAAAAGGTACACAGCCGCTCTACAGCGGTGGTTTTGGTGCCGATGTACAATACAAAGGCTTTGGACTTTCCTGCCTTTGGAGCTTTGCTGCGGAGCAGTACCGTACTAACGGATCGCTTGCCGTAACAGAGGATCCCTCTTTAGCGGGATTTGCCAATCAGAGCACTACAGTACTTAACGCTTGGAGTCAGCCGGGAGACATCACCGATGTTCCGGATCCTAACTTGGGCGGGTTTAGGTTTCAAGCGGGAGACCGCTATCTGGAAAACAGCTCCTTTTTGCGCTTGAGAAATATTGTCCTGTCCTACACGCTACGCGGAGAACAGTTCAAAAAGAAACCGTTTGCAGCAGCGCGTATTTATATGCAAGGACAGAACGTGTTAACCTTTAGTCGTTGGCGAGGATTCGATCCGGAGACCAATACAGGATCTTCCTTTTTCGATTTCCCGACCGCCAGAACCTTTACGCTTGGTTTAGACTTAACCTTTTAAAAATTGAAATCATGAAGAAGTTATTTATATATATCGCCTCGGTAGCCCTGCTGTTTGCAGGCTGCGGTGACGCTACGGACATACTTCCGGTAGATTCCGTAGCTGCAGAAGGCGCCTTGACAACTCCGGAAGATATTGATCTTGCGCTAAGCGGTGCCTATGCGGCCTACAACCCGCAACTGATCATACAATTCTCCTCCAGATTCACAGACGATCTGCGTTTTGGAGTAGACAACGGTGGACAGGGAACCGTAGAGCACAATCAGACTATAAACGCCGGTAGTGGCGTGGTAAATAATATTTACTCCAGCTATTATGCGGTGATCAATCGAGCCAATCGTGTTTTGGAAGCCATAGAAACTATAGACAGTGCTTCCTTGACGGAGGCTCAGGTGGATCGTCTCAGGCAAATAGAAGGACAGGCCTTAGCCTTGAGAGCTTTGGCGCATTTTGATCTGCTCACTGTGTTTGCTCCAGGTTTTGCTGACAGCGATTTGGGAGTGCCTTATATAGACTTTGTGGTCATTTTGGAACTTCCTGGGCGTGATAGCGTTGGAGACGTGTTTGCAGGGATTTTAAGCGATTTAGATGCTGCTGATGCCATTTTGGAGGATTCGGCGAATATCTTTCTCAACAAGGACTTTATCACAGCGTTAAAGGCGCGTATCGCCCTATACCGAGGAAACAATGCGCAAGCCATCTCTTTGGCCGATCAGTTGATCGCAACCTATCCTTTGGCCGATAGAACTCAATACGTAAATATGTATGCTGATGCAGACAATACGGAAGTGATCTTTAAGGCCTCACGCACCGTAGCCGACGGTAGAGCAGGTGGACTGTTCTATTTCACAGGTACAGGAGGTGCTTTTTTTGAGATGTCTTTTGGACTCTTTGATTCCTTGGACCCTTTAGATATCCGCTATGATGTGTTGTTGGATGATGATGTGGACGGCGGCACCATTGATCCGGTGAGTAATCCTCCCGAGACGTTATTTATCAAGAAATATCCCGGTCGTGATGGGCAATTTGGGTTGAATGACCTGAAGCTCTATCGCGTGGCCGAGCAATATTTAATCAAAGCCGAAGCTCAAGCCCGTTTGGGGCAGCTGGCAGAGGCAGCCATAACCATCGATGCCCTTCGTGACGCGCGCTTTGGATCCGATCAGCCGGCTCCTAATTATTCCACTGTTCTCGAAGCCATTACTGACATTTTAAGTGAGCGACGCAAAGAATTAGCCTATGAAGGGCATCGATTTATTGATCTGAGAAGAACCCGTGATATCACAGGTTTGGGAATCGTACGTAACGATGCCGACTGCGGCGGGCCTACGCCTTGCGAACTCCTGCCTACGGACTTCAAGTTCACTTTGCCGATCCCTCAGGCAGAGATCGATGTGAACCCGAATATTGAACAGAACCCTGGTTATGACACCAATTAAATGTAGCAATCATGAAAAAGTATATCATTTTAATACTGTTGAATTGTGTGGCATTTACCGCCTGCGATTCTGATAAGGACCGTATCCTGTTTGATCCGGATAACGGTCAGACCCTACTCAGTTTTGCGAATTCTACTGTGGAACTCGCCATTCTGATCAACGATTCTGGAACGGCAGAAGTGGTGGTGAACAGTTCCACCCGTGCCCCTATGGATCGAAACTTTAATTTGTCTATAAGCGCACCAGCCGAACTGGGTGCAGAATACTATAATATCCCGAGTAGTTTCACCATTCCCGCAAATGCCTATCAAGGGAGTTTTACCATCTCTGGAATAGACCCTTTGGGAGAACAGATTCCTACAGAAGAGGTAATTGTGAACATTGAAGCATCTGGTGAGGTAGTTGTTGCTAGTTCACTAACAATCAGGATATTCATTACTTGTCCAGTAGAGCCAGGCGCATTTACTGGAGACTATTTAGTGGAACAAGTGACACCGACCATATTTGGCTTGGATACTTTTGATCCAGATGGAGGTGGCGTGGTGTTAACGCTCTTTGATCAAACCACTTCTGAAGCCGCCTTAGGAGTGACTTTGACAGGCCCGAACCAACGTGTTTTTGAAGCCTTTTATGTAGCCTCTGTTGGTTTGGATAACCTCACTACATATGTCATGGATTTTGTCTGTGAGGAGGTGATCTTTGCCGATGAGCAATTCACCTTTACTGCTTGCGGCGGCAACTCCATATTCTTGGGCCCAGGAGTGGGAGGAAATGGAATGTATATTTCTGGAGATGACAGCAGTTTTACCTTAACCTTTCAGGATGATATTACCGATGCCTGTGGAGAAGGTTCTCCTGATGTGACCCTCCAGTGGACCAAACAATGATACTTTTTTTCAATTTTTTTGAATCAAGGTTGGTTAGCGAAACCCGGGGCTTCGGCTCTGGGTTTCAATTTTTATCCGCGGAGTATGGCTAGGGTATGACAGGCTGCAATGGCAGCGGTCTCCGTGCGTAAGCGTTGGGTTCCTAAAGATACCGGTACAAAACCGGCCTCAGTAGCAAAGGCGATCTCTTCTGTGCTAAAGTCGCCTTCGGGGCCAATAAGGATCAAGACATCAATTTGTTGCTGCTCGCTATTGACCAGATCTTTAAACGGTTCTTTAGCGCCATCTTCGCAATGCGCAATGGCTTTAAGGCCTTTAAGCTTGGCTTGGTAACTGACAAAGTCTTTGAAAGCGGTAAGCTCATTAAGCTCCGGTAAATTGGTTTGCAGCGATTGTTTCATGGCACTGACCACGATCTTGTTGTAGCGTTCCCAGTTGATCTGCTTGCGTTCACTGTGATCACAAAGCAATGGCGTAATGGTACTAATCCCAAGTTCTGTAGCCTTTTCTAAGAACCATTCAAATCGATCGTTAGATTTGGTCGGAGCCACCGCCATATGCAGGCGGTAGGGCAGTACAGGGAGTTTTTCTACTTGGGTAATGAAGGCTTCACAGTGCTTGGGTTCTACCAAACCTAATTCGCCAGTAAACAACAAGCCTTTACCATTGGTGATGTGGATCACATCTCCTGTGGATTTCCTTAAAACTCGGGTTATATGGCGACTCTCGTCTTTGTCAAACCCAACGCTGGTGCTGTTGGAATCAAGATCGGGTTGGAAGAACAATTGCATTTAGTAAAGGTATAAAAAGACTTAAATTTCAGCAGGACGGGTAAAAGGCATTCGTGCTTTGGCGTGCAGTTCGTACCCGGCAAAGTTCTCGCGTTCGTATTTGAGTTGACCCACCATGGCAATCATACCCGCATTGTCCGTACAAAACTGAAAGGGAGGGATAAAAGTGTCCCAGCCCAAGTCCGTCTTGGCATCAACCATAGCCTGACGAATACTGCTGTTTGCAGAAACTCCTCCGCCAATAGCCACTCGATTCACACCCGTGTCTCGCACGGCGTTTTTGATTTTATCCATGATATAATCCACAATAGTGAATTGGACACTCGCGCAGATATCTTTAATGTTCTCCTCAATAAAATTAGGGTTTTGCGCGGTATTCTTCTGTACAAAATATAAGACGGCTGTCTTTAGGCCACTAAAGCTAAATTCATAAGGTCCAACCTTGGGTTTTGGAAAGGGAAAAGCCTTGGGATTCCCTTGCTGAGCCAGTTTGTCAAATAGCGGGCCTCCGGGATAAGGCAGGCCTAAGATCTTCCCAGACTTATCAAAACATTCGCCAACGGCATCATCTATAGTTTCTCCCAATAGTTCCATATCAAAGTAATCGTGAACTAACACCAGCTGCGTGTGTCCTCCGCTTATGGTCAAAGCGATAAAAGGAAACTCTGGAGGCTTTTGCCCTTCAACATCAATGAAGTGGGCTAAAATGTGTGCGCGCATGTGATGTACGTCAATGAGCGGGATGTTCAATCCCATGGCCAGAGACTTGGCAAATGAGGTGCCGACAAGCAAGGATCCCATCAGTCCAGGTCCGCTGGTAAAAGCTATGGCGCTTAGGTCTTTTTTTTCGATATTTGCTTGAACCAAGGCCTGATGTACCACCGGAACTATATTTTGCTGATGCGCTCTCGAGGCAAGCTCGGGAACCACCCCGCCATACTGCTCGTGAATTTTCTGGGTAGCAACAACATTCGAAAGCATTTTCCCGTTTGCAATGACAGCAGCACTGGTGTCATCGCAAGAGGACTCTATTCCCAAGATATAAGTAGGCTTTGCCATAATACGTGGTACGTTTATTGATTACAAAATTACGACTTTGAGCGCTCTGAAAAAATACCGAAAACGTTTCCTGCGGATCTTATTGATCCTGCTGTTGTTTTTGGTGTCTTTGATCATCTTGATCTCCTTGCCGCCTGTTCAGACCGCAATCGCTCAAAAACTCACCAAATCCATCAATGAAGACTTCAATACTAACATCAGTATAGAGCGGGTAGGACTGGGCTGGAACGGTGATGTGGTGCTCAAAGAATTGATGATCAAAGACCATCACGAGGACACCTTGATCTTTACGGAGAAGCTCTCAGCATCTATCTTGAGTTTTAAAAGTCTGTATGAAGGCAATCCAGATTTGGGTCATGTGGACTTTGCAGGCCTGAACTTTTACCTCACTACTTATGAGGGAGAAGAAGATGATAACCTCACGGTCTTTATAGAAAAATTCGAAAGCGACAATCCGCCCAGTGGAGAGCCCTTTGTGCTCTTGGCCAGTGAGGTCAATATGGAAGAGACCCATATTCGTATTCGTGATGAAAATCAAGAATTGGTCTTGATGTTTGATTTTCGCGATTTCATTCTAAACGCTAAAGACTTAAAGATCAACGACGATATTGTAAGCCTTTGGGTAGAACATATTTATTTCAACGAACGCAACGGAGTTTGTGTGAACCATATGAGTGGACATTACACCTATGGGCCAGAACATATGGAGATTAAAGACCTGCTTTTGCAGACGGGTTATTCTAATATCTCAGCTTCGGTTATGTTGGACTATCCGGACAAGCTGGGTGATTTCATCAACAAAGTAAAGATCACAGCAAACTTTGAGCCTTCCGCTTTAAGCACCAACGATCTCCGCGCCTTTTACGATGAATTTGGGCGCAATGAAACTTTGATTGTTTCTGGGGAATTTGAAGGGGTACTCAACGATTTTGTCTTCATTACCAACAACACCCGTTTTCGTTCAACGCGTTTGAGAGGTCGTTATCACGGCGTGAATTTACTCAGCACGGAGAAAGGATTTAGCATTGACTCTAAGAATCATCGTATTTCTACTAGTTATACAGACCTCAAACGTTTACTACCCAACACTTTTGCCGATCTTCCTCAAGAACTGCAGAGTTTGGGAGTTTTTGATGTCAACGGAAGCTCCACAGTTACAGGCACTACGCTGGACTCTGATGTTTATATCGCTACTGGCTTAGGTGATCTGCAAACCGTTTTTGAAATGGGGCAGATCAATGAGATTGAGAATGCCACTTATAAAGGTTTTCTGCGGATGGACCAATTCAATTTGGGCACCTTTGTTGGGACCTCAAGTATTGGCAGTGTTGACGGCTCCTTAGATTTTGATGGCCAAGGATTTAATGTGGAAACGGTAAAATCCAGTATCTCAGGCCGTCTCAATGTTTTGGAGATCATGGATTATCCCTACCGAGGCGTTTCGGTCTCTGGAACCCTTCAAAAGCCAGAATTCAATGGAGCCTTTACGATAAACGATCCAAACTTGCAGATGGATTTTGAAGGCTTGATCGATGTTTCTGCCGCCATCAACCGTTATGATTTTACTGCGGATGTGGAATATGCGGATCTGAATAAACTCAACCTGATCAAGCGGGATTCCATCAGTATTTTCTCTGGAGAGATCCTTATGGATATGACAGGGACCAATGTGGATGACGCCGTGGGAATGATCGAGTTTAAAGAGACCATTTATCAGAACTTGGAGGATTACTATTATTTTGACGACCTGATCGTCCAAGCAGGAAATGTAGGAGAAGAGCGCGAGATCAAAGTGGTTTCTCCTGATGTGATCAACGGCCGTTTGATCGGGAAGTTCAATATCATGGACCTGCCGTATTTGTTTAGAAATGGGGTCGGGAGTATCTATGCGAACTATCAGCCTATAGAGGTAACCACCAATCAGTACTTAGACTATGAATTTGAAGTCTTCAGTAAAATTGTGGATGTTTTTGTGCCAGAGATAAAATTGGGAGAAAATTCTAAAGTGACGGGTTCTGTTTCGTCTGATGAGTCTGAGTTCAAACTCAACTTCAATTCACCAGAGATAGGGGTATATGGCAATTACCTCGGAAAGGTAAATCTGCGGGTTGATAATGACAATCCGCTGTTTAACACCTATATTCAAGTAGATTCTGTGGATATGGGCTTTTATGACCTTAAGGACATGGAGCTGATCAATTTCACCCTTAAGGACACCCTATTTATTCGTTCGGAGTTCACGGGAGGCTTTGACAACAAAGACAAATACAACCTTTCCTTATATCACACTATCAATCCAGACGGAAAGTCTGTAGTTGGTATTAAGCGCTCTACCGTTGAGTTTAAGGAGAATGTCTGGTACATAAATCGCAACAACAACAGACGTAATAAGATCGTCTTTGACAACAACTTTAGAGATGTAAATATTGATTCCTTAGTGATGAATCACGACAATGAATACATTGAGATGGCTGGCTTTTTACGCGGCAGTGATTACAAGGACTTCGAGCTGAACTTTACGGATGTTGATATTGGCAATATAACGCCTGTGGTAGAGAATTTAGACCTGCACGGTATTGTCAATGGCCGTTTAAACTTTTTACAAAGAGAGGGTCTGTATTATCCGGACTCCAACGTGCAGATCTCAGATGTAAACATCAATGAGGTGTATTACGGTGATCTGCTGCTCAAAGTCTCCGGAAACCAAGATCTTTCCCAGTACGATGTCAATATAGCTTTGACCAGTGGTAATTTCAAGGCCATATCCGCAGTAGGAAGTATTGACCTGAGACCCAAAGAGCCTCAAATTGATCTGGATGTGAATTTGGATCGATTGAATCTAAGCGCCTTAACTCCGTTTGGAACAGATGTCATAACAGACATTCGCGGTTTTGCCAGCGGAAATGCTCAAGTGAGTGGTAGTTATAAAAAACCCGATGTCAATGGTAAGATCACCTTAGATGCTTCTGGCTTGACCATTCCGGTGTTGAATGTAGATTACGCCTTTGCAGACGCCTCAGAGCTCTTTATAAATGGCAGCCGATGGGATCTGGGGAATATTCCGTTTACCGATACTAAATACGACTCAGGAGGTATATTGTCGGGCTATGTTTCACACCAAAACTTCCAAACCTGGAACCTTAACCTCAAGGTCATCACAGATAATCTGCTTGTTTTAGACACTCCATTTGAAGAGGATGCGCTTTACTACGGAACAGCCTTTGTCAGCGGAGAAACGGATATCTACGGGCCTACAGATGCCTTGACCATAGACGTTTTGGCTACTACGGAACCCAATACTGTATTTAATATTCCTCTGAGTGACGTGGAAGCTCTGGGTGAAGAAGGCTACATCCGCTTCTTATCGCCAGAAGAGAAGGCGGCTCGTCTAAGAGGAGAGATCATAGAGCAGGAAAAGATAACGGGCTTGGAAATGAATTTTGACTTGGATATCAATTCCAATGCCTTGGTGGAAGTAGTGATTGACCAAAAGAGCGGCTCCAGACTTCGAGGTCGTGGAGCGGGATTGATCTTGGTAGAGCTCAATACGTTAGGAAAATTCAATATGTGGGGTGAATTCCGCGTGATAGAAGGGAAGTACGATTTCAAGTATCAAAACATCATCTCCAAAACCATTGATGTGGATGATGATGGCCTTATTTCCTGGAATGGAGATCCCACACGTGCCAACCTCAATATTAAAGCGCGCTATAAAACCACAGCAAATCCTTCAGTGCTGCTAGACAATCCGGGCGCTAACAGAAAGATCAATGTAGACGCGGTTGTAGCACTGAGCGGGGAAATCTTAAAGCCAGAGCTGGATTTCTTTGTGGAATTCCCAAGAGCCAACAACGTAGTGGCAGATGAACTTGCAGATAAGCTCCGCTCCAAAGAACAACGGGAACAACAGGCTATTTTCTTATTAGCCATTGATCAGTTCCAAGATACCGCAGGTGGTTTTGATAATCCTGTGGGAAGCGTGGTATCTCAAGCTGTGGGATCAGTTTTGAATGATCTTTTAAATGATAAAGATTCCAAACTGAACATTGAGGTAGCCTATGATGTTGGAGATAGACGCCCTGACTTAGACACTGGAGATCGTTTTAGAACCTCTATATCGGCCAATATCACAGACCGTATCATCATTAATGGGGAAGTGGGTATTCCTGTTGGAGGTGTTAACGATACTCAGGTTGCAGGAGATGTGGAGATTCAATGGTTGATCAATGAGGATGGATCGCTGCGGATGAACTTCTTTAACCGTCAGGCGCAGATCCAATTCATTGGAGAGCAGCTCAACTTTGAGCAAGGTGCAGGAATCTCTTATACTGTAGACTTTGACACCTTTAGAGAATTGGTTAAGAAGATCTTTAATAAAGACATCGCTGTAGAAGGGGAGGCACCTCTCAATATCGTACCAGACGATTCAGACCCAGATTTAGGTCCAGTAAACTTCGGAGCAAAGAAGAACAATAACTAGCGCCCAGCAATCATCCCGATCTCAACGTTGACGTACTTAGGCAAGTTCGCCACTTGTACCGTCTCACGTGCTGGTGCGTTCTGCGGGTCAAAATATTCGCCATAAACTGCATTTACTGCAGCAAATTGCTCCATATCGTTCAAGAAAATGGTGGTTTTGATCACATTGTCAAAGTTCATATCCGCAGCAGCGAGTACCGCCTTTAGATTTTCCATGACCTGGCGAGTTTCCTTCTCGATGCTATCCATGACCATTTCACCGGTGACTGAATTTATCGCAATTTGACCGCTGGTGTATAAAAGATCTCCGTAAATAACCGCTTGAGAATAGGGGCCAATAGGAGCCGGAGCATTTGGAGTGTTGATGATTTTTTTAGCCATAGTGTTGCAAATTATAAGCGCTGATCAGGTCGGCGTTGTTTGTCGTATTTGATGTCGCTGAGCACATCCGCAGAGATTCCGATATAGAAATACCAGGAACTTCTGTTGCTAAAAGGTACCCAGGTAAAGTTCATATTCCAACTCTCCAAATCTCGATTGAAGCGGAACTGCGTAAAAGTGAATCCCTTATTGGTAAAATCATATCCTGACGAGGCTCCGACGGACCATCGAGGTGAGAGTTCCACATTACCACTAAACATCAAGGAGTGGGAAGAAATAGTATTCTCCCGCTGCCTATTGGAATAGGTAATGGTATAAGCCAAACGCAAGTCCCAAGGGAAACTGTAGCGGTATCGTTGAAACTCTGTTGGATCTCCTTTATCTTCATCCTGATTGCGATTGCGCGCATTATTTCCAAAGTCGTTGGAATTACCAAAAAGGTCATCCGGACGCCCACCATTTCTAAAGGTTTCATTGTCCAGTCGATCCTCATCCGTTGCACCTCCAGTAAAGAAATCCTTACTGTTAAAGGCGTAATTCATACTCATATTAAAGTCCGTGAGTCTAAACAAACTCCCGCCATTATTGATATTGAGCATATCAATACGCTGGTTGTTATTGTTTAGCGCATAAGGGTCCAAACTTCCTCCAAAGTTGAGGTCTAATTTTGGCAGTACGGGTAAGCTTCCCCTAAAACTGATTGGGGCTAAGTTCAACGAATCCGCCAATAAATTATAGTTGGTGCTGAATGAAAGGTTATTCAGTAAGGTGATCTTTTTAGGTTCTGTGGCCGTAGAGTCTTTATCCCTGACCTTGGCCTCAATAGTATTACTTACGGTCAGACCTATGTTACTGGCCGCATTGAGACTTGGAGCTCCGTACAAAGTGTTTTCAAATCGAGAATACTGAATCACTTCTTCCATATCTGGAGTTCCAGCCACTTGGGCAGTGTATTCGTCATAGAATTGCTCAAAACTCGGAGTGTTGCTGAAACTAATGGAAGGCCTCAAAACATGCCTAATGGCTTGTATTTTCCTTGTTGTTGAGTCTTTTTTAAGCCCCATGGGGAAATTACCGTAGATGGTTGTTCCTAAACTTGCAGAGAAGTTATAAGTACGGTAAGAGTCAAAGCCGCGAACCGTATCAACGGCGACGCCCCCCGCGCCTTCATTAAGCTCTGGATCAAAGCTTTGTTCAAAAGTCTTGAACACCCAGGTTTCTTGATAATTAGCGCTTACTGAGGCGCTGAGGTAATTCAGAACCTTAAAGTTTGTGGTGATCGGTATGGTGTGTCGAGCACCTAAACGCGCATCTCTAAACATCTCCGGTCTAAAGAACAAACTGTCCGTGGTATTATACTGATTAATCGCCTGCACATCATACTGCAGGTTAATGTTTTGAATGATTCCCTTTTTACTCCCTGACTTAGGAGCAAAGGGGAATATACGGGAAACGTTCCCTGTAAAGGTGGGCAGGGTCATGGAGATCTGCTCACTCTGGGAGTTTTGTGTATGCGTCGCCGTTAAGGCTAAATTGATCTGCGGATTCCCTTGAAAAACCTTCGTATAAGAAACCGATGACGACAGGTTGTTGTTCAAAAAGTTGGCCGTGTTGTTCTGGTTTACCGATTGTCGGTAGAACTGCGAACTACCTAAGTTCACCGAAGCAGAAAAACGGGAGTTCGGATTGGCCTTAGTATCCTGAGAGTGGTTCCAACGCAGGTTGTAAATGGTTTGCTGCGCAAAGTCCGGAAATCCACGTTCACTGGTCAGGTTATTCTCAAATCGGAAACTCAAGTTACCATTGAATTTATAACGCACTCGGTAGGCGCTTTCTACCCGGACCCCATAACTACCGTTGGTAAAATAGTCTCCCATTACGGTGAGATCTGCATAATCGGCAATGGGAATATAATATCCGAAGTTCTGAAAGAAAAACCCTCGATCATTATCCTCACCAATCAGTGGTAGGATAAAACCGGATTTTCGGTCCTCAGTCAGTGGAAAGAAGGCAAAAGGCAAGCCAATAGGCGTCGGCACATCTGCGATGTACATATTGGTCAAGCCAGTAACGATCTTCTTCTTTGGTACGAATTTTACTTTGCGCGCATAGAAATAGTATTCCGGGTCGTCAACATTCTCAGAAGTGGTAAAGCGTACATTGCTCATATATACCACGGAGTCATTTACTTTCTTGGCAACTTCCCCGCGAACTCGAAAACCATTTTGAACGGTTCTGGAGTTGTATATAAGCGCTTTTTGGGTGTCAAAATTAAAGATGATGGAATCCGGTTCCACCTCGCTCTGTCCTTGAGTAAAGACAGGCATTTGCGTATACGTGCCTGCTGTATCAACAATACCCTTGGCGGTTACTTCATTCTTATTGTAATCCAGGACAATGATTCCGGCCTCGATCTTCATGTCCTGATAGGTCACAAAGGCTTCATTGTAGAGGTAAACTTTGTTTTCCCGACGGTTGATAAAAACGTAATCCTTTCCAAAGTAATCGACCACATCGGTGATGACTTCTTGATCGGGAACCAAGCTGTCTCCGCTTATGCTGTCGCGTTGTGCTATATTGACCGGTTGGGTGAACAAGCTGTCCATAGCGACCCTCGCGGTATCTCTACTGGCTCTTGGAATGACTACAGAAGTAGAATCAGGAAGGTCTTGAGCCGCAGCATCTGTTGGGGCGAGGATCACCAACAACAGACCGATCACCAAAAGCAGTCGCTTGGTGAAAAGGGGTAATGCAGTATTATTTTTAAAAATGTGGCTCAATTTTTGACGTCTCAAAATTACATTAATTTTTTAGGCAGCCTTTTAAAAATGCCCTAAATTCAAACCTGTAAGGAGGCGGTGGTTCTTTAGCCGCTTCGAACCTATAAAAAACAGACGCAACTTTACGTGAAAAGCTGCGTTATTAACAGAAAGATTAACGATTTGCGTAGAATAGTTTTAACATTTGTAATACTCTTTATCAGCGCCCTGGGATTGCAATCTTTTGAGAATCCGGTATGGTCTGATGAATTTGTGGTGGTTTTGGATGCAGGTCACGGCGGTAAAGACAGTGGGAAATACTACAATGGACTTAAAGAAAGCGATATTGCCCTTGCAATTACCTTAAAGATTGGAGCTCACTTAGAGAAACAGCCCAAAGTAAAGGTGATTTACACCAGAGATACGGATGTTTTTGTCAATCTCTATGAGCGTGGAGCTATAGCCAACAGAGCAGATGCTGATTTGTTTGTATCCATTCACTGCAACGCGCATACTTCACAGGCGCACGGTGCCGAGACATTTGTTTTAGGATTACATGCTAATAAGCAAAACCTCGAAGTTGCCAAAAAGGAGAATGAAGTGATCTTTTTAGAAGAAGACTATGAAGAGAATTACGCCGGATACGATCCAAACTCACCGGAATCCTTTATTGGTCTGACCTTAATGCAGGAAGAGTATTTGGATCAAAGCATCATGCTGGCTAGTTTGGTTCAAAACAATTTAGTGAACCAATTAGGCCGTAAAGACCGCAGTGTAAAACAAGCTGGTTTCATCGTTCTACACCAAAGCTATATGCCCAGTGTGTTGATTGAAACAGGTTTCATTACCAACAAACAAGAGGGAGCTTATTTGAACTCCAATAAAGGAAAGACAGAAATGGCCAAGTCCATTAGCGAAGCTATCATGTCTTACAAGAAGAGTATTCTACTCGCTACACAGGACAGTCAAGATCCAGAGATCACTGAAAAAGAAATCGAAACCGCCATTGCGACCACGGAAGAAAACATCTATGATGGTGTGACCTTTAAGGTACAGTTGGCGGCCAGTAGCAAAGAACTTGAATTACAGCCGTATAACTTTAAAGGCTTACGCGAATTGAGTCGCAGTAAAGAAGGGAATTTGTACAAATATTACTACGGAGAAACCTCGGATTACAACAAGATTCTGCTCATGAAAGCCTTTGCCCAAGAGAAGGGCTATGCTTCATGCTACATCGTAGCGTTTAAGGATGGGAAAAAGCAAAAACTCTCCACGATTATTAAATCCAATTAGCCCCTAGCGGTTTTGAATTTATTTCTACCTTTGTTTAAACCCAAAAAACGCACTTTTTGAAACTTTCCAGAGAACTAAAAACAGGTATACTTGCCGTAGTATTTTTGCTATTGGCATTCTTTGGGTTTAACTACCTTAAAGGCTCGAATCTACTAGAGAATGAACGTATCTTTTATGCTACCTATCCGCATGTAGGAGGTTTGGCCGTTTCTGCGCCAGTATCTATCAATGGTTTGGATGTTGGAAAAGTGCTGGATATTCAACTTCAAGGCGAGCAGGGAGAGTTGTTGGTCAAATTCTCTGTAGCTACAGATTTTGAGTTTTCTAATAAGAGTGTGGCGAAGATTTTTAGCGGCGGACTGATCGGTGGACGTTCCTTAGCGATCATTCCTGATTTTTCTGATGCACCATTGGCCAAAAGTGGTGATATGTTGGACGGCGAGTTGGAACAAGGCATGATGGACGCGGTTTCCGATAGACTTTTGCCAATCGAGCAAAAAGTGAATTTCAGTTTGGAGCAATTGGATACCATTCTCGTTGGACTCAACAATGTATTGGATGCCAATGGTCAACGCGCTTTGCAAGAGACGCTACAAAAACTCAATGCCACTGCGAGTTCTTTCCAGAGCGCTTCTGCGGAACTCAACGGCATGATCAAGGAAAATCGCGCCAAATTGGATCGCACCTTTACGAACTTAGACAAAACAGCAGCCAATGTGGCTGTTCTTTCTGATTCTCTGGCCAAGTTGGAGATCAACCGCATGGTGCTAACCCTAGAAGAGACCATCAATGACGTAAACGGTATTATGGCTGCCATTGAAAATGGTGAGGGTAGCATGGGTAAACTCTTAAAAGACGACGAACTATACAACAATCTGGCAGGAGCTTCCGGGCAACTGGAGCAATTGCTGGAGGATATGAAACTCAATCCGAAGCGCTATGTGCACTTCTCTTTGTTTGGAAAGCGTGCGAAACAGTACGAACCTGCGGAGGAGGAGCCAGACGACAACTAACTTATGGAATACCTACCTAACATTCTCTTTGTGATTGCCCTTGTTTTGGGCATTGGCTATTTTACGCTGAACATTCGTAAAGTTATTCGCAACATTAAATTGGGGCGAGAAGTTGACTACGGAGATCACAATAAAGAGCGTTGGGGGAATATGGCCCGAATTGCCATGGGGCAATCTAAAATGGTGGTAAGACCTGTCGCAGGTTTGTTGCACTTTGTGGTTTATATAGGATTTGTGGTGATCAATATTGAAGTCTTGGAGATCATCATTGACGGAATTTTCGGAACCCACCGAATCTTTGCCTTTCTAGGCGGTTTATACGACTTTTTGATTGGAACCTTTGAAATCCTTGCCTTGTTGGTATTGGTTGGAGTGATCGTTTTTTGGATCCGCAGAAATGTTCAGCGCATCAAACGCTTTATGAGCCCAGAGATGAAGGGCTGGCCAAAGAATGATGCCAACATCATCTTATATTTTGAGGTAGTGCTAATGGTTTTGTTTTTGACCATGAATGCTGCGGACCTGAACTTACAACAACTAGGTGCTGCGCATTATACAGCAGCAGGAAGCTATCCGGTAAGTAGTTTTATTGCTCCGCTTTTTGAGGGCATGAGTGAATCCAGTCTGATCTTGTTAGAGCGCACAGCTTGGTGGTTGCACATCATCGGGATTCTGATATTCTTAAATTATCTGTACTTCTCTAAGCACCTACACATTTTATTGGCTTTCCCGAATACCTTCTACGGAAAAGTAACTCCCAAAGGGCAATTTGCCAATTTAGAGGCCGTCACCAATGAGGTGAAACTTATGATGGATCCCAACGCAGATCCTTTTGCTGCACCAGATCCTGGAGCCGAGGAGGAGACACCTGCTAAATTTGGAGCCAGCGATGTGATGGATCTTTCACGTACACAATTGCTCAACGCATACACTTGTACGGAGTGTGGTCGTTGTACCAGTGAGTGTCCGGCTAATCAAACGGGAAAAAAATTATCACCTCGTAAGATCATGATGGATACTCGTGATCGTTTGCAAGAGGTAGGGAAGAATATTGATAAGAACGGTTCGTTCCAGGAAGATGGCAAACAACTTCTTGGAGATTATATTACGCATGAGGAGATTTGGGCCTGTACTACCTGTAATGCCTGTGTAGAGGCATGTCCGGTGAGTATTGACCCACTGTCGATCATTATGGACATGCGTCAATATTTGGTTATGGAACAATCCGCAGCGAGCAATGAGCTCAACGGAGCCATGACCAATATTGAAAACAACGGTGCTCCATGGCCGTATAACCAAATGGACCGACTAAACTGGGTGAATGAATAAATGGTTGCTCACACTACTTTTTGTCTGTATTGGGGCTTTGGCCTATTCCCAAAGTTACCGCAAGGATTCCCTACAGATCAAAGTGTACACAGTGATCAATTACAAAGGCAGTCATCCGCAAAAAATAGACGTTACTAAAGTATTTTGCGATTATTGCAACGAGCAGCAGGTAGACGTCATTAAAAAACAAGCTTGGAGCATGACCTATGACCAACGTTATGCGCCAGAAAACAGAATAGAGGAAGGCGAGCGCCGTTTGGCCTTGTTTATCCGGATAGCTAAAAAGGATTTCACAAAACTAAACAATGAAGAAGGAAGACGTAGATAAATTACTTCAACAAAAAGTAGATGCAGGAGAACATGTAAGCCCGATCCTGCCAGAAGGAATTAAAAACTATTTGATCGATATAGATGGAACCATCACCGAGGATGTTCCCAATGAGGAGCCCGAACGTATGGAAACCTGTGAGCCATTCCCGGATGCCTTAGAAACACTGAATAAATGGTACGATCAAGGTCATATCATTTGTTTTTTCACTTCCAGAACTGAGGAGCATCGGGAAGTCACGGAGCGTTGGCTCAACAAACACGGCTTTAAGTTCCACAGCCTATTGATGGGCAAACCTAGAGGAGGAAATTACCACTGGATTGACAATCACTTGGTAAAAGCTACCCGCTATAAAGGGAAATTCACCGATCTAGTAGAAAAAGACGTAACCATTCAGGTATTTAAAGAATAATTATGAGCGAAACCTTAAAAGTTCCAACTATGGCCCAAATGATGGCCGAAGGTAAAACGCCTGAGGTGCTGTTTTGGGTAGGCTGTGCAGGTAGCTTTGATGATCGCGCTAAAAAGATCACCAAGGCCTTTGTAAAGCTCTTGAACAATGCCGGAGTTGATTTTGCCGTTTTAGGAACAGAAGAAAGTTGCACAGGAGATCCTGCTAAACGTGCAGGAAATGAATTCTTGTTTCAGATGCAAGCCATGACCAATATTGAAGTTATGAACGCTTATGAAATTAAGAAGGTCGTCACCGCCTGCCCGCACTGCTTTAATACTATAAAAAATGAGTATCCTGGGTTAGGAGGAAACTATGAGGTGATGCACCACACCCAGTTTTTAAAGTCCTTGCTCAACGAAGGTCGCTTGACGGTTAATGGAGGAACTTATAAGGGAAAGAAGATTACTTTTCACGACCCTTGTTACTTGGGTCGCGCTAATGCGATTTACGAGGCGCCACGTGATCTCCTGAAAAAACTAGAAGTAGAGCTCGTGGAAATGAAGCGCTGTAAGAGTCGTGGTTTGTGTTGTGGAGCTGGAGGAGGGCAGATGTTCAAAGAGCCAGAACCGGGCTCCAAAGACATCAATATTGAACGCACTGAGGAGGCCTTGGAGACCAAGCCAGAAATTATAGCAGCAGGTTGTCCTTTCTGTAACACCATGATGACAGATGGAGTTAAGAATGCAGAAAAGGAAGACAGCGTTCAAGTAATGGATGTGGCAGAGATGATCGCTAACGCCCAAGATTTATAAGATGCTAGTACCTTTTGATTCACTGCCGGATGGGGCGCGTATCTGGATCTATCAAGCGGATCGTAAAATGTCTGAAGATGAGATCGGCACGATCTTACCGAAATTGGAAGAGTTTTTGACCCAGTGGACTGCTCATGGTGCCAATTTAAAAGCAGCTTTCCAAATGCGATACCAAAGATTCATCGTTATTGCTTTAGATGAATCTCAAGCGGCAGCCTCTGGTTGTAGTATCGATGCTTCCGTACATTTCATTCAAGGTTTAGAACAACAAATGGGCTTGAGTTTGCTAGATAAACTCAACGTCACTTATTATAACGGGCCACACATTGCCCACAAGTCCTTATCCGATTTTAAGAAAATGGCTAAGAATAAATCAGTTTCAAAGAATACCATTGTATTCAATAATTTGGTCAATACTAAAGGAGAATTTGAAGAATATTGGGAAGTTCCAGCAAAAGACAGCTGGCACGCCAGATTCTTAGCATAGTTTTTGATCTGCGTTACTTTATGAAGAAAGTTCTTGTCGTCATATTGGGGTTGATAGCAAGCGTGACTAATGCGCAGCAGATCGATCCGCTCTTACAAACCTCCGGAGACCAATTGGCTCAAATTGCTTGGGTGGATTCCATATACAACAGCATGTCGCTTCAAGAAAAGGTAGGGCAGCTCTTTATGGTGGATGTGTTCTCTCAAGATCCCAAAAGTAAAACAGACAAGGTCAAAGATCTGATTCGCAACTATCACTTAGGTGGCGTAATCTTTTCTAAAGGAGGCCCGTACCGACAAGCCAAACTCAACAACGAATTTCAAGAACTCTCCAAAGTACCACTACTAGTAGGTATGGATGCGGAATGGGGACTGGCCATGCGATTGGACAGTACCTATGCCTATCCTTGGAATATGACCATGGGAGCCGTTCAAAACGATTCCCTTATTCGTGAGGCGGGACGTAGAATAGGTGAGCATTCTAGACGTTTGGGGGTTCATATCAATTTTGCTCCTGTTGTAGATATCAACACCAATCCAAAGAATCCGATCATTGGCAACCGTTCCTTTGGGGAATCTGCTACCAATGTGACTAACAAGGCCAGCGCCTTCTTCCAGGGCATGCAAGATGCCGGGGTTTTGGCCAACGCCAAGCACTTTCCCGGGCATGGAGATACAGATGTAGACTCTCATGAGACCTTACCGACCATAGGTTTTGATAAGGCGCGGCTAGACAGTTTAGAACTCAGTCCTTATAAGCGATTGATCCGTGAGGGAATTGCCAGTGTTATGGTAGCGCACCTCAATGTTCCAGCCTTGGAGACCAAGGATGGCTATCCTTCTTCCATATCTACCAATATAGTCACCAATCTACTCAAAGGAGAACTCGGTTTTAATGGATTGATCTTTACGGATGCCTTGAATATGAAAGGCGCCTCCAATTTCAGTGATCCGGGTGAGATTGATTTGGCAGCCTTTATGGCGGGGAATGACATACTACTTATTTCAGAAGATGTTCCAAAGGCCCACGCTCGTATTATAGCGGCGTATCGCGCTGGAGACATTTCGGAAGAACGTTTGGCGCTTTCCGTTAAAAAGATCTTGAAGGCCAAATATTGGGTCGGTCTGAATAATTATCAACCGGTTAATGAAGAAAATTTATTTAAGGACCTCAATGCACCAGAGGACGAAGCTTTGAACGAACTCTTGCTTGAACGTGCCTTAACTGTTGTTAAAAATGACTCCGCTTTGGTTCCCATCAAGGAGTTGAAGGATCAGCGTATAGCTTATGTGAACTTCGGAGATGCTTCAGGCTCGGCCTTTTATGAGCAGCTCAAAAAATACACAGCGGTGGATTGGGTTAAGGCAAATTCGCTGGAACAACTCTTGACGCGTTTGAAAAAGTACGACCGTGTGATCATCGGATTCCACAAAAGCAATGATAATCCTTGGAAGTCTTATAAAATGGCTGATAAGGAAGCTGTTTGGTTGTATGAGATCGCTCGTCAGAATAAGGTAATACTCAATGTATTCACCAGCCCTTATGCACTTTTGGATTTGGAGACATTGACCAACTTTGAGACGGTTATGGTCTCTTATCAAAATAGTGAAGTAGCCCAGCAACTGGCCGCACAGGCCATATTCGGTGCTCGTGCTGCACAAGGACGCCTCCCGGTAGGTATAGGTGCAGATTACCCAGTTGATACTGGAGTAGATACGGAAGCCATCGGAAGATTACAATACGGAGCGGCGGGTTCTGTGGGTTTGGATCCAGAGCTGCTAAAAAAAATTGATACCTTGACCAGAAACGGGGTTTGGGCCGGTATGATGCCTGGGGCTCAAGTTCTCGTTGCACGTAAAGGGAAAGTGGTGTATCAGCAGTCCTTTGGTTATCACACTCCTGATAAAAAACGACGTGTCAAGTCCGACGATATCTACGATCTGGCCTCTTTGACCAAGATCTTGGCAACTCTGCCTATGGTCATGCAGCTTTATGATCGAGGGGTTTTGGGGATGGAAACCGAAATTCAAGAAATGCTGCCCGATTGGAGTCGATCTAACAAGGCCACCATTACTTTGAAAAAGATGTTGACCCATACTGGGCGCTTGCGTGCTTGGATACCTTTTTATACCCAAACCTTAGACACGGTAATGGATGGCCCGTCAGAACTGTATTATCGCGCCACTCCAAACGATACGTTTAGCGTCAAAGTAGCCAACGAGCTTTATATGCGGGAAGACTATAGGGATTCTATCTATGAAGCCATCAAAGAGAGTGAGCTACGCAGTAGAAAGGGGTATAAGTACAGTGACTTGCCTTTTTATATCCTAAGAAAGTATTTGGAGGAATTTTACGGCAACCCTCTAGAAGATCTTGTACAACGAGATCTTTATGGGCCTTTGGGTGCAAACTTAACCGGATATAAGCCTTTGGGACGTTATTCTGAAAAGCGTATTCCACCTACGGAAGACGATTACTACTTCCGCATGCAAGCCGTAAAAGGTTATGTACACGATCAAGGTGCAGCCATGTTGGGAGGGGTAAGTGGTCATGCTGGACTTTTTGCGAACGCTAATGACGTTGCCAAGATTATGCAAATGTATCTCTGGAACGGTAATTATGGCGGACAGCAGTTTTTCAAAAAAAGTACTCTGGATGACTTTAATACTTGTTATTTCTGTGAAGATGACGTCCGTCGTGGTGTTGGTTTTGACAAGCCACAATTGGGCGATGTGGGACCAACCTGCGGTTGTGTATCCATGACCAGTTTTGGGCATTCAGGTTTTACGGGAACGTTCACCTGGGCAGACCCAGAAGAAGAGATCGTATATGTCTTCCTTTCCAACAGAACTTATCCAACAGCTGATAACAGAATGTTGATCAGTAGTGATTTGCGTTCACGAATCCAACAGGCCATCTACGACGCGATAATTCGTGAATAAGTGGCGGGCTGTTAAATATTCCTTATTGCCATCTTAGAGTACAAACATTCCTTGTACTTTTACTTCTGAATCATCAAACGAAGCACTTTGAAAATTGCTATTGTATGTTATCCTACATTTGGAGGTAGTGGTGTTGTCGCTACAGAATTAGGTATTGCTCTTGCCGAGCGTGGACATGAGATCCACTTTGTGACTTATCAGCAACCGGTACGCCTGGATTTTCTGGCTAAGAATATCCACTTCCATGAGGTCCATGTTGAGAAATATCCGCTTTTCTTGTATCAGCCTTATGAGTTGGCCTTATCCTCCAAATTGGTGGAGACGGTGAAACAATATGGAATTGAACTCTTGCATGTGCATTACGCCATTCCTCATGCTTATGCGGGATATATGGCTAAAAAGATGCTTGCAGAGGCAGGGATTGATCTGCCTATGGTTACTACACTCCACGGAACCGATATTACGTTGGTAGGAAATCACCCTTCGTTTAAACCGGCGGTTACCTTTAGCATTAATATGAGTGATGTGGTGACCTCAGTTTCTGAGAGTCTCAAGCAAGACACTTTGAGACTTTTTGATATCAAAGTACCTATTGAAGTGGTTCCTAACTTTATTGATGCGGCATCGAAACCGCAAGAGTTCACCGATTGCCAAAGAGAGTTGATGGCAAGTACAGAAGAGCGTATTATTACACACATCAGTAATTTCAGACCCGTAAAACGAATTCAAGATGTAGTTCACGTCTTTGAAGCGATTGCTCAAAAGATTCCAGCTAAGCTGATCATGGTAGGCGAGGGGCCAGAGCGCGCCTATGCGGAACACCGTTGTAAAGAACTTGGTATTTCAGACAAAGTGCGTTTTGTTGGGAATAGCAATGAAATTGATAAGATCTTGTGTTTTAGTGATCTGTTCTTACTGCCTTCTGAAAAAGAGAGTTTTGGTTTGGCTGCCCTTGAGGCTATGTCTGCGGGAGTGCCAGTGATCTCTAGTAATACCGGCGGATTGCCAGAGGTAAATGAACCCGGAGTTTCTGGTTATTTAAGTGAGGTAGGCGCTATTGAAGATATGGCATCAAAAGCCTTGAGTATATTACAAGACGATGCTACTTTGGCACGCTTTAAAGCACAGTCCCGAGAACACGCTAAGTTGTTTGACATTAAAAAAATAGTGCCCCAATATGAGGCACTATATCAAAGCGTTCTAGATACGGCTACTCTTTAGAATTGATAGCGGATACCCAATCCGAGGTCAAAGTCAAAATCGTCATTGAAATCCCCGAATCCAACCTCTGGTCTCACATCTAATGAGATGAGAATTGGAATATCAAAATTGTATTCAATACCTGCATTTCCTGCTAAGAAAGCAAAGGAATCGGTATCATCCATTCCTGGAATGTCAACGTCAATGCTATAAACACCAACACCACCTCCAGCACCTACATACCAATTGAAGTTACCATCTAATGGAAACAACCATTGATGCAATCCGGCCAGTTTAAATCCGTCGTAATTATTACCACTGCGTACGCCTAAGTTGAATTCCAATCGCGTGTCTTCCTGCAAGGCACGTTGATAACTGATCTCAGCGCCAAAACCGTCATCTTCTCCAACGCGAATACCCAAAGCATTCTTTGAAATCTGCTGGGCAGACGCGCTAAAACCGATACTGATCAGGCATAGTAAACAAAATAAGGAGGTTCTCATGTTAAGTCTGTTTAAGAATTACTACTTAAACGAAGATACGACAGAGAAATTATTTTAATTCAAAACCGGAGGGCGTTATCTTGGAAAAAGGACCTTTAAGTTCTTACCTTTATTCCATGTCCAAACTCGATAGGTCTTTAGTCAGTTTAAGACGCAAAATTAAGGGTGAACTCCACTGGGATGATTTTCACAAGCAACTCTATGCTACAGACGCCTCGGTTTATAGAGCTTTGCCAACAGCAGTTGCTTATCCAAGGACTGAAGGAGACCTTAAGGCTCTTGTTGAGTTTGCAAATACTCACAGCATTAGCTTGACGGCCAGAACTGCTGGAACCTCTCTAGCTGGTCAATGTGTAACAGACGGTATCGTCTTAGACTTTTCAAAACACTTTACCCAGGTCCATGATATAGATATCGCCAACAAACAAGTTACCGTTGCTCCAGGGGTCATTAGAGACGCGCTTAACGAGCAGCTGGCAGCTCATGGTTTGCTCTTCGGACCCAATACCTCAACCTCAAACCGCTGTATGCTCGGAGGCATGGTGGGTAATAACTCTTCTGGAACAACCTCTATCCGCTATGGTGTAACTCGTGACAAACTGCTAGCGTTAGAAATGATTCTTTACGATGGCAGTAAAGTCAGTCTTAAGGAGGAATCTATAGAATCCTTTAACCAAATAGCAGCTTTGGGAACGGCGCTGGGTAAAATTTACAGGCAGCTCAAGGAATTACTCGAATCTGAAGACGCTCAGCAAAAGATCCATAAGGTCTTCCCTAAGAAAGAAATACATCGCCGAAATACCGGCTACGCCTTAGATGCACTTTTAGAAATGGAACCCTTTGGAGGTGACACCCCTTTTAATTTGGCAAAACTTATTGCCGGCAGTGAGGGGACCTTAGGTTTGGTGACTAAGATCACTTTGGCTCTGGATGAACTTCCGCCCAAACACCGGGCTATGATCGCTCCGCAGTACGCAAGCGTTGAAGCTTGTTTAAAAGACGTGGCACCGCTGATGCAACACAACTTGTACAGTTGCGAGCTAATGGATAAGAAGATCCTGGATTGTACCGTGAATAACGCCAAGTATAGTCCGTACCGCGCATTTATAGAAAAAGACCCTCAGGCCGTTTTGTTGTTGGAAGTTTGCGAACAATCGCCGGAGTCTTTAGAGCATTCACTTCAGGAACTTATCAAATCCATAGAAGCGTCTGGAAATGCTTATGCACTGCCCGTATTAGAAGGGTCTCAGATCGATCAGGCTATGGAGCTTCGTAAAGCAGGGCTTGGGCTCTTAGGGAATATGATCGGCGATGCTAAGGCTGTGGCGTGTATTGAAGATACTGCGGTTGCTGTGGAAGACCTTTCTGAGTATATCTCTGATTTTACTCAGCTCATGCGTGAGTTTGATCAAGAAGTGGTCTATTATGCCCATGCCGGAGCAGGAGAGCTTCACTTAAGACCGATTCTTAACCTCAAGCAATCTAAGGATGTACAGAAATTTAAAGACATTACAGCTGCAGTTGCAGCTCTGGTGAAAAAATACCGCGGCTCCTTGTCTGGAGAACACGGTGATGGAATTGTCCGTGGGTCGTTACTGCCGGAGATGCTTGGAGACGAGGTCTACGCCTACATTAAGTCCGTTAAAGAAGCCTTTGATCCTAAAGGTATTTTCAATCGTGGAAAGATTGTGGATGCCTGGGCTATTGAACAGCGACTTAGATATGTACCCGATCGTAAAGAGCCAGAAGTAGCAACCTTTTTAGACTTTAGTGAAAGTCAAGGCTTGCTGCGTGCTGCGGAGCAATGCAACGGCTCTGGAGATTGCAGAAAACTGCCGGGCAACGGAACCCTGTGCCCGAGTTATCACGCAACTCGTGATGAAAAAGATACCACTAGGGCTCGCGCAAATGTATTGAGAGAATTACTGACCAACACCTCCAACGAAAACCCATTTACCAAGCCTGAGCTTCACAAAGTGATGGATCTTTGTATCAGCTGCAAGGCCTGTAGTAGTGAATGTCCGAGCAATGTCAATGTGGCCAAGTTCAAGGCGGAGATCCAATACCAACAGCGCAAAGAAAAAGGGGAGAAGCGCCGTGATCGCTTTTTTGCAAAAAGCGACAAAAAGATGGCAGTTATGGCCAGGTATCCAAAACTTAGTAATCTTTTGGTCATCCGTGGAGCGATCATCAGGCCCCTCAAATTCTTTTACGGCATAGATCTGAGACGAAAACTCCCTAAGCTCAGCACACATAAATTTAAATTCAATGCGGTCGTCAAAACTAAGAATGACTCTTTAACTCGCGTATTCTTGTTTGTGGATGAGTTCTGTGAGCACTTTGATAAAGAGGTCGCCCAAGATGCCTATGATCTGCTTACTGGTCTGGGGTATACCGTAGAGCCAATTCGCGGATACAACAGTGCTCGAGCGCTGCTGTCCAAAGGTTATTTCGAGGAGGCTTCTGAGCTTATCGATAAAAACGTGGCTAAACTTGCTACTCAATTAGGAGCAAATGACCTATTAGTAGGAATAGAGCCCTCTGCCATATTGGGCTTTAGAGACGAATACCGATATATGAGCTCGGATAAAGCGACGGCGGAGAAGTTGGCGCAGAAGGCATTGCTTATCGAAGAATTTATAGCTCAAGAGGCTGCTGCGGGCTATATTTCCTCGGCGCAATTTACTCAAGATGAGGCTCGCGTTAAGATCCACAACCATTGCTACCAAAAGGCTTTGAGCGATCAAAAATGCACCTTTGATATGCTGAATCTCCCTCAGAATTACAAACCCACAATCATTCCTTCTGGTTGCTGCGGAATGGCGGGCAGCTTTGGGTATGAGAAGGAGCACTATGAGATCAGCATGAAAATCGGGCAGCAAACCTTGTTTCCAGCGGTGATCAATGCTACTTCAGATACCTTAATTGCTGCAAATGGAACTAGTTGCAGACATCAAATTCACGATGGCGCCAAAAAGATGGCACAGCATCCGATAACTATACTTAAAAAGGCACTTAAGACTTAGTGATTCCTAAGAATGCAGAGATCATTTCTGGCATAACCTCAGAATCAACCATTTCTGTCTGATCCAATTTCATAACGCGCTCTCTGGTTTTATAGGAGAATAGCTTCCAGGTCTGGTTGTTGTACTCCAATGCAGTGAGGTTCTCCACCCAGTCGCCACTGTTTAAATACAAGGTTCGGCCTTTTTTATTCTTTACTTTTCTGATCGCTGGCTGATGAATATGCCCGCATACAACAAAGTCATATTCATTCTCAATAGCGAGCTCAGCGGCGGTTTCCTCAAAATTACTAATGAACTTTACTGCGGATTTGACACTGTTCTTGATTCGCTTGGAAAGCGAGTACTTATCCCGACCGATCAAGTTTAAAAACCAGTTTAAAGCTCGATTCATTAAAATCAAGAAGTCGTACCCCCAACCCCCAAGTTTAGCAAGCCATTTAGCGTGTTTTATGGAAGCGTCAAATACATCACCATGGAAGAACCATGCTTTTTTATCATCCAATTTCAACACCAGTTTATCCATTATGTGCAAGTTACCCATACGTGTATCACTAAACTTTCTGAGCTTTTCATCGTGATTGCCAGTGAGATAATACACTTTGGTTCCTTTTGCAGCAAGGGCGAGGATCTTCTTGATCACCAGCATATGAGATTTGGGAAAGTAGCGTTTTCTAAACTGCCAAATGTCTATAATGTCCCCATTAAGGATTAATACTTTGGGCTGTACTGAGTTTAAATAATACAGCAGTTCACGGGCATGACATCCATAAGTTCCCAAATGGACATCAGAAATTACCACCACTTTTACCTTCCGTTTCAATACTGTAGATTTAGTATTACAAAGGGCGCAATTTTTTTAAAAGAAGTGGTTAGTGATTTATTACGAGTAGGTTGCAAAACTGTTACCGCTTTTTGGGCTTTGTTTCCTGAATATTAAGCGGTTCGTAGCTTTTAATATTCCAACCGATAAATTACCTTTGTGTCTGATCGATTATCATGGCAGGAAATACTTTTGGAACTGTTTTTAAACTCACCACTTTTGGTGAATCCCACGGACCGGCTTTAGGCGGAATTATTGATGGGTGCCCGGCGGGCCTAACTGTTGATTTTGATGCTATTCAGGCAGAAATGATCCGTAGAAAACCGGGGCAATCCGCAATTGTGACCCAACGCAAAGAACCGGATCAAGTAAAATTCTTATCGGGAATCTTTGAGGGCGTTACCACGGGGACTCCTATCGGTTTTGTTATTGAAAACACCAACCAAAAGTCCAAAGATTACAGCCACATAAAAGATACCTACAGACCTTCTCACGCAGATTACACCTATCAGAAGAAATATGGACTTCGAGATTACAGAGGAGGAGGAAGATCTTCTGCACGAGAAACAGCCTGTCGCGTTGTGGCTGGGGCTTTGGCCAAACAACTGCTCGGTAACATCAGCATCAATGCATACGTATCTGCTGTTGGTGACCTTCAATTAAATAAACCCTATCAAGATTTGGATTTTTCTTTGACTGAGAGCAATCCAGTAAGATGTCCAGATCCCGCAATGGCTGAGCAAATGGAAGCTTTGATTCGAGAGATCCGCAAAGAAGGCGATACCGTTGGCGGAAGTATTAGTTGTGTGATCCAAGGAGTGCCCGTTGGTTTAGGTGAGCCTGTTTTTGACAAACTCCATGCGGAGTTGGGCAAAGCCATGCTTTCTATCAATGCCGTTAAAGGATTTGAGTACGGATCCGGTTTTGAAGGTACCCGCTTAAAAGGAAGCCAGCACAATGATCTATTCAACGCAGACGGTTCTACCAAGACCAATCACAGCGGTGGGGTGCAAGGCGGAATCAGCAATGGAGAAGATATTTACTTTAATGTAGGTTTTAAACCTGTCGCTACCATCATGCAAAAACAGGAAGCCCTCAACAGTGAGGGAGCACTGGTAGAAATGCAAGGCAAAGGAAGACACGACCCTTGTGTAGTTCCACGTGCGGTACCTATCGTAGAGGCAATGGCCGCCTTGGTATTGGCAGATGCGTGGTTATTAAATAAATTGGCTAAATTGTAAGCCAAACCCACTTATATATGAAAAAAATGGCTTTACACTGGAAGATCCTCATTGGGATGCTTCTGGGAATTATCTTCGGATTTATAATGACGAGTGTATCCGGAGGTAAGGAATTCGTTGGCGACTGGATCAATCCTTTCGGAACCATCTTTGTAAAGCTCTTGAAACTCATAGCAATACCTCTGATCTTGGCTTCCTTGATCAAAGGGATCTCTGATTTAAAAGACATTTCTAAATTCAGAAATATTGGTCTAAGAACCATTGTGACTTACATTTTAACTACAGTAATCGCAATTTCCATTGGTCTTGTTTTAGTAAATATAGCCCAGCCAGGTGACGGTATTTCTGAGGAGACGGTAGCAAAACTGTCGGAAACCTATGCGGATAATTCCAGCCTGAATTCAAAGATTCAAGAAGCAGGGAAGGACCGTGGACCTTTGCAGTTTTTAGTAGAAATGGTTCCTGATAACGCCTTCAAGGCCTTTAGTAACAATGGACTCATGTTACAGGTGATCTTTTTCACCATTCTCTTTGGAATCTCCATGCTTTTGATTGGAGAAAAGGCCGCCAAACCTTTAAAAGATCTTTTTGATTCCCTCAATGATGTGGTTTTGAAAATGGTAGACTTGATCATGTTGAGCGCTCCTGTTGCTGTATTCGCTCTTTTGGCGCAGGTAGTGGTGACTGCAGACGATCCTGAAATTCTAAAACGACTCCTATTTTATGCCGGGATTGTAGTTGCTGGCCTGATTCTTATGATCTGCTTCTATATGATCTTGGTAGCTACTGTAGCCAAAAAGAATCCGATCTGGTTTTTAAAGCAAATAAGTCCCGCACAGTTGTTGGCCTTCTCTACGAGTTCTAGTGCAGCGACCTTACCTGTGACTATGGAACGAGTGGAAGAGCATATAGGTGTGGATAAGGAGGTTTCCAGTTTTGTGCTTCCCGTAGGAGCGACCATCAATATGGATGGTACCAGTCTCTACCAGGCTGTAGCTGCTGTGTTCATTATGCAAGTGCTCTGGCCAGAAGGACTGGTCTTTAGTAATCAGCTGACCATTGTACTGACCGCACTTTTGGCTTCCATTGGATCTGCGGCTGTACCTGGCGCTGGAATGGTGATGTTAGTCATAGTCTTGGAAGCAGTAGGTTTCCCTGCAGAAATGATGCCTATTGCCTTAGCTTTGATCTTTGCGGTAGACCGTCCTTTGGATATGTGTAGAACGGTAGTTAATGTTACTGGTGATGCAACAGTTTCCATGCTTGTCGCCAAGTCTGTGGGCAAGCTAGGAGATCCAAAACCAAAGGATTGGGACGACCATTATGAGGAGGTGAAATAGGCCTTTGAACCTGATTTTCTGTCCTTTAACGAAAGTAACTACAAGTTTATGAATTGGTAACTTGAAGTTAATTTTTTTCGCGTAGATTGTCCCAAATTTTCAATCCAATGCGTTCTTTATTAACCTCACTTTTCTTCCTTATAGGCTGCATTACCTTTGCCCAAGTAGGAATAGGAACAACCGATCCAAGCGACGCCGCAATGCTGGAAGTATCCAGTTCTACAGACGGCACGAATTTTAAAGGTTTTATGCCTCCACGTGTAAGCTCTATTGCAGAGCGTACTACCATCAACCCTGGCGTTGATGACGTTGGCCTACTGATTTTCTTAGCCGATGCCACCAACGGAAACTACTGTTTACAGATCTGGGGTGGAACTGCTTGGGAAGATGTTTACTGTCTTTCAAGCCCTGTAATTGGTTCTGAGGTATACTATACAGTGAGTTCACAAACGCTTTCTGAAGGAAGTGGCCGTGTGGATCTGCAATTCACTATTGATAATCCCTCACCAACTGACGCGATTACAATCACTATTGATGCCGACGATTATACCGATCTAATAGAGTCCGCAGCTCAGACGGTGATCATTCCGGCAAATACCACCGCATATACAGCAGCCGTATTCAGTATTGATGACGATACTACCGTAGAAGCGGCAGAAGACGTTGAGTTCACCATTAGCACTATCTCAGGGGGCTTAGGAACAGCAACTATTGGAACTCCTAGTGTGCACACTTTAACGATCTTAGATGACGATGGTACTTCTGCCTTGCCCTACACCGAGTCTTTTGAGACGGACGGTTCTGGGGTTCGCTACGCCTTAAGCGAAACACAGGCAATTGATGCGGGCGATGATGATTATTTTTCTCGAGCGCGTTTAAGTGATTTTCCATATACAGGGAACAATACGGTTTCTTTTTTAGGTTCCCCGGATGGAGATTATTTCTTTGCCGCTCAAGATATTGATGGCGTTCCGGGTTATTCCAGTGCCACTCAAACCTTGACCATCACAGGAATCGACATTACTGGGGGTATAAACCTTGAAATGGACGTGCTTTTGGCGGAAGACGATGATGCTACTAACCAAGACTGGGATAGTGGAGACTTAGTTACTTTCGAATACCAAATAGACGGCGGAGGTTATCAGAACCTCTTACAAATTGCATCAACGGGTGCCACGAATACAGAACCTGCTATAGACACTGATTTTGATGGAGTAGGAGATGGTACAGTACTGACAGAGACTTGGGCAGATTTTAATGCTTCTATCACAGGTACGGGTACAACTTTAGATATCCGAATTACTTTCACGCTAAACGCTGATGATGAAGATATCGGGATTGATAACATAAGGATCACCAGTAACTAAACATAAAAAAAAGGGCCGCTAAGGCCCTTTTTTAATTTTACACTTCTTTTTGAATTATCCTTGCTTTTGGATCTCCACTTGATGTGGGTAAGGAATTTCAATTCCAGCAGCATCTAAGGCGATCTTCGCATTTTCAAGGGTGTTGAAGTAAACCGTCCAATAGTCTTCAGTTTTCACCCATGGGCGTACAGCAAAGTTTACGGAACTGTCTGCGAGCTCAGAAACGTCTACTGTAGGAGCAGGATTGCTCATAACTTCTGCTTGATCAGTCAATACTTTCATCAAGACCTCTTTGGTCTGCTTAATGTCTGAATCATAAGAAACACCAATAGTGTGACGGATCTGCAGTGTTCCTTCTGCAGAGTAGTTAATGATGTTTCCGTTAGAAAGCGCCCCGTTTGGAAGAATGATCAATTTATTATCTGGAGAAGTAAGCTTGGTCGTAAAGATCTCAATCTCCTTTACTACTCCGAGTTCTCCTTGTCCTTCGACAAGATCTCCCACTTTAAAAGGCTTGAAGATCATGATCATCACGCCACCGGCAAAGTTGGAAAGCGAACCTTGAAGTGCCATACCGATGGCCAAACCAGCAGCGGCTAATACAGCAGCAAAAGAGGTGGTTTCAATCCCTAGGTTGGCTAGAATGGCCAGGATAAGTAATACTTTTAGGATCCATCCGCAGAGATTCAACAAGAACTTCTGTAGACTTTCCTCATAGCTCGACTTATTCATGGCCTTGCGCGCTACGCCCAGCAGTCTTTTGATAATCCAGGATCCAACGATCCATATCACTATAGCCCCAATGACCTTGAGGCCGTACTGGGTAGCTAATTCACTAACTTGATCTATAATTTTATCAGTATCCATTGTGTATGTTTTTTGTAAATGTACGATTGCCTTTAAAAAATCATAGTGCAGTCATTTAATTTTTATATCATTACAATGTAAATTGCAGAAAAGTTCGATAAACTTCAATCACCAACCAATTATGAATGTTTGTTTTATCATGTATCCTTGGGAGGATATGGACCCAGAGAACGACACTACCTTGTCGCTCATTCATGAATTTGTACGCCGCGGTCACGGTACGGCCATAACAACGCCTGCTAATTTGACCATTCGCGACAGTGTAGCTTATGCCTTTTGTCGTTGTATTAAACGTCCAGAAAAAGTATCAAAGAATTTAAAGTCCTTCCACGCCAAAACGGAACTCTATGAAGAGATGCTTCCTTTGGCCGGTTTTGATGTGATCATTTTAAGATCCAATCCACCATTGGACATGATCATGTTGAACTTCTTGGATTCAGTAAAGGATGATGTTTTCATTATGAACGATCTGGATGGAATCCGCAGAGCCAATAACAAACTCTACACAGCGGTTTTTGAAGATGAGAATAATGAGATCATTCCGCGAACTCACGTTACAAAGAATAAAAAATACCTCAAGAAGATCATCAAAGAAGGACCGGACAAGATGATACTTAAACCGCTTAATGGTTTTGGCGGTTCGGGTGTAATTCTCATTGAGAAGCGCGCGATGTTGAGTATCAACTCCTTGCTCGATTTTTATATTGACAACAATGACGGTACCACCAATTATGTGATCTTACAGGAATATATAGAAGGCGCAGATCAAGGAGATGTGCGTATACTGTTGCTCAATGGGCGTCCAATTGGCGCTATGAAGCGTGTGCCTGGAGCAGAGGATCACCGCTCTAATGTGAGCGCTGGTGGCTCGGTACAAAAACACAGCCTAACCAAGCAAGAAAAAGAACTCTGCCGTAGAATTGGACCCAAATTGGTCAAAGACGGCCTTTATTTTGTAGGGATCGATGTGATCAACGGCAAGCTGGTTGAAGTGAATGTGATGTCTCCTGGAGGAATTACATACATCAATAAAGTGTACAAAACACGTCTGCAAGAAAAGGTGATTGACTTTGTGGAAGATAAGGTCTTAGAACGCGTAAAAGCATTTGAACGCCGCACCAAGTTGCGCAAACACGTGGATGAAGCCTAATGGAAAGACTCAGCGTAGATCAAATCATTGCCCATATCCAAGCGGAGCGGCCTTTTCATGCCGTAGCTGAGGATTATTCTTTTACCCTGAAGATCGACGATTATGTGCCATATGTATGTGGTGCTGTACATGATGGACACCAGTTTAGAGAAGAGCTTTGGGACAATTGCCTGCACACGGAATACGAACGTTGGTTTGAGGAAGACCCGGAGACCAAGAATATGGTTATTAGTCATCCCATTGTCATAGCCGGTTGCGATTCGCGATTTGAGTACGATTTGAATCGTGCGCCAGAATCCGCTATTTATGAGGATGCATGGGGGAAGAAGCTTTGGAGCGCTCCATTGGACCCGGCCATGAAACAGCGAAGCCTTGACAAGCATCACAATTTCTATCGTGTGGTTCAAGCTTTAATTGACCAATTGGAGCGCAAGCACAAAAGTGTTATTGTCTATGATATGCACTCTTACAATTGGCGTCGTTGGGATCGTGAAGTGCCTGTGATCAATTTAGGTACTAAAAACATTGATAACGATCGTTTTGGTTCTCATGTGGAATCCTGGCGCGTGAGTTTGAGTGAGCTGGTTATCCCAGGTGGAATAGAAGCGACCTCAAAAATCAACGATACCTTTGAAGGCAATGGCTACTTTTTAAAATACATTACCCAACATTTTGACAATACTTTGGTACTGGCCACGGAATACAAAAAGATCTATTGTGATGAACTCAAGCAGATCATTTACCCCGAGGTAGTACATGCGATCGAAGAGCAGATGAGAGACCGCGTAAAGGCCCATGCTACGGCCTTTTACAATGAATTTTCGCGTTAATTTATGATTGATTCCCTAAAAGAGACCCATCCGAAGTTATTTGAAATAGATCAGCAATTGCACCAATTGGTACGCAAGATTGAATTGCTGAACTATGTCAATCCCATCAATATAGAAGATCAAAAGCGACAGTTCTTTGCACATCGCTACAATTTGGAACCGAATTTTCGCTACCGCAAGATCGATTTTGATCCGCATCTATTACAGCGAGAACTTTATTCTATTAAGATCGATGAGTTAGAAGATCAGGCCAGTTACAGCTTTTACAAAGAAGTAATTGATGAATACTCTGCGCTTATTAAATGTATTGAGACCATTGGGCAAGGGAAGAAATTCTATTACAATTCACTCCGCAGCTTTGGAACGCCAAGGCAGAGAGATGTTGAGAATGCACGTTTTATTCTTCATTTTGAGGACGAGGTCTATAACAATGAAATGTTCCCTGTTTATGGGGTAGAAGAGGCGGAGGCTTATTTTAAAGAATTCACCAAACGCTACGATTTTAAATTCAAGATCAAACTAAGTACCAAACTCAGTGCCGCGGCTATGGTGCTGAACAATACCCAGACCTTGGTTTTGAAAAAGAACCATCGATTCAGTGCCAATCAGCTTAAAGTATTGGCCAATCATGAGATCGGGGTGCATATGGTGACCACCTTTAACGGAATGCGACAGCCGGTACAGCTCTTCTTTAACGGCTTTCCAAACAATGTGGAGACACAAGAAGGCCTTGCGGTAATGAGCGAGTATATGAGTGATTGTTTGACCTTGTATCGTTTAAAAGAGCTCGCGTATCGCGTTTTAGCGGTAGATAGCCTGCTTAAAGGATATAACTTCTGCGACACTTTTGATCTGCTTTATGCGCAATATAAACTCAATAAGGATGAAGCCTTCTCCATTGCCCTGCGCGTACATCGGGGTGGCGGGTATACCAAGGATTATCTTTATTTGACAGGCTTGAAGAAGATCTATGACTTCTACCACCGTGGAGAAGATCTCAATACCTTACTCACCGGTAAGGTGACCTTAGAGAACAAGCCGCTCATTGATCTGTGGCTTAAAGAAGGAATTGCCTTAGGGCCAAAGTACCATAATCACGCTTTTGAAAAGAATGACAACACCAATACCAAGATCGATTTCATCTTACAGAACTTAAAATAAAAAAGGCCCGCGAGGGGCCTTTCTTTTTTAGAGATTGATCATTTCTTCTTTTGGGTGTTTTACGGTAAAGCTAAAGCTCTTTTCACCCGTAGCTTTCGGCGGCAGCTTTAAAGTCCAACGTATGATTCCAGTCTGTTCGTTATAGTTTCCATCGCCGTAGGCCATGTCTTCTACTTTGATCTCTTTGTTTTGAGAGATCGGGATCCGATCTTCAATAATCAGCTCCACATCAATAGGTTTGTTGTTCTTGGCGGTGATCTCATAAGCCCGATCTAGTACTCGGTTTCCACCTAAGAAAGACTTACTTTTAAAGTTCTGCTTCTCTTTACGAGCAATCACAATGGCATTGTCTGGCCCTAAGGAAACTTGAATTCCTTTACTAGCTACGTTTGGATTGATCAGCGTCTTTCCCGCAAAATTTCCATCAAAGTAAATATTGGCCTCTCCTTGCAAAAGGTCATAAGCCTCCCAGTTTTTGATTTTTGCTGTTAAGAATACATTTTCATTCAGGGCCGGAGCAGCATAATAACTGAAGTCTGCCGCTAACTCAAATTTGTCTAGGTCTATCGCGGTGATCTTAGCATCTGAATTGATGGTGTGCGTCTTTGGAATTTCAAAACGCATGGTGGTTAAGCCTGCGAACTTTACATTTCCAACTCCGGTCAAGCCTTCCCCGGACTTGGTAGTGATCACCACTACACCGTTACGCCCGGCGGTTCCGTAAAGTGTGGCTGCTGCGGTTCCTTTCAGGACGTTTACATCAATGATATCTTCCGGTTGAATGTCTAAAAAGCTTGTATTACCGAGACTTCCTTCTAAATTCAAAGCATCTGAACTGTATGGAATTCCATCAATAATGAACAAGGCCTCATCAGATCCGGTAAGACTACTGTAGCCTCTGATAACCACACTAGTCGCGCTGCCGTTGGCTCCACTTTGCGAAGTAATATTAACACCGGCAGCTTTGCCACTCAATGCGCTGGCAACTCCGTATTGACTATAACCTGCTAGATCGTCTGCTGTTACAGTTGATACTGCATAACCCAGAGCCTTAGCTTCTCTGCGGATGCCTTGGGCAATGACTACTACTTCTTCTAAAGCTTCTGGGTCTTCCTGCATTTGGAGGTCCATTCTTGAGGCATAAATAGGATTCACAACAGATTCAAAACCTATATAACTGTAGACTAAATTACGTCCGCCTTGAATGTTTAGTGTGTAATTCCCGTCAAAATCGGTTTGGGTTCCGTTGGAGGTGTTCTGTTCAATGATGTTGACTCCGGGTAGCGGTAATCCGGTGGCATCTACTACGGTTCCGCTTACTTTGCGGATGGTTGGGTTGTACTTTACAGCACTGCTCTGTGCAGGCAAACTGCTGCTAAAGCTGGTTCCAAAGTTTAAGTATTTAGGTGATAAAACAGGCTTGGTATTGTTGGTGGTGGGATCTCCGGTGGAAAGGATCAGGTTGATGTCTTTCCAGTCCGAGCCAGTTTGTTGATATACATTGGCTTTGTAAAGAATGTCCACAGGAGCCGTCGTGCTAGTAGCACGAATATCATAAGTAGGATACCAGCCAGCGGTAGCTACGGTATAACTCACACTTAGCTCAATTGCTGTTGCTACAGGCGCATCGATAATAAACTCAATAACTCCGCGTTTTTCATTCTTTTCGGTCTGCAATGCGGTCATTTCTCGGTACAGATCCACTTTGATCAGTTTTAAACTGTCAATCTCATACTGAAGATTCAACAACTCATTGTTGATGGTAATGGTACGATCTCTGTAGTATTGCGTCATTTCTTTAACGCGCTCAATCGAGATATTGCTCTGGTCTCCGTGAATCACTTGATTCTTCCCTAGGATCTTGAGTTCTTCTTTATATCCTGCAACGGTGTTATTGATAAATTTAATGGAGCGCTCTATCTGATCTTGTTTGAGTTGCAGCGCTTGATAAGTCTGTGAGGGCGCTTTTTTCTCCAGGTAATCAATGCGATACAGTATAGAACGCACACTGGCGTTGTTTAGGCCAGAGATCTGAATGGAATTCTCATCAATATCTGGTGCCAGATCCTTTAAAAGCAAGCTGTTTTCACCACTTTTTAAAAAGACGCTTCCGCTGCGTGTTACGGTAGCACCCTCGCGATAAACAGTTACGGATTCTATTTTAGTTTCAACCGGATTCTTTTCTGTGGCCCAGCCGGAAAAGCTCAATAATACTAAGAGTAAAGGTATAATTCTTCTCATGGCGATACATTTTAGTTTGGTGTAAAACTAGCCTGAGAACTAGGGGGTAACAAGACAGAATGATTGAACAGTGCTTTTGACTAAGCCTGTCACGCTAGCGGATGAGGGATCAAAGAAATTTGGCCTTCAATTCTGGCGTGGGGATCATACAGCTCTCTTTTTTGCCGTACCATTTATAGCGGTTGCGAGCAATAAAGTCATAGACCCAATTTCTAATGAAGTTTGGGATGATCATAAAACCGTAGAGCAGGGGATAGCCTCCCTTCATGTATTTTGCAATGCGCAAGGCAGCCGAAGATTTGGTATACGCTTTGCCTTGATCTATAAGGATGATGGAGTCTACTTGAGCGGTGTCAATACCGTGTTCGGCTACTAAGGCTTGCCCAATATCACTTTGCAACGCAGCGAACCTAAAGCGGTCTTTCGGGTCGCGTTTGATCACATAGGTCACCGCACCATTACAGAGGTTACAAACCCCATCAAACAGAATTATTTTATGTCCGTCTGCCTGACTCATACTTTCTCCAATTGGGTTACTGATACTTTAGTCGTAAAGATACCGTAATTCACTACAGCAGTATCTTTTTCAATGGCGTCCAAGGTTCCAATGGCTTTGCCATCGATCATGCGCACGCGGTCTCCAATCTTTGGCAATACCTTAGGTTTGGCAGCCTCTTGCTTGGTTTGCTGCGCTTTTTCTTTCTTTTTGCGCTTGCGAATCACCGCCATCTCTTTTTCCACTTCTTCTTTAAGTTGATGCTTTTTAGCCTTGTCTTCCTTTTTCTTAGCTGGAGCTTTAGGTTTATTAACGGGTTTGCGCTTTGCATTCTCAACGGCAACCAACTTCATGACCTCGTCAATGAGCTGGCGTTTGCGTTTGTGGTTGGCAAAAGAAGCCGCAATGGCATCGATCTTTTTTCCCAATTGGATCATGCGTTGTTGACTATCAAAGAGTTCCTGATAGCGCTCTAGCTTCTGTTGCACTTTCTGCTGGGTTTCTTCCAGCTGACGGGTTTCTTCTTTGGCCTTTTCTGCTTCGGATTTTAAACTGGCTGTAGTTTTACGGATCTCAGAGCGTTCTTTTTGCAGATTGGCAATGGTCTTGTCAAAACGCACCTTTCCGGCGGCGATCTTCTTTTTAGCTCGATTGATGAGTCCATAGGGGATCCCATTCTTTTGAGCCACCTCAAAGGTGTATGAGCTTCCCGCTTCTCCGGTAAATAAGGTATAAAGTGGTTCGAGCGACTTAGGATCGAACTGCATATTGGCATTTAAGGCATGCGGCAATTCACTGGCCAACAGCTTGAGATTGGTGTAGTGGGTGGTGATGATCCCAAAAGCCTCACGCTGGTAAAACTCCTCTAAGAAGGTCTCCGCCAGAGCTCCTCCAAGTTCGGGATCAGAACCGGTACCAAACTCATCGATCAGGAATAAGGTCTTGCCGTTGCACTTCTTGAGGAAGTAATTCATTTGTTTGAGTCGGTAGCTGTAAGTACTCAAGTGATTGTCAATGGACTGATTGTCTCCAATATCACTCAAAACCCGGTCAAACCAACCAAAACTGCTGGTCGGGTCCACAGGAACTAAAATTCCAGACTGCAACATGAGCTGTAACAAGCCGACAGTTTTTAAGGTGATACTCTTTCCCCCAGCATTAGGTCCGGAGATCACAATGATGCGTTTGTCATTGGTTAAACTCAAGGTTTGAGGAATAGTCTTCTCCTTTCGCTTGGCATTGCTGACCAATAAAAGAGGATGGTAAGCATCCTTGAGTATTAACTGTTTTTCACCGGCAATTCTCGGCTTGCAGGCGTTAATGGACAAGGCGTATTTGGCCTTAGCATAGAGTACATCGATCTGTGTCAAATAAGACTGACCATCACGAAGATCTTCTAAAGATGGACGGTGCAGATCTGTGAGTTCTTTGAGAATCTTTTTGATAGCCTCGGCTTCTTCATAAAGTAGGTTGCTGAGTTCGTTCTCATATTCCAAGGTTGCTCGGGGCTCCATATAAACAATGCTTCCCGTTTTAGAACTCCCTACAACAACACCTTTGACCTTTCTGCGGTGCATGGCTTTTACCGCCAAAACACGTTTGCCTTCTACAACACTTTCACGAATCTCATCCAAATGATCACTTTTGATCGCAGCTGTTAAAGCACGATTAAAGGAACTGCTGATCTGCCCACGTACGTGCTTGAGGCGCTTACGGACCTCAAAGAGTTGTTCTGAGGCATCGTCTTTGATCAAGCCATGTCTGTCAACTACTTGATCAATCGCAGCCTTTAAATGAACACAGAGTACCACATCCTCGGCTTGATCGTGTAATTCAACATAGAACTCTCTATTCTTTTTAAAAAAGCGCTGCAAGGTGTCAATAGTGGCGATCTGCGCTGCGACCTTTCTAAAGCCTTCGAGTTCTATTTGACTGTTCTCAATATCCAAAAGATGGATTTCCCGGTCTATGGAATCAAAACCGTGATTGGGAATGCGGTTGTCTCCACTAAGTGAAGCCAAGAATTCTCGTGTCTGCTCTAAAGCCACAAGGGCAGGGGCTTTGCTTTTAAAAGGCTGCAATGCGCCTACAGCTTCTTTACCAGAAGCGGTGATACAACCCTCGGCAATATGCTCCAGCATTTGCGGAAACTCGAGATCTTCTAATGTCTTTTTAGGTATGGAAACCACCTTGAGATTATATTGTAAATTCGTGTTTTAAAAGGCTACAAAAATACGCATTATGCAGGTAAAAATCGAACCCAGTTGGTCTTCTGTATTAGAAGCTGAATTTGAAAAAGACTATTTCAAGTCGTTGACCGATTTTGTCCGCATCGAATATCAGCAGCATACTTGTTATCCTCCAGGAAAATTAATTTTTAACGCCTTTAATGCCACATCCTTTGACCAGGTCAAAGTGGTGATCATTGGTCAAGACCCTTATCACGGGCCTGGACAGGCTGAGGGCCTGTGCTTTTCAGTTCCATCAGGAATTGCCACTCCACCATCCTTGATCAATATTTACAAGGAACTGGAATCCGATATTGACTTTAAAGCGCCGAATCACGGCAATCTAAAACATTGGGCCGACCAGGGAATCCTTTTACTCAACGCAACTTTGACCGTTAGAGCTCATCAAGCCGGTTCTCATCAGAATAAAGGTTGGGAACAATTCACCGATGCTGTTATCCAACAGTTGAATGAAAAACGCGAAGGACTTGTATTTCTGCTTTGGGGCGGCTACGCCAAAAAGAAAGGCCGAAAAATCAACCGAGATCAGCATTTAGTTCTGGAAACAGGACATCCTTCACCGCTCAGTGCGAACCGAGGCTATTGGTTTGGCAATAAACATTTTAGTAAAACAAACGACTATTTGGAAACCCGGGGAACGGCTCCAATTAACTGGTAACGGCGATAGAGAGGCTATTCTTCTTCTGGAACCTCCACTTCACTACAGTCGTTACATGAGAACTGAAGTAAAAGGAAGTTAGTCAGAAGTAATCCGCCTAATATGATCAAGAAGTAAGTCATCCCTTAATTGTTAATTAGTCACTAATTAGATGCGGGATTTCTTAAAGGGTTGCGCTAAAGCCTAAAAAAAGTTTAAAAAAATACTGAGCTTCTTTGAAAAAAGGAATTACTCGGCTGAAAACGTGTAGTTTAGATCAAATAGAATTCTGTCAGTTTCTATCTTATTTTCAATGAGATCGAGCTTTAAAAGCTGATTCTGAACTTGATTGACTTGTTCTTGCGTCAAATTTTGTTGACTCCACTGCGTTTGTGACAGCCACAATTGAATGTCCTCTAGTTTTTGATCGTAGCGGTTGGCCAGCATACGGTCAATTGCTGGAATTTGCTTGAACTCATAAGTAGTCGTGTTGATGATCTCCAGGATGGCGCGAACCAATTCCGGTTGATTCTCCAGGAGTTCCTCCCGGACTGCGATCACAAAGCAAGGCCAGGGAGTTGGGCATTCGCCCACAATTCTAAAGAGCCCAGAGTCTACATAGGGTTTGGTGGTGAATTTTTCCCACATGAAGTAGTCACCAATGCCTTGAGGTAGCTTTTCTAAAGCGCCGCTTAAATTTTTCACCAACTCAAAATCAAGATCTTTTTCCAAATCCCATCCCTCTTGTTGGGCATGTACATAGGCCATTAAGTGAGAGCCTGAGCCAAATCGGCTGATCGCAGCTTTGGTTCCCTTCAGGTCATCAACGCTTTGATAATCCGAGTCCGCAGCCACGTGAATGCCCCAGCGCAACGGAGAAGAAACAAATACCTGAACGATCTTAGATGGGTTTCCTTTGGCAATATCAGCAATGATACCTTCGGTTAAAATCACAGCCATATCTATGGAGCCGTCTCTCAGTGCTTTACACATAGCCCCAGTTCCGCCAGGAAAATCCTGCCAACGCAGATTTATTCCTTCTGGGTGATATGCCTTTTCACGTAAGGTTAAATACCAAGGCAGGTTAAAATGTTCTGGAACTCCTCCGATCTTTAAATTCGTCATCGTGCTAATTCATTTAAGGCGATAGCTATCAATCGGTCGACAGCGGCCCAGGCATCCTTACTAAATGTTTCCAATTCTCTATTGGCCAAGATCACATTAAGCGATAACGCCTTGTGACCCAACAATTCTGCCATGGCATAAATACCAGCAGTTTCCATCTCCAAATTCAAAATGCGTTTGCCTTCAAATTCAAAGGCTTTCATGGCCGCGTTGAGTTCTGGTTGTGCCAAAGGAATACGTAAACTTCTGCCTTGTGGTCCGTAAAAACCTACATTGGTCACCGTTATTCCAGGTTGGAAACCTGCATGAATAAAACGATTCAGTAGTTCAGCATCTGCGGCAACACAATACGGATCGGAGAGTGGAGCACTCCATTTAGAAGCATCCATAAAGGATTTGCTTAATAGCGTATTAAAACGCCCCTGGTGGTCGTAGAAGTACACAAAATTGTCAAAACCAATGGCGTTTGCACTCACTACTAAAGAATCCAAAGGAATATCTTCCTGTAATCCGCCGCAGGTGCCAATACGCACGATATCTAAAGAAGTATGCTTTTCTTTGACCTTACGTGATTTTAGGTCGATATTGACCAGTGCGTCCAATTCTGTTAGGACAATATCTATATTGTCCGTGCCTATTCCCGTAGAGATCACCGTGAGTTCCTTCCCACGATAGGTCCCCGTATGAGTGACAAACTCGCGCTTATTGGTTTTAAAGCGGATGGAATCAAAATGCGCAGAGACTTTGGCGACGCGCTCGGGATCACCAACAGTGATAATCGTAGATGCAATATCCTCTGGCTTTAAGTGGAGGTGGTATACGCTGCCGTCGGGGTTTAGAACCAATTCCGATTCTGGAATATTCATAGTCATCAATAATTAACCGCCAACGCGTTTTACTTGAAAACCTTGGGCTTTCAAAAACTCCATGATCTTATCCCGATAATCGCCTTGAATAATGATCTGTTCGTCTTTAACACCACCACCAACACTGAGCATCTGCTTGATCTTCTTTGCTAAGAGTTTAAAATCAGAAGCGGCACCGTTATAACCCGCGATGATGGTTGTAGGCTTGCCGCGACGTTTTTCGTATTTGCAAAGCAGGGGTTCGTCCTGAATCCAAAATTCTGGTTTTGGTTGATTGCCCTTTTCTTCACTGGGCTCCGGAACATGATCCGGGAACAAATTCTTTAATTGGTCTTGCAGATCCATTTACTTCTTAATTAGGCCAATATCTACTAAACGCTCATGCAGAAACTCTCCAGCAGAAATGTCGTCAAAGGCTTTAGGATGCTGCTCATCCACACATTCTGGCATGCAATCCAGACGCATATCGCTTCTCGGGTGCATAAAAAATGGAATGGAATAGCGAGGCTGATCCCATTGTTCCTTGGGCGGATTCACCACGCGGTGAATCGTAGAGCGCAATTTATTATTGGTATGTCTTTCCAACATATCGCCCACATTGATCACCAATTCGTCTTCATTAGGGATAGCATCGATCCATTCTCCATCCTTGCGAAGTACTTGCAAACCTCCTGTGGAAGCTCCCATCAGTAGGGTGATCAAGTTGATGTCTCCATGCGCACCTGCTCGTACGGCTCCATCGGGTTCATCAGTAATAGGAGGGTAGTGGATAGGTCTAAGGATGCTGTTTCCATTGCTGGCCCAATGATCAAAATAATGCTCATCCACACCAATATATAAGGCTAAAGCCCGAAGGACGTAAATCCCCGTCTTTTCAAGCATGCGGTAAGCTTCCATCCCCGTAGCGTTAAACTCAGGCAACTCATCAACCTGCACGTTATCTGGGTATTCTTCAATTAAATTTGCATCGGCGCTTGGTTCTTGGCCAAAGTGCCAAAACTCTTTGAGATCTCCTTTTTTTCTGCCTTTAGCGTGTTCTTTCCCAAAAGAAATATAACCGCGTTGCCCGCCAAGACCTTCAATTTCATACTGTTGCTTGGTCTCCAGAGGTAGGGCGAAAAAGGTCTTTACTTGTTTGTAAAGCTGATCAACCAGTTCATCAGTTAGGAAGTGGTTTTTTAAAGAGACAAAACCGATTTCTTCATAAGCGGTTCCGATTTGATCTACAAACTGTTGTTTTCGAGTTGGATCGTCTGATAAAAAGTCAGCCAGATCAACGCTTGGAATATTGTTCATGTCAGTGGATTAATTGCAAGTACAAATATATCAAAATTCCCGCTCATTCGTGAAATAATGCGGCTTTAGCTCGATTTTATATCTCGAATCAATTCGGCCAAAATAAATCAAAAGCGCTGTGATGCATCGACTTAATTTTTCTACATTTGACCAGAAGAATTCACCTATGAAATCTACGGCAGCGCATAGCATACCTTTTGATTATTCGATCGATGGACTCGATAATGAAACCCTGATCTCCTTATACAGACGCATGTTGAAACCTCGCTTGATCGAGGAAAAGATGCTGATCCTGTTAAGACAAGGTAAGATTTCCAAGTGGTTTAGTGGTATAGGGCAAGAGGCGATTTCTGTTGGAGTAGCTTCTGTTTTATCCAAGGAAGAATACATCCTTCCCATGCATCGCAACTTGGGTGTTTTCACCACGCGTGAGATTCCATTACATCGTCTATTTGCGCAGTGGCAAGGAAAAGCAAGTGGTTTTACCAAAGGAAGAGACCGCAGTTTCCACTTTGGAACGCAGCAATATAAGATCGTAGGGATGATCTCCCACTTAGGGCCACAGTTTGGTGTTGCGGATGGAATTGCTCTCGGAAACCTGCTCAAAGAGAATAAACAAGTTTGTGCAGTATTTACTGGAGAAGGAGGAACCAGTGAGGGAGATATACACGAAGCCTTGAATGTAGCCTCTGTTTGGAGTTTACCTGTATTATTCTGCATAGAAAACAACGGCTACGGACTTTCTACACCAACTTCTGAACAATACAATTGTGAGCATTTGGCCGATCGTGGTAAAGGATACGGGATGGAGGCTCACATCATTGAAGGGAATAACATTCTCGAAGTATACAAACAGTTGAAAGCCATTACGGATGATATGCGAGAGAACCCACGTCCGGTGCTCGTAGAATTCAAGACCTTTAGAATGCGCGGGCATGAGGAGGCAAGCGGGACCAAATACGTTCCAAAAGAACTAATGGACGCTTGGGCGGCAAAGGATCCCGTTGAAAACTTCGCTGCTTTTCTGCAGGCTGAAGGAATTTTGACCGAGACGCAAATCAACACCTTTAAAGACGAAATTGTTCAGGAGATCAATGAAAATTTGGACATTGCCTTTGGAGAAGAAGCCATTAACTCAACTGAGAGTAATGAATTAAATGATGTGTTCAAATCATTTGATTATCAACATATTGATAAAAATATAAACACAGAAGAGCTCCGTTTTGTAGATGCTATTGCTGAAGGCTTGAAGCAAAGCATGGAACGCCATGACAATTTAGTGATCATGGGGCAAGATATAGCCGAATACGGTGGGGTCTTTAAAATCACCGAAGGCTTTTTAGAGCAGTTTGGCAAAGGACGTGTTCGCAATACGCCTATTTGTGAATCAGCCATTGTTTCTGCCAGTATGGGCTTAGCAATAAACGATCACAAGGCAGTCATGGAAATGCAGTTTGCAGATTTTGTGACCTCAGGCTTTAACCCAATTGTCAATTATTTGGCAAAATCCCATTACCGATGGGCTCAAGCTGCAGATGTTGTGGTACGTATGCCTTGTGGTGCCGGTGTTGGGGCAGGCCCCTTCCACAGTCAAACGAATGAGGCTTGGTTTACGCACACTCCTGGGCTTAAAGTGGTTTATCCTGCTTTTCCTGCCGATGCAAAGGGATTGTTGGCCACGGCCATTGAAGATCCAAATCCAGTGATGTTCTTTGAACACAAAGCCCTGTATAGAAGCATTAGACAGGAAGTTCCAACAGATTATTACACACTTCCTATTGGCAAGGCAGCGCAACTCAATGAGGGAACGGATATCAGCATTATAACCTATGGTGCCGGAGTGCATTGGGCTTTGCATGAAATTGAACAACGCCCTGAGGTTTCCATCGATCTTATTGACTTAAGAACCCTACAGCCTTTGGATACTGAGGCCATTTACGAATCCGTAAAACGTACCGGTAAAGTCTTGTTGCTGCAAGAAGATTCTATGTTTGGTGGTATAGCTTCAGATATATCAGCCTTGATCGCTGAACATTGCTTTGAGCATTTGGATGGCCCAATTGTGCGCGTCGCCAGTTTAGAAACTCCTATTCCTTTTGCCGGAGCACTAGAAAAGAAATATTTACCCCAACAGCGCCTCAACACTGCCATAGACAAGCTTTTGGCATACTAACTAATAATTACAAGCTATGGCAATGACTCCTGCTGAGATCCAAGAATGTTTACCCTACAGCCATCCCTTTTTGTTTGTGGATAAACTGCTAAGTGTAGATGACAATGGAGCCTCAGGACATTATACCTTTCCAGAAGATTCTTATTTCTATCAAGGGCATTTTCCAGAGTTTCCAATAACACCAGGAGTTATTCTCACCGAGTGTATGGCGCAAATAGGCGTGGTGGCCTTTGGAATCTATTTGTATAATTTGGATCATCCCGGGGCCCGTATCCGTATGGTAAATCCAGAACCTATCGATGTAAGTATCGCTTTGGCAGATACCTATATAGACTTTAAAACCCCAGTTTTTCCGGGGGATAAGGTGAGTGTACAGTCTTCTTTAGTTTATTACCGATTCAATAAACTCAAGTGTGAAGTCATCATGCACAAAGAGGATGGGAAAATTGCGTGTAAGGGAACCATTAGCGGAGTGATCTTCCCGCATTCTAAGATGAAATCTTAAGGCCCTATGTCTGCCGCCCAATTCCAATCCAGACGCATTGCGGTAAAACTCAATAAGGCAGGACAACGCAGTGTTAAACAAGGACATCCTTGGATTTTTCATGAATCCATTGCAAAGGCGAGTCCAGAGCCTGTAACAGGTGATCTGGCGGTGATCTTTGATAATCATACCGATAAACTTATTGGCTTGGGGTATTTTGATTTGGAATCGGCCATAAGAATCAAACTCCTGCACAGCGGAAAGGGCGCTAGTGTTGATCAAGATTTCTTCAAAACTAGAATAGCCGAAGCCTATGCTTTGCGGACGGCGCTTTTGGAACAGAACACCAACGGTTACCGTTTGATTTTTGGGGAGAACGATGGATTGCCAGGACTTATCATTGATGTTTATGCCGGTGTTGCCGTGATCAAACTATACAGTGGTATTTGGACCCAGCACTTATCTTGGTTACCAGAGTTTCTGGTTGAGTTGATAGCGGCAGAGGCAATTGTTTTACGCTTGAGCAGGAATATGCAGCGCAGTTTTAAAAGTTTTAGTGATGGCCAGCTATTATACGGGGAGCTAAATAATGCCGATGTGATCTTTAAGGAGCATGGCTTAAACTTCTATGCTAACGTAATCAAAGGACACAAAACGGGTTATTTTTTAGATCATAGACACAACAGAAAGCAAGTGGGAGCTTTGGCTCTGGGGAAGACCGTATTGGATGTTTTTGCTTACGCAGGAGGTTTTTCTGTTCATGCTTTGGCTGGTGGAGCCAAAGAAGTATGCAGTGTAGATCTTAGCACGCAAGCATTAGAGTTGGCCAAAGCGAATGCGGCAGCAAATCCGCATACAGGCCAGCACCACTGTATTCAAGGAGATGCCTTTGAAATTTTACAAGCCATGAAGGAGGAGCAATTGCAGTTTGATATTGTAGTTATTGATCCGCCTGCTTTTGCGAAAAAGCAGGAGGAGATTTCTCGTGCTAAAAAGGCCTATACGCGCTTGGTTAAGCTCGGGGCAGCCTTGGTTGCGCCTCATGGTCTGTTGGTTATGGCAAGTTGTTCTTCTAGAATATCAGCACAAGCCTTTTTTGATCTTGTAGCAGACACCTTAGACAAAGAGCAGGTCGATTATAAGCTTTGGAAGCAGACCACCCATGATCTGGATCACCCTATTGGCTTTGAGCAAGGGGCCTATCTCAAATGCGGTTACTACAAATTTAAGTAAGCGGGAGCCCACAGTTTACGTATCTTTAGGGTGCTACAATTTTTTAGGTATGAATCGAATTCCAAAAACGTGTTTTGACTTTTTAAAAGCACTAAAGCGCAATAACAACAAGGATTGGATGGATGCCAATCGTGCGGAGTACAAACGCAATGAGGCGGCTTTAAAGGCCTTCTATCAAGACATTACTGATGGTCTTAACACCAATGATGTCATTGAGCGGACCAAGGTATTTCGGATCAACAGAGACATCAGATTCAGTAAGGATAAGACTCCCTATAATGTGCATCGTTCAGTGAGCTTCAGTAGAGAAGGAGCGCACCGTCGCGGTGGGTATTATCTGCGGATTGAGCCCGGAGCGTCCGCTATGGCTGGAGGTTTCTGGGGTCCGGAACCTGCAGATCTCTTGCGGATTCGTAAGGAATTTGAATTTGACGCTGAGCCAATTCGTAAAATACTTGCCGAACCTAAATTTAAAGAAGCCTTTGGAGGTTTGAACACCGAGTATCAAGTTAAGACTGCACCCAAAGGTTTTAGTAAAGACGATCCAAACATTGATCTGATCAAGAACAAAGCCTTTTTTGTGGTGCATCCTTTCACAGATAAAGAGGTTTTAGCTCCAGACTTTGGCGAGAATGTGCTTTATCATTTTGAACTTTTACGCCCTTATTTCGACTATATGAGTGAGGTGCTGACCACAGATTTGAACGGGGAATCTTTATTATAAGTCAAAAGGCTTATAAGAACAAATTATAAGTCAAATAGCTTATATTCAAAAATTATAAGTACTTTAGCTTATAAATAGGGCAACGGCCCTGTAAATTTTGAATAGATGATTGCCGTTATCACAGCAGATTTAATCGACTCTACCAAGTATGACAAGAAGACCTTGGCGTTTATCTTAGAAGAACTACAAAAGGAATTTAAAGTTTTGGAGAAGGATTATCCTGGACAAGTTCACTTTGATATGTTCAGGGGAGATAGCTTTCAAGGTGTTCTTAAAAGTCCTGAACATGCCTTGCGAATTGCTTTACGCCTTAAAGCTACAGTCACCAAAGCACAGTTAGATCCCATGATCTCTAAGGCGGTGATCCCAGTGGGCGATGTACGTATGGCCATCGGAGTTGGGGATGGGGATTTTCCGGAAACGCAAACACATACGGCCAATGGCGAGGCCTATCAACGCTCCGGTCGTCTGTTAGACGGAATGAAATCATTGGGTAGAAAAACACAGTTCATAGGTGGAGAAGGGAGTGTCAATGACGAATTTGACACGACTTTTGCCTTTTTGGACAATGTGACCGATAGGTGGTCTGTAGCTTCATCAGAAGTGATTTATTATCTACTAAAAGGCTTTAAAGAGCAAGAGATCGCAGATACCTTAGAGCGCAGTCAGGCCGCCATAAACTTACGCAAGAAAGCTGCATCCTGGCAAGAAATACAAGGCCTTTTAAAACGTTTTGAAAGTGTAATTAATACTTTGGATCATGAATGAGTCGGTTTTAATAGGAGTACAGTTGCTGTTGGCTCACATCTTGACCGACTTTGTGTTTCAGACCAAGACTGCTGTGGCTCATAAGCAAGCTAAAAAGGCCAAATCTTGGTTTTTGTATTTCCACGCTCTGCTCGCGGGTATTCTCACCTACCTTTTGCTGCAACAATGGACCAGTTTTTTGGTGCCAATAGTGGTTACGGTCACGCATTTCTTTATTGACCTTTGGAAGCTCAATAAAAAAGAGGATAATTTAAGAGTATTCCTGCTGGATCAAATGTTGCATTTGCTCGTGTTGGTAGCGGCTTGGTGGTATTTGAATCCCGCTGCTACATCATTTTCAGAATTGCTATCAGAATTGAGCACAAACACTTCCTTCTTGGCAGTATTGGCGGCCTATTTGATTGTGATCTTTCCTGTAGGATTCATCATTGGAAAAGCCACTAAGAGATGGCAAGAAGAAATTGCGGCAGATGAAGCCTTAAACAGCCTGGAAAGTGCAGGTAGGGTTATTGGAATCTTTGAACGAATACTCATCTTAACCCTCATTCTTACAGACAACTTTGGCGCCATTGGCTTTTTGATTGGCGCAAAGTCTATTTTACGCTTTGGAGATTCCAAATCAGGAAATACCAGAAAGCAAACCGAGTACGTGCTCATAGGTACTCTGATGAGTTTCGCCTTAAGTATAATCGTAGGTAGTCTAGTACGCGTACTGATATTCTAAGACCTGCAGCTGACTTTTAAGGCGTTCCTTGACAATGTTCATCATGCGCTTGTTTAGGGCGCTGGAATGCAAGGTATAAAGCCGATACTCCTCAATAGTGAATTGACCAATGATCATACCCTTTAGGGCATTGCGGAACTTCATGTCCTTGTGGATTGCATTCTCAATATAGTCCATTCGCTTTTCTACGGAGAGTTCGTAAAACACGTTCTTGTGTTTACGCACATAGTTGCGAAACATATCCAAAAGCAGATCGTTTTGAAGTTTGGCAATAGGGCGGAGGGTGCTGTTTTGAAAATACTCTTCGGCACTCATTGAATCCAGAATTCTGGCCGAGGGGATCTGAGGTCTGAGGGCTAGTAGTTGCTCGTCTCTATCATCCATAACAGAAAGGTTTTAATAAAGTTACGATAAGAATTTTCGTTCTTTGGGTCGATGGGGTTCAGTTATAAACAGTTTAATCAACAAAAAAGGGCTTCCGAAGAAGCCCTTAAAGTATTGGTAGTCTGAGTTTTAGTTTTCTAAGAACTCTTCTTTACTTTTTAGTGTTACCTCAGGGAGGTCATTTTTAGCCAGGAAGCTGTTGAACTTTTTACCTTCCTTGTCCATTATGGCAGTCAAGCGTCCAAGGGCTTCTTGATATTCGGTATTGATCAGCTCAAAGCTGGCCAAATCAGAAGCGCTCACCCCGTCAAAGTTAGTAGCAACATTGCTGTAAAGCTCGGTCATCTTCTCACGAAGTTCAGGCTCTGCAGAGGCTACATAGTTGTCTCCGGTAGTCACTACCATGTCTTTCATCAAGGCCGTAAGAGCATCGTGAAGCTTTTGAGCAGTCTTTTTAGACTTCGGATTGGACTCCATTACGCTTGCTGCATAGTCCATGGTCTCATTCATTGTGTAAACCACATAAGCCATGTCCTCAACCATATCGTAAAGCGTCTTGGTCATTTCCTCTTGTTGCTTGCGCTCGTCAAGAGTTGTCAATGAATTTGGATCGTATTTAAGCTCGATCACAGACTCGTATACATCGTTCTTTTTGGTCAATACAACTTTGTACTTTCCAGCCGGAACACGTGGTGAAGTAAATCCACCAAAACTCAAAGTCTTGGCTTCAGCTACCTTTGGTTGCGCAGATGTATAATTCCAGTAAACCACATTGATTCCTTTTGATTTACCTGGTCCAAGCGTAGAGATCACGTTTCCGTCCATATTCTGAACTTCCATGGTCATCTTCCCAAAAGTGTGACGCTTTTTCAAATAGTATACAATACGCGCTGAAGTAGGTGAGTTCTGCCCAACAAATTGGGTTTCTCCACCAAAGCTTCCGCTAAATCCGCTCTCCTCAACCATAATAGTTGCCTCAGAAGCAAAGAAGTGTACGTCTTTGTTCAATACATCTTGACTCATTTCACGCAGTGGCGAAATATCATCAATGATGATTACCCCACGTCCGTGAGTTCCCATAACCAAGTCATTGGTCTGCTTTTGCATATCAATGAAGTGAACGGCAACTGGAGGCATATTGTTGGTAAACTGAGACCAGTTCTTTCCGCCGTCAATAGTTACGTATAATCCAAACTCAGTTCCTAAGAACAATAGGTTCTCACTTTCGTAATCTTCTTGGATGTTACGCACAAATCCAACTACATCATCAGAAATGATGTTGGTCCAAGTCTTACCGTAATCAGTAGTCTTTAAGGCGTAAGCATTCATATCACCAGTTGTGTGACCGTCAAAGACTGCATAAGCAGTTCCTTCACCGTGTACACTAGCTTCAATGTGATATACCCAAGTGTTTGCAGGAATCCCCACTAAATTAGGAGTAACGTTCTCCCAGTTCTTTCCACCATCACGGGTAACTTGAACATTGCCATCATCAGTACCTACCCAAAGTACCTTCTCGTTTAAAGGAGATTCGGCAATGGTAAAGATTGTGGTGTGGTTTTCTGCTCCGGAGTTGTCAATGGATAGACCTCCAGATTGAGACTGATCTTGCTTAGTAGGGTCATTGGTAGTCAAATCCGGAGAAATGATCTCCCAAGTGTCTCCCATATCTTCTGAACGGTGCACAAACTGGCTTCCCATATAGAAACGGTCAGGTTGGTGTGCACTTACCGCCATAGGAGCATTCCAGTTGAATCGCAAGTCAGGATCTCCTTTTTTAGGACGAGGCTGTACTGTACGCGTACGGTTTTTATCTACGTCATAACGCCAAACGTTCTCAGCTCCTTGCATCTCTGAATAGATGATGTTCTTAGTTGGGTGCTTCAATACGCGGAAACCGTCTCCGGCTCCAACACTGTTCCAGTCACGAGCATTCACTCCTCCTGGAGAAGAGTTAGGTCCCCACCAAGATCCGTTGTCTTGCAATCCACCGTATACATTGTACGGTTCTGCGTCGTCAACACTGATCTGATAGAATTGAGAAAGTGGTAAGTTCTCTACGATCTCAAAAGTGGTTCCTCCATTCCAAGATCGGTAAACACCACCATCAGTTCCGGAGTACATAATATCACTATCATTAATGTGGAAGATCACATCGTGGATATCACTGTGCATATTTCCTAAAGACTTGAAGGTCTTTCCACCATCACGACTGATAGAACCACTCAAACCTCCTTTTACAACCACATCTGGGTCGCGAGGGTCAATAGTAATTCTAGAGAAGTAGAATGGACGTACAGTCAGTCCAAAATCATTATTTAAGTGTTCCCAGCTCGCTCCAGCGTCTGTAGACTTCCATAAACCGTTCTTAGATTTGTCTTCTGTCTCCAATACAGCGTAAAGGATACTATTATCACTTGGGGCAACTGCTACAGCAATACGCCCAAGATCTCCAGCTGGGAAACCGTTGTGAATCTTATTCCAAGTAGCTCCAGCGTCTGTAGACTTATATAAAGCACTGTTGGCTCCACCGGAACTGAATCCCCATCCAGAACGTCTAAACTCCCACATTGAAGCATAGAGTACGTTGGGATTCTCAGGATCCATTATAACATCTGCAGCACCCGTGGTTTGATCTACATAAAGGATCTTGTCCCAAGTTTTACCGCCGTCTGTAGTCTTGTATACACCACGCTCGTCACTGTCGCTCCAAAGTGCACCCAAAACACCAACATAAACAACGTCTGTGTTGTCAGGGTTGATTACTATGGAGGCAATGCGTTCTGATTTTTCAAAACCGATCTTATCCCAGTTGGTTCCTCCGTCGGTAGACTTATAGAGTCCGTCCCCAACAGAAACCGAGTTACGAGTCCAGATTTCACCAGTTCCTACCCAGATCACTTGGTCTGGATTCTTCGGGTCTACGGCAACACTACCGATAGACTGTGCGTGTTCGTCAAAAATAGGAGAGAAGGTTGCAGCCCCGTCTGACGATTTCCAAACTCCACCACCTGCAGTACCTGCATAGATGATACGTGGATCTGTTGGGTGAGCTTCCATATCAATGATACGACCACTCATAAGAGCAGGTCCGATATGACGTGCACGCATGTCGCCAAAGAGTTCTTTACCTTTTAAAGCAATGTCTTGCGCCTGGACGGCTGGCATACATAGCAAAGCGCCCAATGCAAAGAGAATTCTTTTCATTTGTGTTGTGATTATTGGTTAGCAAAAAAGCTGTTTAAACGCCTGTGCCGATAGCTTTTCCTGTGCACAATTAAGGGAAGAACTCCCTCTCGCGTTTAAACAGCCTTGAAGTATTATTAGTCTTCGCCCTCTTCGCCATCTGCATCCCCAGGGAATACAAACATTGAATCGTCAAGGTCTGGGTTTAATTTGATGTCTTTGATCATAATCGCTTGACCGCCCATTCCCATATCAAATGGGAAGTAAAGTCCGTCAACCTCTTGGTAATCACTCATCGTAGAAACAGACATTTGTCCTGCCATTGGTCCAGATGGAATCTCAACTTCTGACATAATTGGAACAAAGTTTTCTTTTTCAAAGTAGTAGAAGCTCACGTTTGGTACTTCTTTTCCGTCTACCATACGTGGCTCTTGTGTCAATTTGATCTTGTAGCAATCAGTACCTTCCTTAACTTCTTCTCCCAACAATTCTACAGTGAATCCTTTTTCCTTGTAGTTCAAGAATGGAGAAGGGAAGTCTTTGGTTTGCAATTTCATGTTTGCTGTAGTTTCAGCGTCAGCTTTTTCTGGTTGTTGTGTCATGAAGTTTGTAGACCACATGGTTTCCCCATCATAGGCTTGCTGAACGATCTCCTGCCCTTGGAAGTTGATCTTGAGCAACATTTTTCCTTCTTTAGTCTGAATCATGGTTACTGGGATCTCCATACCTTGAGCGTTTGCCATGGCAGTCATCTCCAGAGATTCTAAATTATTCCAGGCGTCTGCACCACCGGTATTCTCAAAATAATTGTTGAGAATTTCATCGACAGTTTGTGCCTGTGCTGGAACGGCTAAAGCCATTACCAAAAGAATGCTTAGTGTTTTTAAGATTTTCATCGGATAATTTTTAATTTTTTTTGATCACATGTGTTAGACCCAAATGGGCCAATTTTGTTACATTAAAGATACGGTTTTCACAAACTTTAACAGCTCCAAAGCTGTATCTTTGTGGTAAACCCTTAAACCCTATGCGATTTCATACCCGAAAATGGATCAAACCAGAAGACCTCAATCCTAATGGAACCCTCTTTGGGGGCCGACTTCTGGAATGGATTGATGAAGAAGCGGCGCTGTATACCATCATTCAGCTGGAGAACCCCAAAGTGGTCACTAAGTATATGTCAGAGATCAATTTTGTGAGCTCCGCCCAGCCCGGTGATATTGTTGAGATCGGTATAGAGGTGATTCACTTTGGACGCACTTCATTGAGCTTGCATTGCGAGGTTCGCAATAAAATGACCCGAGACGTGATCATTACCATTGAGCAAATTGTCATGGTAAGTATGGGGCCCGATGGCAAACCAACTCCTCACGGTAAAACACAAGTGGAATACGTAGAAGATCGCTTGAACGACCTAACGGATTAATTCTCATCAGCCTTAAAATCCCGCCCGGAAGGATATTCGTAAAGCTCCAAGTCAAAGTAGGGGACTGCCGCGATCAGGTGGTCAAAAATATCTGCTTGAATATGTTCATAGTTGACCCAATTCTTATCGTAGCTAAAACAGTACACCTCTACAGGAATACCTTGAGCCGTGGGTTGCAGATGACGTACCATTAAAAACAAATCCTTATTGATGGCGTTGTTCTTGTGCAAATAGGCGTCAATATATTTTCTAAACACCCCCAAATTGGTTTGCTGTCTGCCATTAATGATTAAGGAATTGTCATATCCGTGCTGCTCATTAAAATCAACATGCGTCTTTTTGCGTTGCTGAATATATGAGGTGATGAGTTGAATCTTCTCTAAATCCTTTAGATCCGCATCGGTCAAATAGCGCACGGAATTTTGTTTTATCAAAAGTGAGCGCTTGATTCTTCTTCCTTCGGAATTCTGCATTCCGCGCCAGTTTTGGAAGGAATCAGAGATTAAAGAATAGGTTGGAATCGTAGTGTAAGTGTTATCAAAGTTTTGAACGCGAACTGTAGCTAAGTTGATCTCAGTTACATATCCATCGGCTCCGTATTTATTAAAGGTGATCCAATCTCCAATACGAACAATGTCATTTACAGTGATCTGTATACTGGCAATAAAACCAAGAATGGTGTCCTTGAAGATCAGCAGTAATAAAGCCGATACGGCTCCTAAACTGGTCAAGGTTACAAAGCTCTCCCCAGAAACGCGGTAAGCGATCACCAACATGGATAACACCCAAATGATGATCATCATTACCTGTACATAACTGTCTAAAGGCTTGTCTTTAAATAGGGGTTTGGTTTTTAAGTATTCCCTTAACGAGCGCAATACGGAGCGGCAGATCAAAGCTCCAAGAATTACCGAATACACATCAACAACCGTAAGACTTATGCTTCGTGTCAAGGGCAGATCTTCAAACAGGTGCCCCACGGTATAACGGACAATTAGCACGGGAATTACATGAGCCACAAAGCGTGGAAAATTACTCTCCGATAGAAAATCGTCAAAGCTTGTTTTGGTCTTGTCGCTAAAGATCTTAAAGATCGTAACAATGCTTTTGCGCAGCAAATAATCCACCACAAAGAGCACTAACAAAAGTACAATCAGGACTATTACTGCATTGAGATAAACAGCCCATTGGGAGCCCATTCCTTGCTCTATAAAAAGATCTCTAAACCAATGTAACCAAGGTGTTTCTTGCATTACTTCAAGTATTTGCGCTCCGCATAGAACGGACCAAAGGGAAGGACGGAACAAAACATTACTATCAATAAAGTTTTGAGCGACCAATTCAGTTTTTCACCCACGTAGAAAGCAAGAATCAAATAGAGTACAAAAAGTATACCATGTGCCATACCAACTACGGATACCGCTTGCGGCATATCCCAAATATATTTCAAAGGCATTGCAATTCCCAATAAGAGCAGGAAGGAGATGGCTTCTAAAGTACTTACCCAGCGAAAAATACGAATCAAGGATAGCGTCATCTGATGATTTTTTGCAAAGATACTGGCCTGAGAATATTCCCCCTATTTTTTAGCATTATTTTTAAATTCTGATTGGCTAAAAGGCCTTATCTTGAAATCATCTTTTCCGTTTCCGGGAATCAGCTGAATACCAAACACTAAAATTTTAACGATCAATGAGATATCGAATTCTTATGAGCCTATTGATGCTTGCGCTTATTACCAATGCCTGTAAGGAGTCTACAGACACTGAGGCAACAACCGAGTTTAGCCTCGACTATGAAAAATTTGTTTTAGACAATGGCTTGGAGGTCATCTTGCATGTGGATAAGAGTGATCCAATTGTCGCTGTAGCCACAATGATGCATGTTGGGTCAAATAGAGAAAAGCCAGGCCGTACTGGATTTGCGCATTTCTTTGAGCATATGTCCTTTAACGATTCTGAGAATGTTCCCGTAGGGGCCAACAGAAAAATGATCCCTGAGTGGGGTGGAAGTAGAAACGGAGGTACTTGGAGTGATGGAACTGTCTACTACGAAGTGGTGCCGAAAGACGCTTTTGAAAAGATTCTTTGGATCGATTCAGACCGATTTGGTTATATGATCAACACCGTGACAGAAGCGGCTTTGGAGCGTGAAAAGCAAGTGGTGAAAAACGAGAAGCGTCAGCGTGTTGATAATGCGCCTTACGGTTATACGGATGAGATCATCAGAAAAAACCTCTATCCAGAAGGCCATCCCTACAGCTGGACCGTGATCGGTTCTTTGCCAGATCTTCAAGCAGCTACTTTAGCTGATGTTAAGGAATTCTACAATGAATTCTATGGAGCGGCCAATGCCTCTTTGGTGATTGCAGGGGATATTGATATTGAAGAAACCAAGCAATTGGTTGAAAAGTGGTTCGGAGAGATTCCGAGAGGTCCTGAGGTTAGCCCTATGGAGCCCATGCCAGTAACGCTTACAGAAACCAAATCACTATACTTCAAAGACAACTTTGCGAAACTGCCGGAGCTGCGCATGGTATTCCCAACCGTTGAGGATTACAACAAAGAAATGTACGCTCTAGACGTTTTAGGGTCTTTGTTGAGCGGAAGTAAGAAGTCTCCACTATATAAGTCAGTGGTTGAAGAAGGTAAACTCGCTCCTAATGTGGGTACTTACCAAAACAGCCAAGAATTAGCAGGAGAATTTGTGATCCGAGTTCGTGCAAATGAAGGAGTTGCACTGGATGACGTAAAAGCCGCCATTGATGCTGGTTTACAAGATTTTGAGACCAACGGATTCACAGACAACGAATTGCAACGCATTAAGGCCGAGCTAGAGACCCAATTGTATAACGGGGTATCAACAGTATTGAATAAAGCATTCCAGCTGGTTCAAGACAATGAGTTTGGACAAGATCCAGGGTACATCAGCAAACGTACCAAATACTACCAGGAGGTAGATCGTGCTACGGTTATGGCCGCCTATGAGAAATACATCAAAGGAAAGAATTACGTGATGACCAGTGTGGTTCCGCAAAACAATCCGGAATTGGCCATCAGCGGCGCTACTGAGGCAGAGGTTTGGATTGAAGAGGTCACTGCCATGAGTGATAGTGAGCAGGTAGGTCAAGGAGAAGAGGCCGAATATGAAAAGACCCCTTCTAAATACGATCGTTCAGAACCTGCCTTTGGAGAAGCTCCTTTATTTACTATGCCGACAGTTTGGGAAGGTGCACTGGCAAACGGGATGAAGACTTACGGAATTGAGAACAGTGAGTTGCCATTGATCAACTTTACAATTACCATTCCTGGTGGACACCGTACGGACCCAATGGATAAGGCGGGCTTGGCTTCTTTAGCAGCAGATCTCATGAATGAAGGTACTGCCTTAAAGACTCCAGCAGAATTGGAAGAGGCCATAGGCTTATTGGGTTCCAGCTTGGGAATTTACTCTGGTTTGGAAGAAACGGTGATCAGTGGAAACTGTTTAGCGCGTAACTTTGAGCAAACCATGGCTTTAGTAGAGGAGATGCTTTTGCAGCCACGTTGGGATGAAGCGGAATTTAACCGTTTAATGCAAGAGCTTAAAACAGGACTAAAAGGGCGTGAAGCGAATCCAACTGCCATTGCTGCGATTAACTTCAATAAACTCATCTATGGACCAGATCATATTTACAGCATTCCAACTAACGGTACTTTAGAGACTGCGGATAATATCACCTTAGATGATGTAAAGGCTTATTACGAGCAATACATCAAACCTGGAAATGCTTCTTTCCATGTAGTTGGTGATTTGAGCCAAACAGAAATAGAAAGCGCACTCAGCGGTTTGAGCGAGCGTTGGACCGGAAGCGCAAGCTCTGAGAGCCAGTGGGCTGTAAATCCAGCAGGTACTCCAGGAACACTCTATTTCATTGACGTTCCTAACTCTAAACAATCTGTTTTGTACATTGGAAAGATGGCTTTATCCTCTGCAGATGCTGATGCACCGAAGCTGCGTTTTGCCAATGAAATTTTGGGCGGAGGCTCTAGTGGCCGTCTGTTCCAAGTGCTGCGTATTGGTAAAGGGTACACGTATGGGGCTTATTCCAGAGTTCCTGGGCGCGCCGACATTGCTCCATTTACCATCAGTACCAGCGTACGCGCCAATGCGACCTTACCTTCCTTAGAGATCATTCAAGAGATGGTTCAGGATTACGGACCAGGGTTTACAGAGGCTGATGTGGAGCTTACCAAAAACAAAGTAGTAAAGCAAAACACCAGAGCGTTTGAGTCCTTTGGTGCTAAATTGGGAATCCTACAAAGTATTTCCAAGTATGGACTTTCTAAGGATTTTGTTGATCAAGAACAAAAACTACTCATGGATATGAGTTTAGAAGATTTTAAAGCCGTTATTGGCGATTACATCCAAGAACAAGAAATGATCTATGTCGTTGTAGGTGATAAAGCCACACAATATGCAGAAGTTCAAAAATTAGGCTTGGATGTAGTAGAACTGGATATATTTGGTAATCCTGTGAACTAGACTCCTGTTTATTCTTCACAGGGCAGCGGCTGTTCGGATATCGGATAGCCGCTGTTTTTTGTATAACTAAAATGCCACCATTCGGTTCGAATGCCTTTAAAGCCGAATTTAGCCAGACCTTCTGACAATAATTTTCTATTGGACAAAACCTCAGAACTGTGCTCCATATAGTCAATATGAGCTTCCCGACCAAAGTAATCGTAATCGGTACCGAAATCTACAGGGTCACCATTGAAATCAACCAGAGTTAAATCTACAGCGGCACCGCGGTTGTGAATGGAACCTCCGTCATAAGGATTGGCTACATAGGCTGGGTTGGGTACTTTTTCCCAAAGTTTCTTTTGTACAGGATACGGTCTGTAGCAATCGTAGATTTGTATGCAGTAGCCTAAGGACATAAAGTATTCGTTGGCCTCGTTCAAGGCTTGAGCTGCCTCAGGCCTTAGTAGACAGATTCCGCAGTCATATACAGCTTCCCCTACAAAATTATTGTCCGTCGCATAACGGATGTCGTAGTAAAAATGCGGTGAGAGGTCATCCAGACGAATGAAGTCAGTGTTTTGTCCAAAAAAGTAAATTGGAGAGAGTAAGGCCAGTACATGAATAGCGAAACATTGCATGCATGGAAGATACTAATTATTTGACTTAGCTATAAGTTATAATGACTTGTCAAGGTTGGGTCTTGTCTTTGTGCGTGCCCAAAGAATCGCCGTTTCCAAGCAAGAGAATTGTTTGGTCTGAGTGGGAATGAACATCTTTTCAAAAGTACCCTTTGAATACTTTGTCGGTGTATAACATACTAATGCTACTGCCTTTAAGTAGCGATTTTCTTTATAAAAATTCATCCAATCTCTTGGACTAACGGTGTAATTATTAACCCGATTACTGATGTATCCGATTTGTGCATTCTTACCATAGAAATCCTTAGCAGCCTTCACCAAAGGTAGCGCGTTTTTCATGTTGTAATGGCTGCCTTCGTCAATTTCACCAATAATAAGGTCTTCTAAGAAATAGAATGTTGCTTGAGGAAGTTCTAAGGTTTTTTTTACTTGTTCAGCGTAGTTAGTATCTAGAAAATTCATGATATGGGGGTTGTGAGGTTTTTGATATTTTGATCAAAACTAAATACAATCCCAAACAATAATTTTCTATGTCGTCAGCCGGTGGAAAAGTGTCGGTGAATTACTCTAAAGCTTCTTTGAGTGGTTTCAACGTTTCAGACGGAGTATATATCACAGAAGAAGTCCATTTCATAGCAAAATCTAAGCTTGTAAAGCGTTTTACGCGACTTCTGATAAAGATCTTCTCTAAAATTATATTGGTCAGGCCAATAGGTGTATAAGCAACAATACCTACTGCATGGATGTTTTCGCGCTCTCTAAAGAATTTGAGCCAATCTTGAGGCGCTAGGGCATAGTTGTTTATTCGGTTGGAAACATAGCCGATCTTTGCGTCGTCTCCATAAAACTCAAGAGCGGTTTCTATGACAGGCTTGGCCTGTTCATAGGTAAAACTGACACCTTGGTTTATTTCACTAATGATAATACGATCTAGGAAGTAAAAGGTTCCATAGGGAAATTGCACTTCTTTTAGGATCTGATCTTTATAGGGGGAATTTTTCAGATACATAAGTTGGTGAGGTTAGTATTTGACAATCAATGTATTATTTGAAAATCAAACCTAACTCTAAATATTTCAGGATTCTTGCGTTATTCGTTGAACGTCAATTTACTGCAGATAATTGTATTAATCCATTCGATAATAGAATTAATTTTTGCAAAGTTTAGATTAATCTGTCGTTGAGAAAGCGCTTACTTCATCCAAAACCCGCATTAGGTTACCGCTCCAAAGTTTCTCGATTTGAGCTTCTGTATATCCTCGTTTTACAAGTTCTAGGGTTACATTAAAGGTTTCAGAAGCATCGTCCCAGCCTGCAATTCCTCCGCCGCCGTCAAAATCACTGCTGATCCCGACATGATCAACTCCTATTTTGTCAACTATATGATCGATATGGTCTACCAGATCAGTCACATCAACTGCTGGTGGTAGGTCAGTGGTGTTGAATTGCTTTTGCAGCGCTAAAGGCAGATTATTAACATGCTTCCTAAAATAAGCCCTGCGTTGCATCATGGGCAACTTCATGACTTGTTCTTCTGATAAACAAGGGATGTTCATGGCTGATGCAATTCGCTGCACTAAAGCAATTTCGGCTTTTTGTCTGACCGCGTATTTTGAGTTATTCAAATAACTCTTGAATGCAACAGTTTGAACAACACCGCCATTGGCTTTGAGCCATTGGAGTTGCTGGTTATCTAGATTTCTGGAATGATCACATAAGGTTCGTGCGCTGGAATGAGAAGCAATGATCGGGGTTTTAGAGCATGTGATAATATCCTCCATTGATTTTTTGGACAGATGAGAAACATCGATCATGATCCCGCATTTATTGAGTTCGGCTATGGCTTCTTTTCCAAAATCAGACAAGCCATTATGCAACCAAGGCTCACCGAGTTCACCCGTATGAGAGTCGCAAAGCTGATTGTGTCCATTATGAGAAAGTGACATATATCGGCCGCCCAAATCATAAAATTCCTCAATTTTTCTAAGGTCGTTTCCAATGGGGTAGCCGTTCTCAATACCAATCATAATCGCTTTTTTGCCAAGCGCGTGAATACGTTTTACGTCCTTACTGCTAAGGGCTAGAGCCATATTATTTGGGGCGTAGCGTTCACACAGTCTGTGTATGGCTTCAAATTTTGAAAGGGCATTATCATAAGCCTTGGAATAGCCTTCCGAGCTAAGTACTCCTTGTTGTGTGTAGACGATCAGCCAGGCAACATCCAAGCCGCCAGCGGTCATTTTTGGAAGTGATATTTGCGTATCGAGGTCCTGGGAATAGTTCTGTGTAGCAGTAAAATGGTCCAGATCAATATCACAATGCGAGTCTAAAGTGACAACGCGCCTATGTATATCTGTAGCTTTGGTTATGAAATCTGCCTCACTCATTAATAGTCGAATTGGGAGCTGATAAGCTGTGTTTGGTTTACAGTAATGAACTGAGATTTGTCAATAGACAAAAACAAAAAAAGACCGGATAGACCGGCCTTTTAAAATTACGAATAAACTTTTTACAAGCTTGATTCCATGATTTGAAACGGATAAGCTTCTTTTACCTGTTTTAATTCTTTCGGATTGAGTTCGTTCAAAGGCTTGTCAAACTGTAGCGCCGCATAGCGCACGCGCAATTCAAAATAGGCAGCAGTGATCTCATCTTGTACTGCGACATAACTGTCGTAACTCGCATTGCGCATCGTCTCGATACTGATCATGGCTTTCTGCGGATGATCTGATGCCAATGGCAGCCCAGCACCTAAACAGTAATCACAGCTGTTTGAGGCGTTGTTGTCTATAAAATCTACTAAAATGAATTTGAGGTTTGAGATATCTTCAACCATTTCATTTACAAGTAGTTGATTGTTTTCACCTAATGCAATAGTTAATAAATTATTTTGAGGAATTACTACATTACAAGGGGCGCCATCCGCGCAAGGTTTTGGCAGGTCTCGTGCTATTCCTTCTTCCACATTAATTGTGGTGCAGACTAGAAAAAAGATCAATAATAAAAAGGCAATATCGGCTACGCTACCGGCATTTACATCCGGTCTAATTCTTGAATTTCGCATGAGAAAGCTTGTTTTGAGTTAACAAGTCTTTAACACACAAAGGTTGTGCCACAATCTAATTCTAAACCAATAAGGATAAGATACTTACCAAGGTGAAGCCCACTAAGGCCAGGATCACCGTCATGGTAGTAAAACTCTTAAAGGTTTGTTGCTCGGTCATTCCAAGGTATTTACTGACCAACCAGAACCCGCTATCATTCACATGAGAAAGAATTGTTGAACCTGCGGCAATAGCAATGACTAAAAGGGCTTTGTCCATTTCTCCATCGACTTGTGAGAGGATAGGTGCCGTAACTCCTGCTGCGGTGATCATGGCTACAGTAGCAGACCCTTGTAGTATACGCACTAAGGCCGCGACGATAAAAGCAAATAACAGAAGCGGTAAGCCTTGCTCTGCAAAATAATTGGCCAGCATTTCACCAGCTCCTGTATTGATCAGCATTTCCTTGAATACACCACCAGCACCAGTAAGTAAAATGATGATCCCAGCAGGTTCCATGGATTTAGTGGTGATCTTTTGCAGGGTTGATGAGGCCATTCCTCGCTTTAATCCAAGAAAATACCAGGCAATTAAATTAGCTAAGATCAAAGCAAAGAAGGGATGTCCTATCATTTGCATCCAATTACTAACACCTTCTGGAATTCCCCAAGATTCTCCCAAAGGGCTATTAATCAGCGTGTTTAATACGATTAACACGATTGGAATTCCAATGATGGTCACGATCATTCCCACGGAAGGCAATTGTGTTTCTTCAGCAGGAGGGAGATCAGCTTCTGGGGCGTCTAAATGAATTTTGCTGGCGATGTATTTCCCAAAGATGGGTCCGCAAACAATCGCCGTAGGCAATCCAACAATGAACCCAAAAAGGATCACCCAACCCAAATCAGCTTTTAAAATATCAGCTACTGCTACAGGTCCAGGAGTAGGAGGAATAAAGGTGTGTGTGATGGCAAGTCCCGCCAACAGAGGTATTCCGTAAAGTAGTAATGACTTTTTAGTAGTGCGCTGTAGCGAATAGATCAATGGAACCAAGATGATGAAGGCCACATCAAAAAAGACCGGGATCGCTACCAAAAAACCTGTAGCTGTAAGCGCCCAAGAGGTGCGCTTTTCTCCGGCTTTCCCAATAAGATAACGCGCCAATGCGCCCGCACCGCCGGAATGTTCTAAAATGGCGCCAAACATGGCTCCCAAACCAACCACCAAAGCCACAAAGCCCAAGGTGTTGCCCATACCGTCCTTCATGGTACTGATGATCTCTAAAGGAGGCATGCCTGCTAAAATCCCCACGAGTATACTCGCGATTAATAAGGCGATAAAAGCTTGTACTTTAAAACGCAGAATTAAGGCCAAAAGCACTACTATTCCTGCAAAAACGGCTAAAAGTAAATTGTAATCGATCATGGTTTAGTCCAATCGGTGTGAAAGTTATCTGAAGGATCTTTATCTTTTCTCTTATACGTATGCGCTCCGAAATAATCGCGCTGCGCCTGAATGATGTTTGCCGTAGTATTCGGATCACTAATCGCCAAACCAAACTGTAATGCCGCACTGTGAACGGGCAGTGGAAGATCTTCTGACATTGCGATACCAACGATTTTCTTTAAAGCGCGTTGATGCTTTTGATAGGCTTGGAAGCACCAAGACTCCAAACCCGTACTATCTGTGCTTAAAGCCTCATGTAATTGTTCAATAAGTCGGGATTTAATGATGCAGCCGTCGGTCCAAATACGTGTAACCTCTGCTAGATCAACGTTCCAATTGTGATCATCACTTACCGCTTTGATCAGGCGTAAACCCTGCAAATGATTCAAAATGCGAGCTGCCTGGTAAGCTTCTATAGCATGATCTAAATTGAGCTCAGCTGGCCTAGTTCTTTGTGGCTTTTGGCTTAAAGTTCTAAACCAACCTGCAGTAGAGTGATAGCGTATATTAAGTGCTGTGGCAATTATCCCAGCATCTTGTCCGTATTTCAAAGCAGTTTGTGCAGTCCAAGCTCCCGTTCCTTTATGAGCTGCCTCATCCAAGATCAAATCCAAGAGGTAAGCATCGCCCTCTTTTTTGTTGAATATATCTGGCATGATGCTCATTAAATAACTCGAATAATCGTCAACATTCCAAAACTTAAACAAGTCGCCGTATCCGGATCGATCTATATAAGAGAGTTCCATTAGCGCATAGAGTTCTGCTAGCAGCTGCATCTCTGCATACTCAATACCATTATGCACCGTTTTAACCAAATGCCCACAACCTACTTGCCCCAAATAGCCCACACAGGGTTGATCCTTAGGGTCTTTGGCTGCTATGGATTCCAATAGGCCTGAAACCTTATTATAAGCTTCCAGATCGCCCCCAGGCATTAGGGCAGGTCCTTCTAAAGCGCCTTTTTCACCACCCGAAACTCCCATGCCTATATAGCCAATCTGTTTTTCGGCAAGCAGTTTAGAGCGTCTTTGGGTATCGTCGTAATGTGTATTACCTCCGTCAATCAAAACATCTCCTGGACTCAAATACTTGCTGAGCTCGTTAATAACCAGATCTACTGGTTTACCGGCAGGCACCATAAGTAAGATCTTCCTCGGACGTTCTAATTTCTCTGTAAAGTCTTTGTAATTGGTATACCCACTGAGTTTGGATTGTCCTGACTTTGAATTAGGTCTGGAATAATATGCGCCTCTTCTGGCGTGTCTCTATTGTAAACGGCAGTAGCTATTCCCTTGTTTAGGGCATTTATGGCTAAAGATTTACCCATGACTCCCATGCCAACAATGCCCCATTGAGCAGCTTGTTGAACCTCAAAGCGCTGTCTTATCTGATAGATCAAATATTCAGGTGCAGCAGTGATGTCCAAGGTAAGTCCTTCCTTTAGAGGCTCTAATGTATCAAACTGAGATTGGAGTAGGGAAGCCGGCATAAAATGCGAACGCAACTGCATTCTATTGTGAATCAATTCAAAGCCGCCAGAAAGATGTACCCAATTGATCTTTAGGCCTGAACTCAAAGTATCTCGATAGGATTGTTTCAATGCAGAACAGGCCAAAACAGCACCTTCTTCA
>NZ_CBFCWJ010000004.1:0-9789 GCF_965601605.1 Gilvibacter sp. | reverse complement strand
GGTATTTAGTAGCAGAATGCATCACTATATCAGCGCCTAAGTTTAAAGGTTGTTGTAAATAAGGCGTGGCAAATGTGTTGTCCACCCCCAAAAGCACCTTATTGGCCTTGGCAACCGCAGCAATTCCTTTAATGTCAATGATATTCAGCATGGGATTGGTTGGGGTTTCTACCCATATCAACTTGGTATTTTCATTGATATAAGAAGCAACCTTGTCTGCATTTTGCATCCCTACAAAGTGAAACTTCACACCAAACTTTTCAAAAATCTGTGTAAAGAGTCGGTAGGTTCCGCCATAAAGATCATTGGTAGAGACCACCTCATCTCCAGCCTTGAGTAACTTGAGCACCGCATCAATAGCTGCCAAGCCTGAGCCAAAAGCTAAAGCGTGATTTCCGCCTTCCAAAGTCGCCAAAGAAGCTTCTAGGGCAGATCTTGTGGGATTGCTGGAACGAGCATACTGATGCCCCTTATGACCTCCTGGCGTAGTTTGGGAATACGTACTGGTCTGATAAATTGGAGGCATTACCGAGCCGTAAGCCGGGTCTATTTCGTGTTGTCCTCCGTGTATGGTCTTGGTATTAAATTTCATGGGATAAAATTTACTTTATAAAAATACGCTATCTGAGACTGATTATTAAATTAGTGGCTACCTTTAATGCTTTAATTGAAGTTTGTGAAAATGCGCCTGTCGTTCGTTTTGCTTGCACTGCTTATCCTCACTGGATGTAGTGACCAAAGCAACCTAAATTTTGTTCAAAAAGAAGTTAGCCCTGGAGCGCTTAGCCTTTGCAATCAGAGCAAATGCCCGGAGATCTCCGTGTTTTATGTAGAAGCTGATCCAACAGATCCGCGATCTGCAGTGATTAACGCGCAGATAGAGCAGGAATTGGGAGAGATCATCTCTAGCGCTGTGATGCCCGGAGACAGTTTGATCGCAGAAGTTCAACCTGCTTTGGACGCCTTTGTCAAGAGCTTTCAAGATTATTACGGAGATTTCCCGGAAGATGCGTTGACCTATGAACTGGAACTGGAGCATCGTGTGAGTTTTCAAAATGAGGACCTGATCAGTCTCAGTACAGTTTATTATACCTATACCGGTGGTGCTCACGGATACGGCAGCGAGTCTTATTTGAACCTCAACCCAGAAACGGGGATAGCCTACAGTCTGCCAGAACTTATTGATGATGTAGACGAATTCACCGCCTTTGCAGAACGCCAATTCCGCACCCAAAACGGCATTGCATTAGACGCCAACATTAGCAGCGGTCAATTTTTGTTTGATGAGGATACCTTCTTCCTGTCAGAAACCTATGGCTTTAACGAGTCTGGAATGGTCTTTTATTACCCAACCTACAGCATCGGGAGTTATGCGGACGGTCCTGCCACTTTAGCATTTAGTTGGAAGCAGATCGGGCCTTGGCTCAATATCCCAGTGCCCGCTTTATAGCCATCACATATCCTAAATGCAGGCCTTCGTGAAAGTTGTTAAACTCAATGGCCTCATCCACGTCGGTTAAAGTAGTGCCCGTGGTCACGGTGTATTCCTTGTAGCGACTAAAGAGTCCTTTGTTGTAATCGGCTCGGGTTTTATCCAACAAGCTGAATAGTTGTTTTCTTAAGAGATCGACAGCCTGTTGATCCACATCTCCCGTCACCTGACTGCCTTTGCGATAGCCTGCCACTTCATTTTCTGTAAGGGCCATGGGCAATCCAGATAGGTTGTATACCAGTAATTGTTGCGTCACCACAACATGCTTGATATTCCAAAAGATGTTGTTTCTAAAATTGGGCGGAACCGTATTGAGTTGTTCCAGACTCAGGTTTTCTAGAAATCCGTCCAATATTTTACGGGTTTTATAGGTGGTATCTATGCTGAATTCCATGTTCAAATTTTTCTTAAAGGTAGTTCATTTGGAATGGATTGCCGTATTTTTGTAAAGCACGATACTCAACCAAAATCAACCTTTATGCGCACTGTATTTCACCTGTCTACTTGCAACACTTGTCAACGTATTCTTTCTGAATGGACACTTCCTGCGGATGTGACCTTACAAGACATTAAAACAGAGGCCATCACTGCAGATCAATTGGATCATATGAAAGCATTGGCCGGCAGTTATGAGGCTTTGTTCAGCAAGCGTGCTCAACTCTATCGCGGGCGCGGTTTGCATGAAAAAACCCTGAGCGAATCCGACTATCGCGAGCTTATTTTAGATCATTACACCTTTTTGAAGCGCCCCGTTTTGGTTTTAGACGATCAAATCTTTGTGGGCAACAGTAAGAAAGTAGTCGCTGCTGCGTCTGAAGCTCTATCATGAAAAACTTAAGATGGCTCGCCCTTTTAGCCGCCACGGCTGCCAGTACTATTTACGGCATTAACCACACCATTGCCAAAGGCCTTATGCCCGACGTTATTGGGGCCTATGGTTTTATTGTACTGCGCGTGACAGGTGCTGCTGCCTTGTTCTGGTTAGTGAGTTTGTTCTTCCCACAAGAAAAGGTGGACAAAAAAGATTGGCTGCGTTTCATTGGTTGTGCTGCCTTTGGGATGGTGATTAATATGCTGATGTTCTTTAAAGGCTTGAGTCTATCCACGCCCATCAACAGCTCTGTAGTGATAACACTGTCACCTGTTTTATTGCTGATCCTATCCGCGATCTTTTTAAAAGAAAAGATCACCTGGATCAAAGCTACCGGAATTGGTATTGGATTGGCAGGAGCCTTATTGCTGATCCTTTTCGGGGCAAAAACCCAGCCCAATGCACCGAATATTCCTTTAGGAAATATGCTCTTTATCATTAACGCAGCGAGCTATTCGGTCTATCTGATCATGGTAAAACCCTTGGTTACTAAATACAGTTCTATCACCTTGATGAAATGGTTCTTCCTTTTTGCGGTGATCATGAACCTCCCTGTAGGTTGGAATGAATTTGCTGCTGTAGATTGGACCGGACTTAACTGGAACCAAATCTGGGGCTTGAGCTTTGTTGTGGTTGGGACCACATTTATGACCTATTTGCTAAACGTTTTTGCGCTTAAAGAATTGAGTCCATCCACCATTGGTGCCTTTATTTACTTGCAACCCGTTCTTGCGACAGCCTTTGCAGTCTTGGCCGGAGCGGACACCTTGAACAGCCTTAGAATTGGCGCCGCTGCCATGATCTTTGCGGGTGTTTATCTGTCGAGTCGGAAGAAAAAATCCGCAGCAAAACAAACCTAAAATTAACGCAGCCTTGATAGTTTCCTAGCTGCTTTGAACTATCTTTAGGTTCCATCCTAAACAATTAAATCATGACTACAGAACAAATTGCCAATAACCTAGTGGATTGGTGTAATGCAGGCGATTTTGAACGCTGCTACACCGAATTGTACAGCCCAGACATTGTGAGCATTGAACCTCATGGAGAGAACCCGGTTTCTGAAGGTATGGAAGCCGTTGCTAAAAAAGGAGAATGGTGGGAACAGAACTTTGAAGTTCACGCCTTTAAAGCAGAGCCTGCAGTAGTTGCAGACAATTGGTTCTCCGTAAAGATGAGTTTAGACACCACCTTTAAACCAACGGGTGACCGTTCGCAGAGTTCGCAGATTGCAGTGTATCGCGTGGCCGACAACAAAATTGTCAAAGAACAGTTCTTCTACGACGGCATGTAAATAAAAAGCCCGCTATCTCAGCGGGCTTTCTTTTTAATCTTCTAAATCAACAGGCATCTTGCCTGCGGCTCTCATGTCTTCTTTAGTGAGCCATTTAAAGTCTTTTGTTTTTGGAGACTCTTCTAACAGCTCCATAAGGTTTTCCGGCAGTGGAGTAAGCTTTCGCGTCATTAAATTGATCCAAGCTCCCACCATTTCACAATGCGCCATGTTTCGGCCTTTGTGATCGTAGAAATTGTGAACGAACTTAAAGAAGGTTCCGTCTTGACTCACTCCGCCTAACTCAAAACTCACGCGAATCTTCATCCCTTGAAAGGCTTCTTTAAAGTAAAAGATATTCTCATTAAAGACCACAGGGCCAATTTGATGTTTGGCCATGGCTTTCATGTCAATGCCTCGCTCAATGAGGAAGCTCATTCGGGTGTGGGACATGAAATTAACGTAGGCACTGTTGGCTAAATGCCGATTGGCATCAATATCGCTCCAACGGATCTCAAATTCTTTGAGGTACATAGGCAGAAATTTTTGTCAAAGATACTTCTTTTGAGTCGGCTCCATAGATCAAAAATAAAAAAGGCGCCCGCTACAGGCGCCTTTTTAACGGAATGCGGTTCCCATTAGATCTGGCTCATTCCGCCATCAACTTCTACTTCAATTCCATTGACATAAGAGGCTTCCGGGCTTGCCAAAAAGGCCACTACACGAGCTACTTCTTGAGGCTCACCAAAGCGCTTTAGCGGTACGCTTTCTGCAAATCCAGCGCCCATTTGCTGCACTTCTTCCTGAGTCATTCCTTCCATTTTGTTGTAGATAGGAGTCCCGATTGGCCCGGGAGCCACGGAGTTCACACGAATGCCTTTTGGCGCCAATTCTGAGGTCAATACGCGAGCGTAAGAACGCAAAGCTCCTTTGGTTGCTGTGTATACGCCTGTTCCTGCAAATCCTTTTTGATTCACGATTGAGGTGTTGAAGATCACGCTTCCTCCTTCATTGAGGTGTGGAATGGCTTCTTTGGTCAAAAAGGCTGGGCCTTTAATATTGATGTTGAATTGGTTGTCAAAGAAGTCCTCGTCAATTTGATCTGCAGGTAAGAACTGCGCTACTCCTGCGTTGGCAAAAAGTACATCGATCTTCCCGTAGGTGTTAACCGCTTCCTCAATGAGGCGTTTGCTGTCCTGCGGATTGGCTTGATCTGCTAAAACGGCTTTAAAATCTCCGCTTAATTCAGCGCTCGCCGCGTCTAAGGCCTCCTGACGACGACCCGAGAAAACAACTTTAGCGCCTTGATTTAGAAATTCTTTGACGGTGGCCAGTCCGATTCCGGAATTACCTCCTGTGATTACTGCTACTTTGTCTTTAAGATTACTCATGATTTTGATTTATTTTGAAACGTTCGTTTCATTATTGATTAAAAAAATTTTAGGTGATGTTTTTAAATATTTGTTTTACCAGCTGATTCAACAACTGCGGATCTTGATTAGTAAGACCGTTCACACGCAAACCTTGCAAGCTCATTAAAAGATAGTGCGCCAACAGATCCGTATCTGCATCTGCTTTTAGCTCTCCAGCTTCTTGCGCAGCTTCCAACAGATTACGGAATCTCAAGCGCATCTTAGCATTGCTGCCGGTTAGCCAGTGCTGTACATCGGCCTGTTGATTGGCTAATTCTGTGGTACAGTTCACCAACATACAGCCTTTGTTTTCACTGTCGCAAGCACCGCTGACCCCTTTTTCAAAAAGGTCTTTCAAAACTTTCAATGGCGACTCATACTGCTCGATCATTTGATCAATTCCATCCAAATTCTGCTTGTGGTAAGTCTTCAAACTGAGCATAAAAAGCTCGTGCTTGCTGCCAAAAGAATTGTAGATACTACTGCGGTTAAGCCCTGTAGCATCAACCAAGTCTTGCATGGAAGTACCGTTATAGCCTTTGCTCCAAAAGACGGCTTGCACCTTTTGGATCACATCTGCTCTATCAAATACTTCTGTTCTTGGCATGTTTTGAAATTCTGATACAAATATATTGAAACAATCGTTTCATAATAGTTGTTTTTATAAACTTTAACACTTCTCTTCACATTTTATAAGTCTATTTCAACAGCTTAATTGCTTAATTTCAGCCCTTTATTTTACTGCCGATGCGTAAGCTACTTCTACTGATTTTACTGGTCCTTCCTTTACAATGGAGCTTTGCTCAATCCGTCCTCAATGACACTGAAAAACTGAATTCACTAGGAAAGCTTTATGGATATCTAAAATACTATCATCCCAATGTGGCTACTGGTCAATTCGATTGGGACCAGCAGCTTTTGAACCTATATCCACTGGTGGTAGAGGCAGAAAACAAAGCTGATCTTTCGCTAGTTTATTTGAGTTGGATCGAATCCTTAGGAACCATTAATCCTTGCAATTCCTGTGATGAAGGCGGAGACTATTTTGAGGCCAACTTCGATCTGAATTGGCTCAATGATAGCTCTGTATTCACTGCCGAGCTAATCGACAAGCTGAATTACATCCGTCAAAACCGAGCGCAAAAGGGCAGTCATTATGTAAGCTCCGGTCCTGCTGGACAAGTGCAAATCACTAATGAACCTATTTATCCAGATCTAGGATTGCCAAAAGAGGCTGAGCGACTTTTGGGGCTCTTTAAATATTGGAATCTGATCGAGTACTACTATCCTTATAAGTACCTCAACGATACTTCTTGGGATGCCGTGCTTCAAACCATGATTCCTGAATTCAGATCCGCCATCGACCTGGAAGCCTATCACAAAGCCATAAAGAAACTGGTAGCCTATGTTGATGATTCCCATGCTTGGATCAGTTTAGATCCTAACAAAAAAGGGCAATACTTGCCGGTTCGCATAACCAATCTTGAGCAGAAAATGGTGGTGTTTGCCTATTACGATGAAGCGCTGGCAGCTCAGAATAACTTAAAACTCGGCGATGTCATCTCGCACATTAACGGCGAGGAGGTTGACTCTGCTGTGGAGGCTCTTTGGCCGTACAGAGGCGGATCGAACGACAATCACCGCAGAATCCGCATCTACTACGACTTGCTCAATGCGGGAAGTGGCGCCTTGAATTTGACTATTCAAAGAGGGGGTCAAACCCTTGAGATTAGCTCAGAACGCTATGCGTTTGACGAATTCAATTATAGAGAACCCGAGATCAACCCCAGTTCCAAAAGCCTGGATGATGAAGTGGGTTATATCAATATGATCAGTCTGGGTGGAAAGGAGATCAGTAAGATCTTCAAGCAATTTAAAGACAAAAAAGCAATCATAATTGATGTGAGAAATTACCCCACACAAACGCTTTACAAAACCACACAATTTTTAAATACTCAGGACCGCATTTTCGCAAAGATCTACAAGCCCAACTTCAACTATCCTGGGAAATTCTACTTTGACAAAGGCCCTGAAACCCAAAGCAGCAAACTCGCTTTTGAGGGCAAGGTCATTGTTTTAGTCAATCAGGAAAGCATCAGTTGGTCTGAGTTTACGGCTATGGCGCTGCAAACAGCTCCGAACGTGATCACCATAGGCAGTCAAACTGCTGGCGCTGATGGTAATGTGGTGGTCTTTGATTATTTAGGCGGATACCGCACAGCCATCTCTGGTTTGGGCATCATGTATCCTGATGGGCGTCTATCTCAACGAGAAGGCATTGCAATCGATGTTGAAATTCAGCCAAGCATTGAGGGTTTAAGAGCTGGACGGGATGAAGTTTTAGAAAAAGCCATTGAACTTGCGAAACAATAAGTAATTTCGCAGAGATGCCGCTAGTAACCCCCTCATACCAACCTGCCTCTTGGATTTCAAACGGACATTTGGCCACAATTTATTCGGCTAAAATCCGCCGCGTAAGTAATCCGTATCAAAAGCGGCAACGCTTGGAATTACCCGATGGTGACTTTGTAGACATTGATCTGATTGTAAAGGACAGTAGTTATAAATTCGCGATCCTTTTACACGGTTTGGAAGGGAATTCAACCCGTTCTTATATGAAAGGAGCTGCGCAAGCTTTGGAAGCTACAGGCTGGAATATAGTCGCCCTTAATTTTAGAGGATGTAGCGGAAGTCCTAACAGAATGTACTACTCATACAATGCGGGAAGAACTGATGACTTAGAGTTTCTCATTCAGCATGTCAAGCAGCAGTATACGCCTGCTAAAATGGCTCTGGTAGGATTCAGTTTGGGTGGGAATCTCCTGCTGAAGTTCTTAGGGAGTAAAGTAAAGGGTTGGGAAGCTATCGATAAAGCGGTTGCTGTTTCCGCACCGGTTGATCTTCGTGGAACGCTACTGGCTTTGAATCGGAAGGAGAATTGGTTGTATCGCACGGTTTTCCTCCGCAGTCTAAAACAAAAGCTTCACCAAAAAGCCATCGATTTCCCAGATCAGATGGACCACAAAACCGTTAGAGCCATTGATTCCCTCTTGGCCTTTGACAATCAATACACGGCGCCGGCACACGGCTTTAAAGACGCGCTTGACTATTATACTCAAAACAGTTGTGGGCAATTTTTAAGCGACTTGGAAACTCCAAGTTTACTGCTCAATGCCGCCAATGACAGCTTTCTTAAAAAAGCGGGGAGCTATCCAGTGGAAATTGCTAAAAACTCAGATCACCTATTCTTGGAAATCCCAGACGCTGGCGGCCATGTAGGCTTTGTTGCGCCAAATAACTTATATTACAGCGAACAAAAAATTTGCACCTTTCTCAATGACTGACGCTATAGAACTCTACGTATCGCTGGGCTATCTGGCCCTTATGCTTTTGGTGAGTTGGCTTTTTATGAAATATCCGCCTAAAAAGATTAACAGCCTTTATGGCTACCGCACCAACAAGTCCATGAAAAGTCAAGAAGCTTGGGATTTTGCCAATCGGTATTCCAGCGGATTGATGTTGCGCATAACGCTGTATTGTTTTGTACTTCCCTTTATGTGCTATTTGTTCTATCCAGATTTCAACATTTTAGTGACTCTAGTGGGTCATTCTACTTTGCTGCTTTTAATCCTTGTTTTTACAGAACGAGAACTCAAGGCGCGATTTGACCAAGACGGCAAGCCCAAGTAGGCCGCTATTTCTTACCTTTGCCCAGTATTAATCAGCGCAGTATGATACAATCCATGACCGGTTACGGAAAGGCCGTTATAAACCTTCCGAATAAAAAAATCACCATTGAGCTCAAATCGCTCAACAGTAAAAATCTAGACCTGAACGCTCGTATTCCTTCTCACTACCGAGAAAAGGAATTAGAGATCAGAAATAAAGTTTCCAAAGCTTTAATGCGCGGAAAGATTGATCTGGGACTGTTTGTAGAACTTACAGGAGAAGCAACTTCAACAAGCATCAACAGCGCTGTGGTTCAAGAATACATTCGCCAGCTCAATACTGTGGTTCCAGGAGATGCCATGGATCATTTGCAGATGGCTGTGCGTCTTCCTGATGCACTGAAAACTGAGCGTGAGGATATCGACCCTAAAGAATACGCTTCCATCTTGGAAGCTTTAGAGAATGCTTTAGGAGCGATTACTAATTATCGCCAGAGTGAAGGAGCCGACCTAGAGAAGGACTTCCGTCAACGAGTGGCAAACATCAGCGAGCACTTAGAAGCTGTGAAAACAATGGATCCGGAGCGTATGGACAGTGTACGCGAGCGCTTGACCAAGGCCGTTTCAGACCTCAAAGAACAAGTTGATCAAAATCGATTTGAACAAGAATTGATCTACTATTTGGAGAAATACGACATCAATGAAGAGGTAGTGCGCCTGCAAAGCCATTTGGATTACTTTATCCAAACCATGGACGGGAAGCAATCCAACGGAAAGAAGTTGGGCTTCATCTCTCAAGAAATGGGTCGCGAGATCAATACTATAGGATCTAAATCCAACTACGCGCCGATGCAACAGATTGTTGTGCGTATGAAGGATGAGTTGGAGAAGATCAAAGAACAATGTCTGAACGTACTCTAATGCACGGCGATCACCAAGGAAAACTCATTGTATTCTCTGCGCCAAGTGGTAGTGGAAAAACAACTATTGTTCGGCATCTGCTAGCACAAGAGAAGCTCAACTTAGCTTTTTCAATTTCGGCGACCAGTCGGGAACCTCGCGGGACTGAAAAAGAC
>NZ_CBFCWJ010000003.1:0-9003 GCF_965601605.1 Gilvibacter sp. | reverse complement strand
ATCACAACGGTGTAAACGGGCCCAGAATCGGTCTGCTGCGCGCGAAGCTCGAGTTCTAATGGGAACCGCGACCCATTACTTTTCAATCCTGTGAACTCATTGATCTCGCTATGGTCTACCCCCATAAGACTTTTGCAACATAGTGACCAACTCCAAATTTGAAGTTGAATTCTTATTCAATTCTAAAAAATTGGCAAGTGGCTTCCCTGTAACATCAGATGTTTTAAGTCCGAACATGCGCTGAGCGCCATTGTTCCATCCTGTAATTCTCCCCTGTGCATCCAAGGTTACGAGAACCACCTTGCCAATCTCTAACAGACTTTTGTCATTATACTCTCCTGTAAATCATTATCCTTCTCTCTTAAACAATCATCCAAAAGTTCTGCTATAATCTGCTACATATCTATCGCAAAACCGACGAGCTTCATCGTAAGTCTTGCAAATTTGATATGGCGTGAACGGATCGTAAATACGCTTGAATGAACGTATAGACAATACCGATCTAGTTTCTTTTGCTACAAATGCGTCGGCGAGTCTAACATTAAAGAGTCGCTCGCTCTTGGCAAAATATCGAGCCGCAGCTACTGAATAGCTTCCCCATGCTTCGGAAACATCAATCAAAAATGGGGTGCGTTTATTATTGCATAGGGTTACTATATAGTATCTGCATAACGCTCCAACGTAGGTAATGAAACTACCTTATCACTTTCAACAGTATTAAAAGTGATTAGCAAAACTCCATTGTCAAATTGGAACTCTGCCTTGTCTAGAACGATATGTTGACTTGTAACTGCCATCGATTGTTTTACTATATGCCATAGGTGTACCAAACTTGATAACAAGCATGCCAAAAAACACATATCATTGATTTTCAGCATTTTAAAAAATACGAAAGGGGAAAAACCCTCTTTTTTAGGTGACGGAATACCGTCAGGAAGAATGTACAAGACAGGGTGGTAACGGTATTCCGTTACTTTATGCAGGACGTTTAATGTCCAGCTTTTTCATGCGATCACGAAGGGTGCTGGGTTTTATTTGAAGCAAACTTGCAGCTCCATCATCCCCATTGATTTTCCACTCGCATTGCTCTAAAGCTTTTATGATATGCAAGCGTTGTGCATCGTCTAAAGATGGTAAGGATTTATGCAGAGAAATACTGCGGGATTTATCCAAGGTTTCCTGAGGAGTTTCAAATTCTACTATACGCAAGGTCTCTGAATTGGATAAGATAACGGCACGCTCTATTAGGTTCTCTAGTTCACGCACATTACCTGGCCATCCATATGCTCTCAATTTACGCATGGTAGCGTCTGAAATATACTCAATATCCTTACGGTATTTCTTGCTGAATCGAGTCACAAAATGATCAATAAGCACTGGAATGTCCTCAGGACGCTCGCGTAAAGCCGGAACTCTAATAGGAAAAACGTTCAATCTAAAGTACAGGTCTTCCCTAAACTGATTATTGGCCACCTCTTCCTTAAGGTTTTTATTGGTAGCGGCAATAACACGCACATCTACTTTACGCACTTTAGGATCACCTACCACCTCAATTTCACCTTCTTGTAAGAAACGAAGCAGTTTAGGCTGCATATTCATAGGCAGCTCCCCGATCTCATCCAAAAAGATCGTACCACCATTGGCCAATTCTACCTTCCCCTGCTTATCAGTGGTGGCACCTGTAAAGGCTCCCTTTTTATGCCCAAAGAGCTCACTTTCTATAAGTTCTGAGGGAATGGCTCCGCAATTCACCTTGATCAGTGGCGCATTTTTACGATCGCTCAAATTATGTACAGCCCGAGCCAGCAACTCCTTTCCAGTTCCTGTCTCACCAAGAAGAAGCACACTTGCCGTTGTAGGTGCAACTTGTTCAAGATTGGTCAAAACATCACTAAAGACCGCACTGGAATACACCATATCTTCAAAATTGAAACGCATTTCCATCTCTTGACGCAGGTAGACATTTTCATCTTCTAACTGATCTTTCAGTTTGTTGAGTTCTTGAACTGTTTCAGACAGTTCTAAGTTTACTGCTTGTAATTTTTGTTCGGCCTTCTTTCTTTGGTCACTTTGGATGATCATAGACACCAAACTGGCAATGGAAGTTGCGAAATGCTCTTCCTCTGAACTCCAGATCCGCATAGGCCCAACATGCTCAAACACAAGGATTCCGTATTCTGAATCTGTTCCTTGCACCAAAACATCCATACAAGAGGTAATGCCATTGGGCTTGAGATAATCTTCTGCAAAGCTCTTGGTAAATTCGTGATTCTGAGAGTTAGTAACTGTAATAGTCTTATAGCGCTGTAAAGATTCAAAATAGGCTTTGTGATCCTTTTCTAGTAAAACTCCACCGCTAGCGTGCTCACCCGTACTCGCTGTGTATAAATTCTCACACCAGGCTTCTGATTGATCCTTATTCAAACGCCAGATACTAACGCGTTCTACGTTGACCACATCCGCAGCTAAAGAAGTTATACGCTTTATGGCGTGATTAAAATCGATGCCCACTAAGCCAGCCAACTCCAAAACCGCATCTTTTTTGCGCTTAGAACTAACCGCCAGCATTTTTTGGCTCTCGATAAGACGGACCTGATCTGAAATATCTTGGATTGTGAAAAAGTGTGCGATCACTGCACCGTCTTTATCACGAATGATTGCATTTTGAACAGAAACTGGGAAACTACTGCCGTTCATACGCTCCAATTGCGCATCAAAGCGCGGATAGCTTATTCCCTGTTGCACCTGAAACGCGCAAGACTCAAAGTCTTTTAAAGAAGACTCGCTAATAAAATTAAACGGCATAGAAGTACCGATCAAGTCTTCAGAATCTACACCGATCATTCTACAAAAGGCAGGATTGACGTCAATGATGATAGATTCCAGATCCATCACCAACAGTCCTTCATGCAAGGAATTGATCAAAGACTCTGAAAACTCATTGGCCAATCTGAGTTTATTTTCGAACTGATAACGTTCCGTGATGTCTGCTATAGAACCTACATGCGCAGTAATATCGCCATGCTCATCACGCAGGTGAGTAACTGAAACCAAGGCTGGAAAACGCTCGCCATTCTTTCTCATGAAAGTCAATTGCGCCGCCTTGTTAGTCTTGTCCATAATATTTTTGAACGAATCCACTATGGCATCCATATGCTCAGGTGGCCAATAAGGAAACGGAGGGCGAATCCCGATGATCTCTTCTCGAGAAAAACCAATCATTTCCAAAAAGGCTGGATTCGCATCCATAAAGAGTCCGGTTGGATCAATAATGATCAATCCTTCTTGCAAACCGTTGATGATTCGACTGCTAAACTCGCGCTCATTTTCTAAAAGACGTTCCGATTTGATAAGCGCGGAACGATCACGAACCACAGTCACTACTGAACTAACTTCTCCTTCATCATTTCGAAGCACCGAGATTGAAATAGAAACTGGGAATGGACTGCCGTCCTTGTGTATAAAAGTCGCCTCAAAAAAACGGCTATCGCTTTCTCTGCCAGAAACTCGGGCATCTACTAGTTCGTTGAAGAATTGCTTGGGCCAGTGATAAGGAGGAATAGTTCCTAAGATCTCGTCCCGCTCAATCCCAGTCATCTTCAAATAAGCATCGTTTACGTCAATGACCATCATATCCTTATTGGTGATCACTACGCCGTCTTTCAGATTCTGAATGAACTGCTCTTTAAACCGCTGCTCTTTGTTGAACAGATCAATAATATCTTTTGAACTCAGATTGTAGCTCAGCGACGCTAGAGCATAGTCCTTGTCTGAGGTTGGCTTGATCTCTAAACTTGCGAAAACCTTGCGACCGTCTTTAAAGGTCAAGGACAGTAGTTTATTGATATCTCCCGAATGTGCTGAAAGTGATTTGGCAAAGGATTCTTGCTGTCCATTTCTGAAAGCAAAAAGCACATCCCATTGTTTTTCTATTAAGACTTGAGAGGAATAGCCTGTGAGCATTTCAAATGACGGATTCACAGCAACGATTCTCGCCGACTGAGTCTCTAGGACAATTTGCGGTTTAATCTGCTTGACGAATTGATCTTCCTCAGCCCTTTTTAAAAAATAGGACATAACACTTTGGTTTGGTTTAAAAGCAGCTTAAATCATCCCTACCAAAACGGGGAATACACAGTTGCTTTGCGAATAAACCGCAAAGGAAAACTTAATAAGTGATTTCAACCAGGATTAGATTGAAAGTCGTTAGGGGGGGATGAATTAAGTTAGCTAAAGATACTTTATTCTGTGCAAATCAACTTAAAAACCAAAAATAAGGCGTGTTTTAAGTTAAATTTTAACGTATCTCTAACAATTGTCAACAACACACAATAGGCGGGATAAACCCGCCTAATTAAGTACTGTTTGATCATATTTCACTGTTAAAAACAGACGCCAAAATTCGGATGAACCTCAGAAAAGCCATTGTCAACAACTGAGGTCTCTGACAACTGTCCTTCTGGATCAATGACAATATCAAATTCATAGGTTCCGCATTGGAAGAATACAAACTGAAAATTGAATATGGCCGTCCCTCCAGATGGAATTTCAAATACTGTACGTTCTACGGTGCGCTCTCCGACTATTTGCCCGTCCTCAGCTCGGACGCGAACATCAAGTACGGATTTAACTTCACGCGCCTCTGCAAATGCACACTCTAGACTGTTATCTGCACGTAGGTTAGCCACCAGTTTATAATAGGTCACGGTCTCGCCTTCAAGAATTTGCCCTAAAGGGGTTGGCGTATCTCTATTCCAAAAAAATATGGCCTCAGTTCCTATTTCTGGTACAAATCGTCTTACTGAGAAAAACTCATTAAAGGCAAATATTCCGTTAGCCACGCCTACTTGAGTTCCGGTCGGAAAGTACTCGAAGCCAACAAAAGTAGGCTCAGCAGTAGTTGCAACTAGAGTGTTGGTAATCGTCCCTGGAAAAAACAGATTGGCCTTTTCAAAACACTCCTCACATTCATCCGGGTCAAACCAACAGCAAGAAACCGTTAGCACACCTAGCAGCAGTAAGCCAAGAGTCTTTTTTATATCTAGTATTCTACCCGACTTGTCCATGAGCTTATGTATTTTACTTTCCCCGTTTGAGGATCTAAATTCGGCGTTCCAGCATTTCCGTTGGAATTGATATGGATAACACGTTGTTTATCAAGAACAAAGAATAGGCCTTTAGAGCTCTTTGGAGTATTGACATCATTGTTATTTGTCTCATCACGCTCGGGCACCTCATCTAAGGTGTCAATGGAGTTTTCTAATAAATAGAAGCCATCTTGCTCAAAGCTCACTTGACTCACTACCGCATAACTTTCATTAGGATCAGTACTTTGATTGACGACCATGGTTTGCGTACCCACTACCTGCGGATCAGTAAATTCTTCATCACTGCTAAAGATCAAGGTCAAGCCATCTGAATGCGCTCCTGCCTTGGCTACAGCTTCTGGGCACTCAAATCCAGCTGCTGTATTGATTATAGTATGGATTATATTGAATGCAATACCCACATCAGATGTTTCGTCAATTTCACTTTCAAACTGACTCAAAAGAAGGTCTGCGGACTCGGCTCCTTCTGTAATTTCATCGCATTCTTCACAGCGCATGGCTGTAAGTAGGACTAATAGGGAACATAACTTGAAAAAATTCCAGGCATATCTCGTTTTCATATCTATAAGGTTTAATGGTGATCATACTTTCTAAAGAGGCCGATGAAATTTCGGCTACTTTGATGATGGCAAGCTAGGAAATCCACATCCTGTGGAAATACCCAATACAGGGTATATTAGATTCTGAGAATGAGAGGATTAATAGACTGTTTTGGCAGATAAAGCTCTGTGAAAACGCTTCGTTTAAGCACAAACAAAAAAAGCCCATCCAAAAGGATAAGCTCTTCATCGGTCTAATTCGACCACTTCGACCGTTTTACCGGTCTTACACAACATTTTAGTTGCGGTCTGGACGGGACTCGAACCCGCGACCCCCTGCGTGACAGGCAGGTATTCTAACCAACTGAACTACCAGACCAATTTTCTAAACCTTTTGAGAGGCGTTAGCAACAGCTAACTTTACTAGAAATTGTTACCATACTTTTTGGAGTTTTAACGCCCCAGGCTGTAATAGCGACTGCAAATATACAGTTCAATTTGAATGTGGCAAATATAAATTACAGAAATTTTACACCTACGCGAACTTTTGTCGCTCTACCAAATAAGTGGTTAAAATGGTGTCAAAAGCCTTGCGAACATCGGCTTCCACATATTTGATACGATACTGCCCACATTTGAGTCTGATGGCGTCAAAATAATCAGTTATAGCAGCCTGATAATCATCGCGAACCGAATCTGCATATAGATTTATATGATCTCCTGTTTCTACATCCACAAAACGTTTAGGACGGTTGTTGAAATCAAAATTCCACTCCAACTCCTTATCAAAAACATGAAAAAAGACTACCTCGTGTTTGTTGTACTTTAAATGCTGCAACGCCTCAAATAAAGCTTCTCGAGAAGCTTCTGTTTGGAACATGTCGGTAAAGAGAAAAACCAAAGAACGGCGCTTCATCTTTTCTGCGATCTGATGCAAAAAGGTATAGGTCTGGGTTTGTTTAGACCTGCCTGGTTTTACAATAGCGGAATTGAGTTGATGCAACAACTGCTGATGGTGGCGCTCACTTCCCTTCTCATTGGCGTAGTATTCATAAGTGTCCGAATAAATACTCATCCCAACGGCGTCTCGCTGTCTTTTGAGTAGATTCATGATCGCCGCGGCAGCCAGTGCTGAAAAGGAAATCTTATTCAAGGAGTCTATGGTGTACTCTTTGAGCTCCGGATAATGCATGGAGCTGGAATTATCGACGATCAAATGGCACCGCAAGTTCGTTTCCTCCTCATAGCGCTTGGTGTAGAGCTTATCGGTTTTTGCGTAGAGCTTCCAATCGATGTGTTTTGTGGATTCTCCTGGGTTGTAGATCTTGTGCTCTGCAAACTCCGCAGAGAACCCATGAAATGGACTTTTATGCAATCCGGAGATAAAACCCTCTACCACCTGAGCGGCCAAAAGCTCTAAGTTCTTAAAGCCTGATATCTCGTTGATTTCCTTTTGAATGTCCATATATGGCTAAACTAAAAAAGGTTGACCATAAGGCCAACCTTTTCAAGTTAATAGTTCTATAAATTAGTTCAGCAAAGACTCGATTGCCTCAGCATAAACATTCTTAGGAGCTACACCAACTTGGCGTCCTACTACCTCTCCGTTTTGGAAAACCAAAACAGTTGGGATATTACGTACACCGTACTTTGCAGCAAATTCTTGGTGTGCATCTACGTCTACTTTTCCAACTACGGCCTTTCCTTCGAATTCCGTACTCAGTTCATCAATGATAGGACCTACCATACGACAAGGTCCGCACCAAGCAGCCCAAAAGTCAACCATTACTGGTTTGTCACTCTTAAGAACGGTTTCTTCAAAGGATGCATCTGTTATTTCTAAAGCCATGGTATTTTAAATTTTATGTTACACAAAAGTAGTCTTTTTTTATCCCGAACCTTACAAGGCACATATTAGAAAACCCTATTAGCGCATTGAGTTAACTTATAAACACTTAAGGTCCTAGGGATCTAAGTCCTGCACAAAGAAGATCGCGTTGTTATTCGGGTCAAAAAAGCCGAATTCATGCGTCCCCCAAGGACTATTCAAATGCATGGCCGAAGCCTTTACCGTTCCCCGCTCCAAATACTCTTTAAAAACTCCTTCAATACTATCTACAAAGAACTTGACCACACTTCCGCCGTTTATGGGATCATCTACCGAACCCGCATGCCATTGCAAGTGGATTTCCATTCCGTCACGATACAAACCTACATAACCCTCATTGGCAAAGCGTTTGGCAAAGCCTGTATATTCTGAATACCACTTCACATCCCGATCCAGATCTGCAGAAGGCAGAACGGCTATGGTCTGTTTGTGTGGAATTCTGTCAGGCATCAATTGAGTTTATAGTAGACTGAAGCCTCATCCAAGGCTTCCAAAAGTTCATTAGATATCTTCACTTTTTGCTTGCGCGATGGCATTTGCAATTTGAGTTTCTCTTCCATCTCATAGACAATGAAATGCAATTGCTGATCGCCTTTATGAGAAACCACCAAATCCTTCAATATTCGGATGCGCTCTTCCTGCAATTCGTCAATTTTAAGCTGGATGGTCAACTTCTTGGCGTATTGATCCATCACATCGTGCAGCATTTGGATTTGATTGAACTGCATACGCGGATCACCCTTTTTACCTGTGTCGCGATTCACCCAACCTTCTTTGACAAAAATTCGGGCATAGATGAAAGAATTCGGCACTAAGAAATGACGGTATTTCAGGTATTCTTCTCCAAAGATTCGGAATTCAAAGGCATCGTCATAATCCTCAACGGTAAACAAGGCCCAACCTTTTCCGTTCTTAGAAACACGATGCTGAACATCACTGACCACCCCACCAAAGGTCAATTCTTTATTGACATAGCTTTCCAGATCACTGAAATTCCTAGTGGTACTGTTGCAAAAGGTTTTGAGCTCGGTTTTAAAGTCATCTAAAGGATGTCCAGAAATATAAATTCCAACCACCTCTTTCTCTTGCTTGAGTTTTTTCATGGTTCCCCATTCCTCACAAGGAGGTACGGTAGGTTCAGGAATTTGCACCTCAGAAGAATCTCCAAACAAACTCACTTGAGCAGAATTCTCATTTTCTTGGAATTTCTGCGCGTATTTGATCACCTTTTCTAAAAAGGTAACGCCGTCACCTTCTTCGTGAAAATACTGAGCGCGGTGGGTTTCAAAGCCATCAAAACCTCCAGCAAGCGCCAAGTTTTCAAAGGCTTTTTTGTTGGCAGCTCTCAAGTCAATGCGTTTGGCCAGATCGAAGACCGATTTGTATTTACCTTCTTGACGATGCTCAACAACAGTCTTTACAGCGTTTCCTCCCACTCCTTTAATGGCACCCATTCCAAAACGAATCG
>NZ_CBFCWJ010000002.1:0-36876 GCF_965601605.1 Gilvibacter sp. | reverse complement strand
CAATCGCTTTCAGGTACAGTGGTTTGATGAAGGAACCAACCTCCACCGAATTTGGGACACTACCTTACTGGAGTATTACAAGATGTCCTATACGGAACTTGCAGCTACAGCTCCCTATCTAAGCACAGAAGAGATCGATGCAGTTGCCCAAGGAACTCATTATGATTGGATGCGAGAATCGCGAGCTTTTTGTGAAGATATTTACGCCAATACCAAGGTTGGGGCCAATCTCAAATACCGCTACGCCTATATATACATGGACAAATTGCGTATGCAATTACACAAAGGAGGTATCCGCTTAGCCATGATTTTAAATGAGGTTTTCGCGTAAACTTTTCTAAGACTTTCTGCGTAATTTGCTTCTACCCATGAAGCAACCTACGAACCTCACCACGTTTTTACGCTTCGTGGCCGGAATATTAATTGGCGGACACGGGATCTATAGAATCCTTCTGCTGGAAAAATATACGGCCTTTGTAAGCGGTGAATTTGACAAGCTAATTCCTCCCGGAGCCTTGTCGGAAGCATTGATCATGATGTTTCCTTTCTTCGAATTCTTTGTCGGAGCTTTAATTGTTAGCAACTTGGTAATACGGGAAGCCTTGAATTTGGGAATTTACATCACACTCGTCATTATGGCGTTTCTACTCATAGGATCCCCGACCTTCCACATCTTTTATCACGTTGGGACCTTGGCCATACTGATCTGGTTAAAGTCGGCCTATCGCGCTCTACAATGGACTAAATCAGAACTCTAAAGGTGAGATTTATTCTGGGGCCGACTTCTTTTTTTGTTTTGGGTATCTGATGTTGCCACAAATGCTGTGTAGCTCCTTGCATCAGCAAAAGGCTGCCGGAATCCAAAGTCAAACTATAGGTATTCTTTTTATTCGCCTTTTCTCGAAACCTGAAATTTCTACTCGCCCCAAAACTCAAACTGGCAATTACAGGATTCACTCCGAGTTCCTTTTCATCATCTGCATGCCAGCCATTGGAATCGTTTCCGTCACGATATAGGTTTAGCAAAACTGTGGTGAAATCTACCTCACTGACCTCTTTAAGGTTGTCCTTTAGACTCAACAACAAAGGGGTAAAGGGTTTTGGATACATGGTGATGTTGGAGTAGGAATAGGGTTGTTCGTTCTCGGCGTAAAGCGCAGTAAGTCTGGGTTGAGCATACACTTTGCCGAAAACCTTAATATCATCTTGTTGCCAAGGAGTCTGCTCCAGCAATTCCTTAAAGATGGATTCTGCCTGAACGGCATCTATAAAATTTGGGTAATAGATAGCCTCTGCACCATTTAGAGGGAGTTTTATTGGCTGCGGATTTATTTCGCTAAACAGATTAGACATACTGCCAAGCCCAATACATCAAACCAAACTGCAAGGGTATTCTTAAGACTAAAACCCATACCGGTAACTTCATACGCGCTTCTTTCTCTTGTAGCATATAAATATGAACGGGAAGAAAGAGAATGAGCAAGACAATGATTCCCCAAGCAGCAACTTGGGTCGTGCCATCACTGCTAATGAGCATTAGACCAAAGATCATTTCTAACATGCCACTTACAATGATAAGAGTGTCGTGTGCTGGCAGGTAAGGAGGCATGATCTTTTTGTAGATCTGCGGCCATTTGAAATGAGCGGCACCGCCCGCAAGAAATATAACGGCCAGTAAATATTGATGCCAGGGAAAATTCATGAGTCTTTTTTTGCGTCCTTAAAATTACAAAAAAAGCCGCCCGTTAAGGCGGCTTATCTCAATTTGGAATTTACTATTTGATCATGTCGTAACTGCGTTTTATAAACTCAGTAAGTGCTTCACCTTTCAATAGGTTCTGAGAGAGTTTGGCCAAGTCTAGGGCTTGATTGATCAAGCGCTCTTTCTTTTTCTGGGTCTTGGTCTCTAAAATTTGCACGATCAATTCATGATTGGTATTGACTACCAAATTGTACATCTCTGGCATATTGCCCATCCCGAACATACCGCCACCAGTTTGCTGCATTTCTTTCATGCGGCGCATAAATTCTGGTTGAGTGATCACAAAAGGATTGGCCTCAGAGTCCATCGCTTCTAGTTGAACACTAAACTTGTCTTGAGGAATCACCTCAGTTAGCAAGCCAGAAAGCGTCTCTTTTTGCTCATCAGACAGTTTAGAAATGGTCGTGTCATCCTTTTTGATGAGGTTGTCGATATGATCTCCATCCACACGCACAAAAGAGGTGTTCTCAAACTTAGATTCGAGTTTTTGAATCAAGTGCGCCACAATTGGAGAATCCAATAAAAGTACTTCATAGCCTTTGGCTTTTGCCGTTTCGATATAAGCGTGTTGCGCTTCTTGATCTGAGGCATAAAGCACTACCAATTTGTCGTCTTTGTCCGTCTGATTGGCTTTGATCTTCTCTTTGAGTTCTTCAAAGGTGAAATAAGTTCCATCTACTGTTGGATACAGCGCAAATTCCTGGGCTTTGTCGTAAAACTTGTCCTCAGAGAGCATTCCGTACTCAATCACGATCTTGATGTCGTTCCACTTTTGCTCAAAAGCCTCGCGATCGTTTTTAAAGAGCGACTTGAGTTTGTCTGCCACTTTACGAGTGATATAGCTGGAAATCTTCTTTACAGCGCCATCAGCTTGTAAATAGCTACGAGAAACGTTCAAAGGAATGTCTGGAGAATCAATCACTCCGCGCAGCATGGTCAAGAACTCAGGAACAATTCCCTCTACATTGTCGGTCACAAACACTTGGTTTTGATACAACTGAATGCGATCCTTTTGCATATTGAGATCGTTGCTCAATTTTGGGAAATACAAGATTCCCGTTAAGTTGAACGGATAATCTACATTGAGATGGATGTGAAAGAGCGGTTGCTCAAATTGCATCGGATACATTTCGCGATAGAAATCTGCATAATCCTTTTCTTCCAGATCAGCTGGTGCTTTAGTCCAAGCTGGGTTTGGATTGTTGACAATACGATCAACTTCTACTGTTTCTGGTTTGGCGTCCTCAGCCGCATCTTCTGGTAAAGGAAGCGTCTCTGTTTTGGTTCCGAATTTGATCGGAATTGGCATGAACTTGTTGTATTTGGTCAACAGTTCCATGATGCGTCCTTCTTCTAAGAATTCGGTAGAATCCTCTGCAATGTGCAAAATGATCTCCGTTCCACGTTCCGTTTTGTCATGTGCTTCTAGAGTGTACTGAGGAGAACCGTCACAAGTCCAGTGGGCTGCAGGCTCATCTTTGAATGACTTGGTAATGATCTCAACCTTGTCTGCAACCATAAAGGCCGAGTAGAATCCCAATCCGAAGTGACCAATAATCCCGGCTTCTTCACCTTCTTGGTCCTTGTACTTTTCAATGAACTCTTCTGCTCCTGAAAAGGCGATCTGGTTGATGTATTTTTCAACCTCCTCTGCGCTCATTCCAATTCCCTGGTCAATGATGCGCAATTGGTTTGCGTCCTTATCGGCAATGATCTCAATTTGCGGATTGCCGTATTCTACCTTGGCTTCCCCAATAGAAGTCAAGTGTTTGAGTTTCAAAGTTGCATCCGTAGCATTAGAGATCAATTCGCGTAAAAAGATCTCGTGATCGCTGTAGAGGAACTTTTTGATCAATGGAAAAATATTTTCTACTGATACATTGATATTTCCGGTGCTCATAGTGTAGCGTTTTTCATTTTTTGACGACATACTAATAAGCAAATAAAATACCAAGCCGCCCTAGGCTGACAGCTTGTCACCAGCTGCCAAGATTTATCCTTAAATTTTGTTTAAAGTATTTTATTAAAGATTAAACATTTATTAAATTTGTACAAATTATCCACCCATGACTGCAAAGAAGAAAACCCTTACGGCCAACGAGATTACCACCAAGTATATGGAGTATGTGATGGAACACGAGCACGAGCCTGTTTCTGTCTATAAATTTTGCAAGCACGAGGACATTCCAGAAGACCAATTCTACACTGTAGCTGGTTCTTTTGAATCCTTGCGCAAGTCAATCTGGAAGCAATTCTTTGACAACGCCCACGAGGTGATGCTTAAGGCTGACGGTTATGAAGCCCTTAGCGCAAAAGACAAAATGCTCACCATGTACTACACTCTTTTTGAGGTATTGACTGCTAATCGCAGCTATGTGCTCTACAGCCTCAAAGGGAAAAAGGATAAAATGAAATCATTAAAAGAGCTCAGCGAAATGCGCAAAGCCATCAAAGAGTTCTCTGGTACATTGATCCAAGAATCCAATGACGAGAAACAATTGCGTATTCTTAAACACCCGGTATCTATCTTTTCAGAAGGAGCGTGGGTACAGACACTGTTCTTGTTGAAGTATTGGATGGATGACAACTCTCCAGGCTTTGAAAAGACTGATGTGGCTATTGAAAAGTCTGTGCGTGTGATCTTTGATGTTTTTGAGACCACTCCGCTGGAAAGTATTATTGACTTCGGCAAATTCCTCTGGAAGGAAAAAATGGCCTAAGCGCTTGTGAACTGAGCACAAACAAAATCCTACAATAAATGAAGACCATAGATAAGATCCCTACCAATAAATTACAGCGCGCCTCAAAGCTGGTAACCACGGGGGTCAAGGTTGGAGGCAACTATCTGAAGTATTATGGCGAAAAGCTCGTCAACCCAGAGCTTACCAAAGACAAGCTCAATGAAGACAATGCTGCAGATATCTACGACGGATTAAAACAACTCAAAGGCAGCGCTTTAAAAGTTGCGCAAATGTTGAGTATGGAAAAGAGCATTTTACCACGGGCTTATGTGGAAAAATTCTCTTTGGCTCAATTTTCAGTGCCGCCTTTATCGGCTCCATTGGTACGCAAGACCTTTAAGCGCTACTTTGGAGAATACCCAGAGACGCTTTACGACAAGTTCAATCCCGAATCTGTCGCTGCGGCCTCTATTGGGCAAGTACACAAGGCAGAGAAAGACGGAAAAGAGCTCGCGATCAAGATCCAATATCCTGGAGTTGCGGACAGTATCAGTTCTGACCTGGCATTGGTAAAACCAGTGGCCATTAAAATGTTCAACCTCAAAGGAAAGGATTCTGCGAAATACTTTAAAGAAGTAGAGGAGAAGCTCTTGGAAGAGACTGACTATGTTCTTGAGGTAAAGCAGAGTTTGGATATTTCTGAAGCCTGTGGACATATTGACAATCTGCGCTTCCCGAATTACTATCCAGAGCTCTCAAATGAGCGCATCATTACCATGGATTTTATGAACGGCAAGCACCTCAGTGAGTTTGCTGCGCAAAATACAGACCAAGAACTTTCGGATAAACTCGGGCAAACCCTTTGGGACTTTTATATGTTCCAAATGCACCAGCTCAAAGCTGTGCACGCCGATCCGCATCCGGGAAACTTCTTAGTTAATGAGGCCGGTGAATTGATAGCCATTGACTTTGGTTGTATTAAGAAGGTTCCAGAAGAATTCTATACGCCGTACTTCCAATTGGCAGAACCTGGCGCAATCGCCAATGAGGAATTCTTCGCCCAAAAACTGGAAGAATTAGAGATCATTAAAGACACGGACACTGCAGACGAGCGCTTTTTCTTTACGGAGCTCTTTAAAGAAATGTTGAGTTTGTTTACCCAGCCATTCCACCAAGAGGTCTTTGATTTCTCTGACGAGCAGTTCTTTGGCAAGATCGCAGAGTTGGGAGAGAAGTACTCTAAGGATACAGACCTTCGCAAAATGAACGGTAACAGAGGTTCCAAGCACTTCTTGTATATCAATAGAACCTTCTTTGGACTCTACAATTTGCTGAACGATCTTGGATCTACAGTCCGCATAAACAACTTCAAGGCTTTTGCGTAAGCTGATTTAAACTACGCAAAAGCCTTGAATGGCTTGTTTTTAATACCGTTACTTAGTTCTTAAAACTCTCTGAGCTCGTATTGAGTTCTTGAGATTTTCTATTCTTTACATAGGTTTCTAACCAAGTGTCTTGCTCCCAAAGTAGGTGCATGATACTTTCCTTAGCGCGATACCCATGAGATTCTTTAGGCAGCATCACCAAACGTGCAGTCGCTCCTAGTCCTTTCAAGGCGTTAAAGTAACGCTCACTTTGCAGGGGATAGGTTCCGGAGTTGTTGTCTGCCTCACCGTGGACTAACAAAAGCGGTGTTTTCATTTTATCGGCATGCATGAACGGAGACATGGTGTAATAGGTCTCTGGAGAATCCCAGTAGCTGCGTTGTTCGCTTTGGAAACCAAATGGCGTTAGGGTTCTGTTGTAAGCCCCTGAGCGAGCAATTCCAGCTGCAAACAGATCGGAATGACTCAGTAGATTCGCCACCATAAAGGCCCCGTAACTGTGTCCGCCTACACCTACACGAGTTCTGTCGATATAGCCCATAGCATCTACGGCATCAATCGCGGCTTTGGCGTTGGCTACCAATTGCGGTCTAAAGGTGTCGTTAGGCTCCTGATCACCTTCGCCCACAATAGGGAAAGCGGCATCATCTAAGACCACATAACCGCGAGTCACCCAATAAATAGGCGAGCCATAATAAGGATAAATGAACTCATTCGGGTTGGTGGTGCTTTGAGAAGCGCTGCTCTTGTCTTTGTATTCTCTGGGATAAGCCCAAAGGATCATTGGCATTTTTTCCTTCTTGTCTTTGTCGTATCCAATAGGTAAGTAAAGAGTTCCTTCCAGATCTAAACCGTCATCACGCTTATAGGTGATCACTTCTTTGTGAACGCCTTGTAAGCTTTTAAATGGATTCTCAAAAGAGGTCAATGGCCTTAGAGAATTCTTCTTTTTAATGTTTCTGATGTAGTAATTCGGATATTCTGTTTGCCCTTCAATACGCACCAGAATCTCTCCCTTTTTCATATCGATGGCGGAATATAGGTTCTCCAGCCTGTCGGTGTATTCAGACTGATACAGACGCTTGGTCTTTTGTGAGGCGAGATCCATTTGATCCACAAAGGGAAACTGTCCTTCTGCAGTGTAACCGGCTCCCATCAAATAAAGACTGCCTTTGTCAATGACCAAGGTATTCCAGCCCATTTCGTTTTTGCTCATCACAAACTGCCCCGGATCACTGTACTGATCCTGATAGTTTCTGTCTGTGATCACCTTAGGGTCCATATTGGGTTTAGACGGATTGAACAAATACGTCTTGGTGTTTCTGGTGTTCCACCAGTAGTCGTAAAGTACGGCTGTCTTGTCATCGCCCCAGCTAATTCCGCTAAAGCGGTTGATGGTCTTGGTCACCATTTCTTTGCTGCCTGTAAATGGAGCAGCCAACTGATACACATAGTCGCGATAAGGAACCTCATTAGCAGGGTCTCCTTCATCTTGAGCTTCTGCCCAATAGAGTGTGTTTGGTTTGTCGGCACGCCAGTTCAAGCTGCGCTTGCCTTTGCGTGTCGCCATGAATCCTTTGGGCTGTACTTCGTTTAGCGGTACGTCGTTTACTGTGGCCACAAAGTTTCCATCGGTGGTGTAAACGGTCTCGTCATAAGGGAATCGGCTGTAAGGCACTATGTATGAGAATGGCTTTTTGATCTTGGTGATCTTGATGTATTTACCATCCGGAGAAAAACTCATTCCGCGATACATCGCTGCTGGCAAGAAGTTGCTCACTTGTCCATTTAAGCTCACTTTTTTGATCTCAGAGATGGCCAATTGCTCAAAGTTGTGCTCATCATTTGGGTTTTTAAGCAAATCCTGATAGGTTCTGTTTTGTGCTTTGGCACCATCGCTAACAGAAATGGTCGGTCCGGTCGGTACTGCTTCGGCAACATTAATAAGTGCCTTTCTGTTTTTCGGGAGCATTTTTACCAAAAGTGCATCTCCCGCTTTAAACCAGCGGATGGCTCCACCCATATTGGCATTGACACCAGCATCGGTCAATTTGGTCACCTTAGCAGCAGCAATGTCTAAAACCCATACTTCAACGCCTTTGTCTGTAGTATTTAGACAAGCGATCTTGCTTTCGTCCGGAGACCAACTAAAACCGCTTAAACGCGGGTTGGCAGGTAAGCCGCTTACTTGTGTAGCGTCGGTGTCTTCAGTGCGTTTTACCTTTAAGTTGTTGTAAAATGTCGTTCGGCTTCCAATATTAGTATTCGGATTGATCCGCAGTCCTCCCAAGCGCATTTCTGGGGCAGAGAGCTCTGCGATGCTTTTAAAGGCATCTCTATAGATCAGTACGGCAAGTTCTCCTTTGGAGTCGATTTGAACCGCTGGCGCTAAAGGGGCGTCAACGAGATCTAGAATTTCTTGTGGTGGTTGTTGGTATTCCAGGTTTTCCTGTGCCTGCCCATAGCCAAAGCTCAGCAGCAGTAAGAGTAGAAATAACTTGTTTTGCATGGTTGTGATTTTTGATAAAAAGGTAGTTAAAAATTTAGGTAAAGTGATGTTAAAACTTCTTATGCACGCATAGCAGTTAAGTGCTTGGTATTGGGGTCTCAACGCGAATAGCCGTATCTTTACAGACTAATTTTCATTTATGTATACATCACGAATCTCTGGCTTGGGTTTCTACGTTCCTGAGCATGTGGTAACCAATGACGACCTTTCTAAATTAATGGACACTAATGACGCCTGGATCCAAGAACGAACAGGTATCAAAGAGCGTCGGCACATTCTTCCAGGTGATGGAAACACCACCAGCGTTATGGGAACCAAAGCAGCGCGTATTGCTATAGAACGTGCTGGAATTGATCCCAACGATATAGAATTGATCATCTTTGCCACCTTGAGTCCAGATATGTATTTCCCTGGAGGCGGAGTTCAAGTGCAAGATCAATTGGGAATTGGAACCGTACCTGCCTTAGACGTTCGCAACCAATGTAGTGGATTTGTCTATGCACTTTCTACGGCAGATCAGTACATCAAAACCGGAATGTATAAAAACGTTCTCGTGATCGGTAGTGAGAACCACAGTGGAGGTTTGGATATGACTACACGTGGACGTGGGGTATCTGTAATCTTTGGCGATGGTGCCGGAGCTGCTGTTGTATCTAGAAATGAGACCGGAACAGGAGGGATCCTTTCCACACACCTGCATTCAGAAGGAAAACACAAGGACGAATTGGCCCTACAGGGACCGAGTACGGGTTACTGGGTGCCACAGATTCTTGAAGAGAATCCGCAGGAAGACATTCCTTACTTCCCTTATATGAATGGACAGTTCGTGTTTAAAAACGCCGTTGTTCGTTTTTCGGAGGTGATTCAAGAAGGTTTAAAGGCCAATGGACTCGGTGTTGATGATATCGCTATGTTGATTCCGCATCAGGCTAATTTGCGTATCTCTCAATTCATTCAAAAGAAATTCGGACTTGCAGACGAGCAGGTATTCAACAATATTCAGAAATACGGAAATACTACTGCCGCTTCCATTCCAATTGCACTGACAGAGGCATGGGAAGCCGGAAAGATCAAATCCGGAGACCTTGTGGTCTTGGCTGCCTTTGGTAGTGGATTCACTTGGGGTAGTGCCATTATTCGTTGGGCATAATTTCAACGCCCATTTAAAATCAAAAACGCCCTCCAAAGAGGGCGTTCCTATTTTTGCTTCACGGGTTCTAATACTTAAATGGCTAATTCAAATAAATTATAAACCTTGCTAGTGAGTACTTATATAGACTCATAAACGGTGCCAATGTTTCATTTCATTTATGAGTTTAACGTTTTTATAACAGAATCAAGCAGTTAGAAGATTCCTCCGCTGCCTTCTTTCTCGTCATTATCACGTCTTTTACGAGACTTTGCACGGTACTTTCCACCTCCGAAACGGTAGTTCAGACCCACAAAGACCGTATTGCTTTCCCAGTTGAACTGGCCTTGCTGCAAGAATGGATTGTCTCCCACAAACTTAAAGCGCATGCTGTTAAAGATGTCGTTATAGTTAAGGCTGAAGGTACCTTGTCCGTCCCAAAGAGATACACGAGCACCTAGATTTACCATAACCATAGGATCGACCTCAAACTGAATGTTCTTATTCTTTCCGCGATACATTCCAAAAGCAGTAAAGGTTACGGTCTTGGTCACTTTAAAGTTGTTGATCATTCTAAAGTTATAAGCCGTGTTGGTTACCTCTACAGTATTGGTCTCAATATTAGCCGCCGTTGGGTTTTCAATACTGCTGTCTATTTGCTCGGTAATCCCTTTTTGTTGTTGGGAGAACAAGTCAAAACTCGCGTTGAAATTCCACCATTTCGTTGGGCGGTAGTTACTAGACACCTCAAAACCGTAGGCCGTGGTGTTGCTAAAGTTGTCAAAGGTCAAGATCACTTTGTTCACATCAGTCCGATCAATGAAAACGGCTCGGTTGATCTCGTCCTCAATGATTCTATAAAATACACCTGCAGTGATAGATCCTTTTCCAATATTGCGCGTATAGTTCGTCTCAAAAGAGTTGGTGAACTGAGGCTCCAAAGTGGTGTTACCAAAAGAAGAGATCAGCGGCGTACTCCATTCACGGATTGGGTTTACTTGCCCAACTCCCGGACGATCCACACGACGGCTGTAGCTCACTTGGAACTGATTCTTCTCAGAAGGCGAATAGGTCACGAAGGCAGAAGGGTACAACTGCACATAATCATTGGTAAAGGCTCTTACGCTGTTGGTATCCGCGCGAACCTCTACAGTTTCTGCGCGTGCACCTAGTTGCCAGCTCCATTTTTCGTAGTTCTTTCCAAGACTTACGTAAGCGGAATAAATATCACGTGAGTATTCAAATACCGTACTCGGGGTATCGATCAGATCGCCGTTGGCGTTTAAGGTCTGTCCCGTTGAGCTGTAATCAATATCGGTATTGAACAGTCGGGCTTGTAGTCCGGCTTCTAATTTCATGCTTTCGCTCAATGGATTGGTGTAGTCCAAGTTTACCGTCAGACGGCTGCGCTCGGTATCTACAAAGTCCATATAATCTTCTGTGGGACTGTTACCGCGGAAACGGAAATTCGCGTCTTCGTCACTTTCAAAATCGTTGAAGTCGGCTTCCAATTCAATATTGTGACCTTCTTTATCAAAGTCCAATTTATAATTGAAGTTGTACTGCTGACTCATATTGTCAATAGCGTTGTCAAAGAGTTGACTCTGATCCAAGCTCGGGTCGTCCAAGAAAAAGATATTCGTTGTTCCGTCTACACCACCGTCAAATAAGTTCTGATTGGTAAAGAACGATAGGGTATTCTTGTCATTCAAATACACATCCACACCTACCTTAAAGAGGTTGGATTTGTTGTTGTCCAAAAAGTTGAACTGCTGATCAGAATTGTCGTTCGGTCTAAAGACGTTTCCGAAGTTCTCGTTCTTGGAATAATTCCCTCCGTAGCTACCGTAAAGGTTAAACTTTCCGTTTCTGTAGTTGAGGTTGACACCCGTATTGAATTTAGCTTGACGTTGATAGGTCAAACCTACATTGATGTCTCCGTTGAAACCGATCAAAGCATTCTTCTTCAATACAATATTGATGATCCCGCTCATTCCCTTCTGGATTGTACTTTGCAGACGGATTGGTGATCAGCTCGATCTTTTCAATAGAGGTCGATGGAATCTGTCGCAACAACTGGGCTGCAGGCACATTGGTCAATTTACCGTCTACCATCACTTGTACGTTTTGGTTTCCGCGTAAGGCTATAGCACCGGTTTGTTGGTCCACGCTTACGGAAGGTAAATTGTTCATAATGTCTGAAGCCGTTGGCCCTGCGGTGGTCAAGTCTCTACCCACAGTGATCACTTTTCTGTCGAGCTTTTGCTCAATGGTAGTGCGCTCTGCGGTCACGACAACTTCGTCTAAAGACTCTACGTCTTCTTCCAGGTCTACACGTCCCAGATCAACCTTTCGGTTAGACCTGGAGATCTCAATTTGTTTAACGTAATTCTTGTACCCTATATATTGGATATCGACCTTAACCTTCCCTACAGGAATGTCTTTGATCTCAAATTGTCCATTATCATCGGTGATGCCCCCAGTGATCACTTGATCGTTCATGTCCATAATGGCCACGGTCACGTAGGGGATAGGTTCTTGAAGGTTCTTATCGTACACTACTCCGCTAATAGTCCCAATCTTTTCTGTGTCTGGATTAGGGTTGGAATAGGCAAAAAGGGGTAGGCATAGCAATAGCCATACTGCTAACTGTTTCATTTTTCGATTGTTTGATTGATGATGAATTTCACAACCTTTTCCAGCAGGCCTTCGCCAGAAAAAGTTATGCCAATAAGACTGCCCAGATTAATTCTTGTTACAAGAAATTTTCATTTTAACATTTATTATTCAAAAGGGCTAAAAAAGAACAAACCCGATCTTGAGAAAGACCGGGTCTGAGACCTTACTGCAATAATTAACACTAACCATCAACGTAAAAAATTGTAGCAGTAAGAAAGAAATATTTCTACTCTATAGACGGAGTAGAAAGGCAGGTGTTACAGATAATCTCAATTTTAACGTTGTTTTATGTTAAATTTGAAAGAGGCGCCCAGCCTGGAAATAACCCTATGGAAACAGCTAAGAATACAACTTTGGTTTTGGGAGCGAGTTTAAAATCGAATCGCTATTCCTATTACGCCATAGAGCGCCTAGTAGCTCATGATCAGCCGGTTGTTGCCATTGGGCTAAGAGCCGGTACTGTGGCCGGAATTCCAATTGAAACTACCCCAGTGCCCTTTGATGGTATTGATACAGTAACCCTCTATTTGAATCCGCAGCGACAACAACAATACTACGATTACATTATTGGCTTAAAACCCAGACGAGTGATCTTTAATCCGGGAACAGAGAATCTTGAATTTGAAAATAAGTTACGCGCTAACGGCATTCTGGCCGACCGTGCCTGTACGCTCGTCCTTCTCAGTACGAATCAATATTAAGCCTAAAAGCGTCAAGGCTCCGTTTAGAATCAGAATGAAGAATCCCCACTCAAAATTTAAATAGGTCGCAGATGCCCAACTAATGGCATATCCCAAAAAGGGAGTAAGCACAGCAATGATGGGAACCAAATGATCCTTGACCTTCCAATTGGAGAACAACCCAAATGCATACAGACCTAACAAAGGTCCGTAGGTATAACCTGCATAAGTCAATAGTTTAGTAATCACACTTTCATCTGCAATGAGATATTTAAAGCCGATGATCACAAGTAGCAGTACAAAAGACATGGCTACGTGAACGCGTTTGCGAATCCTTTTGGCCTCTGCTTCTGATTTGTTTTCTTCGATATTTAGAATGTCAATGCTAAAACTAGTGGTCAAAGAGGTCAAGGCACTATCTGCACTAGAATAGGCTGCTGCAATAAGTCCCAACATAAACAGCGCTGCTATACCAATACCCAAGCCCGATTCAACCGCGACAGTAGGGAAGAGTTGATCCCTCACAGCATCAATACCATTGTTTTGTGCGTAAATAGTAAGCAGCAGCCCAAGCGCTAAAAAGATAAAATTGACCACAGTGAGTACCACGGTAAACCAGAACATATTCTTTTGGGCGTCGCCAATATTTTTACAAGTGAGGTTCTTTTGCATCATGTCTTGATCCAAGCCTGTCATCACAATGGCAATAAAAGCACCACTAATGAACTGCTTGATAAAATGCTGTCCCGATTTCCAATCCTCAAAAAAGAACATCTTAGAAAGATCACTTTCTGCAATGGTGTTGGTGAGTCCGCCTAAGGATAAGCCCATATCCGCAGAAATGATATAAATAGCAACTCCTACTGCAACCAACATAAACAAGGTTTGCAAGGTATCTGTCCAAACAATAGTTTTAATACCACTTTTAAAGGTGTAAAGCCAGATCAGAAGTATGGTAATAGCTACCGTTACCGCAAAGGGAACTCCGGTTCGACCCATAAATGGCATCTTGTCAAAAACGAGGTATTGGAGCACATTTGCAACCAGATAAAGTCTAAAACTTGCACCCACAATACGTGAAAGCAGGAAAAAGGACGCTCCTGTTTTATAGGATTTTTCCCCAAATCTCACTTTTAAATAGCCGTAAATTGAGGTTAGATTTAGGCGGTAGTACAAGGGCATTAGGATCATCCCAATTACTGCATAACCGACTGTATAACCCAGCACAACTTGAAAATAACTGAACTGTGAAGCCGCTACTTGTCCAGGTACCGAAATGAACGTAACCCCGCTTAAACTGGCGCCTATCATGCCAAAGGCCACTACGTACCAAGGCGATTTATTACTGGCTTTAAAAAAGTCTGCATTGCTGCCGCCTTTGTTGGTCAAGAAGGAGATGAGAATCAAAATTCCAAAGTAACCAGCAATTAAAAAAAGAATGTGGGTAGGGTTCATAAGCGCTAACTTGTTTAAAATGTATAACAAATCCAAATTTCGATTCGTATATTTGAAAGTCTTCAAAAAAATCAACCATGAAAAAACTACTACTACTTGCCGCATTCGCAATCGTTGGGTGGGGCACATCTACAGTACAGGCTCAGGAGTATCTCGACATGATCGAGGCTGGAACCTTTACCATTTCAGAAATTCAAAACAGTGCGCAAACCCATTTTGATGAAGTGGGAACCGGACGTGGAACTGGATACAAGCAGTTCAAGCGTTGGGAGTATCAAGCATTGCGTTTGCAAAATGATGAAGGGTATCTAACGCAAGAGACTGAGTACATCGAAGAACTTCAACGCTTTGAGGCGTATTTAAACGAAAATCCATCTGCGCGTTCTGCTAGTGGCGGAACTGGAAACTGGGTGGAAGAAGGTCCTACTACTTGGGATGACTACCAAGGGTGGAACCCTGGAATTGGTCGTGTGACCGGTTTTGCTGTCGATCCTACAGATAACGATCACATTGTTATCGGTTCACCAACTGGTGGTGTGTGGAAGACACTTAACGGAGGAGCGAACTGGATTCCACTAACAGATTACTTTGTGAACCTTGATGTGTATTCAGTAACAATGGATCCACAAGATTCTCAAACTTATTTCATCGGATCTTACTCTGGATTGATCTACAAGTCAACAGACGGCGGAGCAACCTGGGCACAAATAGGAACTGCAGGTGGTAGTTCTGTAGTGAACAAGATCTTGATTCACCCAACTAATTCAAACATCATGTTTGCTTCAGTGCAGAATCAAGGTGTTTACCGTTCAATGGATGGTGGAGCAACTTGGTCTGACGTAATTCCTGCGGCTAGCCGCGGATACGATGTAGAATTCAAACCTGGTGATCCTTCTGTGGTTTACGCTTCAGGTAACCGTTTCTACAAGTCTACAGATGGTGGAGCTACATTTAGCACAATCAGTGGAGGATTTACTTTTAACCCAACTATGATCGGAGTTTCTGCTGCAGATCCTTCAAGAGTATACGTTGTTCAATCCAACGGAAACCGATTTGGTGGTTTCTTTAGATCTGATGATGACGGAACAACGTTCTCCAATCTTCCTCACGGATCTACAAACTACTTCGGATACAGTGTATTCGGATCAGATACTGCAGGGCAAGCGCCACGTGATATGGATATCACTGTGAGTCCAACAGATGCTGATGAGGTATTGATCGCTGGTATTTTGGTATGGCGTTCCTTTAACGGAGGTGCAGATTTTGAATGTACTTCTGGATGGGCTTTGTTTGAATCAAGCTCGTTTAACGTAGGATACTGTCACGCAGATGTTGACATTCTTGAATACGTTGGAGATAAAGTATTCGCTGGTACTGACGGTGGATTGTTTATCGCTGAAGATCCTCAGGCAACCATGTCTCAGACTTTCTGGACAGACCTTTCTTTCGGATTGGGTATTCGTCAATTCTATAAAATTGGAATCTCTCAAAGTGATCCTGTGATCATCACTGGAGGTTCTCAAGATAACGGTACTTCTGTTTATACAACTGCCGGTGAATGGCGCGATTGGCTTGGTGCCGATGGTATGGAAGGATTCGTTGATAAAGACAACAACAATTTCCTTTACGGAACAACTCAAGGAGGTCAGCTTTACCGATCTACAACTGGTGGGGTAACTTACTTTAACTTGAACGAACCTTCTCCAGGTGGAGGAAACTGGGTATCGCCATTTGAGCAAGATCCTAACGTAACTAACACGATTTACGTAGGATATAACCGTGTGAATAAGTCAACCAACTCTGGTGGTTCTTGGACCGCGATCTCTCAAACATTCCCTGGAAACTTGGATAATCTAAAGATCGCACCAGGAAATAGTGACATTATGTGGGCTTCAAGAGCGGGATCAATATATAAAACAGAAGACGGAGGAGCTACTTCTTGGAGCACCGTTACTGGAACTGTTGGAAGTATTAATGATATCGCGATCCACCCAACAGATCCTAACAAAGTTGCTGTTGCAACCACTTACGGAAGTGCTCGCGTATACGTAACCACGGATGGAGGAGCAACTTGGCAAAATTACAAGAAGAACTTACCAGAATTTGCTGCCCTATCTGTAGTATGGGATAATACTTCTGTAAATGGACTTTACGTAGGTATGAACTACGGTTTGTTTTACATTGATGATACTTTCTCTGATTGGCAAGTTTACGATACTAACATGCCACACGTTCGTGTGAGCGAGTTGGAGATCAACAACGTGAACGATCGTATCTACGCTGCTACTTATGGACGTGGAGTTTGGTCTTCACCAGTATATGATAACCCACTTAACGTAGCAGATAACACCTTTGAGAACTTGGTGACTTTATATCCTAACCCTGCACGTGATGAGGTAACTATCAACTGGCCAACAAGCAGTGAGGTTGACATTGAGGTATTTGACATCAACGGACGTTTGTTGATCAACCAAAAAGACATCAACGTACAAGGTGCCTATAACTTGAATATCGCTCGTTTGAACAGCGGAGTTCACTTTGTGAGAATTTCAAGCGAAGGGAAAATGATTGTGAAGAAGCTGATCGTCAACTAAGGACGAATCACTTATATCATAAATAAATTGCTCCGAGAGGCCACTGCGTTTCTCGGAGCTTTTTTATCTTTAGGGCTGTGGATTTTTCTTCAAAATTATTGGCAGAAGCTGTTGATGAAGTGTCGCTCTTACCGGGTATTGGTAAGCGCACGGCTTTGCGTTTGGTATTGCATCTTTTAAAGCAGCCGCAGGTTCAAACCTTGCGCTTGGCAGAAAGTCTAACGGCTTTGCGCGGCCAAATCCAGTTTTGCAGTAATTGTCACAACATTTCAGACAGCCCGCTTTGTGATATTTGTTCTAACCCCAATCGTGATGATAGTGTGGTATGCGTTGTGGAAGATATTCGCGATGTGATGGCCATTGAGCACACAGCACAATTCCGCGGGAAATACCACGTACTCGGAGGAAAGATTTCCCCCATGGAAGGAATTGGCCCCGGAGATCTACAAATTGAATCTCTGGTAAAAAAAGTGGCAGATGGCATTGTCAAAGAAGTGATCTTTGCTATGAGTTCTACCATGGAGGGCGACACCACAAACTTTTTTATCTACAAGCAATTGGCCCCTTACGGGGTTACTACAACCACCATTGCGCGAGGCATTTCTGTGGGGGATGAATTGGAATATGCGGACCAAGTCACTCTGGGGCGCAGTATACTCCAACGTATTCCATTTGAATCTTCGCTAAAAAATAACGGCTCGTGACCCTTTCGGTTGTCATCCTAAACTATAACGTCCAGTTCTTTTTGGAGCATTGTCTGTACAGTGTTGTGAAGGCAACCTCTGGTATGGATGCTGAGATCATTGTGGTGGATAACGCCTCTCCAGATGGATCGGCGGAAATGGTACGTGAGAAGTTTCCGCAGGTTAAACTTATTGTGAGTCCCAATAATGATGGCTTTAGTGCGGGTAACAATTTGGGTATCGCGGAGGCTAAAGGGCGATACATTTGCTTATTGAATCCAGATACCATTTTGGGAGAACAAACCTTAAGAAAAGCACTAGAAAAGGCACAGTCTTTGGATAGGCTTGGAGCCTTAGGGATCAAGATGATCGACGGTACGGGTTCTTTTCTCCCGGAGTCCAAACGCAAACTTCCCTTGATTTCGGCCGCGCTTAAAAAAGTGATCGGTTTGGGTGGTGGACGCGGTTATTATCAAAACGACATCCATGAAGATGAAGAAGGCGAAGTAGGAGTATTGGTGGGCGCTTTCATGATCTTTTTAAAAGAACGCTACTTGGAGGTAGGCGGTTTGGATGAATCCTATTTTATGTACGGAGAAGATATAGATCTGTCCTACAGTTTCACCAAAGCTGGCTATGTGAACTATTATTACGGTAGCGCAACCATGATCCATTACAAAGGGGAGAGTACTGCAAAAGACAAGGCCTATTGGAACCGCTTCTATGGTGCGATGGAGATCTTTTATAAAAAGCATTTTCCCAACAAAGCATGGGCACAGGGCTTTTTGAAGATGGGATTGTTTGTATTGAAGCATATAGCGGCATGGAGCTTTAAGACCAAAAAGAACAAAGTACTTCCTGTCAAACAGCATTATTTGCTGTCAGAACAACTAAGTCTCAGAGAAAAACTTGAAGGCTTGTCTGAATTCGAAAATTTGAGCACTTTGTCTAAATCCAGAGCTTTTGACGGTGCCCTAAAGCAATGTATGTTGGTTATGGATACCTCATATATGGATTACCAACAGATTATCAGGCTGATGCAGGAATTAAAAAATTCCGGGAATCGTTTTAGAATACATCCTAAACGCACTAATTTTATCATCGGAAGCGATTATAGCGATAAAAAAGGGGAGGTTGTGCAATGGTAAAATATTGCAAACTATTTAGTAATAGCCCGCTTTTTTGATTAATTTTGCAACGCAATACACCTTTCAACTCTATTTTTTGAGAATATGGCAAAGTTTGAATTAAAGCTCCCGAAAATGGGAGAGAGTGTAGCCGAAGCTACATTGACCGCTTGGCTTAAAGAGGTCGGAGATACCATTGAGGCGGATGAGCCTGTCTTGGAGATCGCCACCGATAAGGTCGATTCTGAGGTTCCCAGTGAAGTGGACGGAGTTTTAGTGGAAAAACTTTTCGAGGTAGATGCAGTGATTCAAGTAGGGCAGACCATCGCGATCATTGAAGTAGATGGTGATGATGCTCCTGCGGCCACACCAGAGCCTGCACAAGAAGTTGCTGCACCTGCTGAGGCAGCTGCGGTTGAAGAGACTGTTGCCACGGCTCAAGCGGCTGTTGCTCCTGCACAGATCAGTAATGACGGTGATCGATTCTACTCGCCATTGGTGAAAAATATTGCACAAACAGAAGGTATTTCGCAGTCAGAATTGGATGCTATTCCGGGATCTGGATTGGAAGGTCGCGTGACCAAAAACGATATCATGGCTTACTTAAAAAGCCGTGGAACAGCTGCTGCGGCTCCAGCAGCAAAACCTGCAGCACCTGCAGCTGCTCCAGCAGAAAAGAAACCAGCTGCTAAAGCTGCACCTGTTTCGCTAAACGGAGAAGATGAGGTTATTGAAATGACCCGTATGGGCAAACTCATCGCGCATCACATGCGTGCTAGTGTGGAAACTTCTGCCCACGTACAGTCTTTTGTTGAGGTAGATGTGACCAATATCTGGAACTGGAGAAACAAGGTGAAGAAGTCCTTTGAAGCTCGTGAAGGAGAGAAGATCACCTTTACCCCGATCTTTATGGAGGCTGTTGCTAAGGCTTTACGCGACTTCCCAATGATGAACATTCAGGTAGATGGAGATCGCATTATCAAAAAGAAAAACGTAAACTTAGGTATGGCTGCGGCCCTGCCTGATGGGAATTTGATCGTTCCTGTGATCAAGAATGCAGATCAACTCAACCTGGTTGGCATGACCAAAGCAGTCAATGACCTTGCAGGACGTGCGCGTAACAACGCTTTAAAACCAGACGAGATCCAAGATGGAACCTATACCGTGACGAATGTAGGAACCTTTGGTAGCGTGATGGGAACTCCAATCATCAACCAACCACAAGTAGGTATTCTGGCTTTAGGTGCTATTCGCAAGGTGCCTGCGGTTATTGAAACGCCAGAGGGTGATTTTATCGGGATCCGTCATAAAATGTTCTTGTCGCACTCTTATGATCACCGCGTGGTCAACGGAGCTTTGGGCGGAATGTTTGTTAAGCGTGTAGCCGAGTACCTAGAAGCTTGGGATACTAATCGCGAGATTTAGTACATTCTTTAAGGCTTATTCTGTTTGGTTTTAGTGAGCGTTTCCTTCAAATTATAAGTAACTTTGTGGGATAATATTTCCCAATGCAGCTAAACCTTAATAAACCCATTTGTTTCTTTGATTTGGAGACCACAGGAACCAACGTGGCTCAAGACCGAATCGTAGAGATCTCCATTTTAAAAGTATTCCCTAACGGCAACAAAGAAAGCCATACGTGGAAGGTCAATCCGGGCGTGCCTATTCCCAAACAGGCAGCGGACATTCACGGTATTACCGATGAGATGGTTGCTAATGAGCCCAGCTTTAAAGAGTTGGCGCCTAAGGTTATGGCCTTGCTTAAGGACAGCGATCTGGGTGGGTTTAATTCCAACCGTTTTGATATTCCTTTGTTAGCTGAGGAATTGTTGCGGGCTGAGATAGATCTGGATTTGAAAAAAGCCCAGTCCGTAGATGTGCAAACCATATTCCACAAAATGGAAAAGCGAACCTTAGGAGCAGCTTACCAATTCTATTGTGGTAAGGATCTTGAAGATGCACACTCGGCTGAAGCGGACACCAATGCAACCTATGAGGTCTTATTGGCCCAATTGGATCGTTATGAAGGTTTGGAAAATGATGTGAAGCACTTGGCGGAATTCTCTTCCCACAAGAACTTTGCAGACTTTGCTGGTTTTGTTGGTTATGATAAAGAAGGCCGTGAGATCTTCACTTTTGGGAAATACAAAGGCACTTTAGTTGAAGATGTCTTGGACAAGGAGCCTGGCTATTTTGGCTGGCTGCTCAATGCAGATTTTCCACTATACACTAAAAAAGTGCTTACCCGCATCAAACTCAATCGATTCAATAATAAACTGCTTTAGATCATGAAGATCATCTGTATCGGTAGAAACTACACCAAACACATTGAGGAACTCGCCAATGAACGTCCGGAGCATCCGGTGGTTTTCATGAAGCCGGACACCTCCATCTTATTAAAGAAGAATCCTTTTATTATTCCGGAGTTTACTGAGGAAGTACATCACGAGGTGGAAGTTTTGATTAAGATCAACCGCATCGGGAAGCATATCGACAAAAAATTTGCTCACAAATACTTTGATGAGATCGGATTGGGGATCGATTTTACCGCTCGCGATATTCAAACGCAAGTAAAAGAGAAGGGATTGCCTTGGGAAAAAGCCAAAGCTTTTGACGGATCGGCCGTTATTGGTAAATGGTTTGATAAAAACCAGTTTGGTGATTTGAACGACCTGAATTTTAGTTTGTTAAGGAATGATACCCTCGTTCAGGACGGAAATACCTCCTTAATGCTGTGGAAGATTGATGAGATCATCGAATATGTATCTAAATATTTTACTTTAAAGATCGGAGATATTATATTTACCGGCACTCCTGCTGGCGTCGGTCCAGTAGCCCCAAATGATCGTTTGGCTGGATTTTTGGAAGACCAACCAGCATTCGAGATAAAAGTAAAATAAATGAACAAGCACTATTCCCCCGAAAGTCTAGACGCCCTCGCTGGCGGGGATGACGAATTTAAAGCCGTTGTGGCTCAAACCTTCTTAGAGGAGATACCTACTGATCTTCGTGCTTTGGAAGAAGCTATTGCTGTGAACAACAAAGAGCTGGCTTATCAGTTCGCCCATAAAATGAAACCGAACTTAGAAATGTTTGGTATCGAAGTGGTAGACGACATTCGTGCCATTGAGGCTTGGACCAAAGCGTCTCAGCCTGTATCCGCAGTAGAAGATATTTTAGATAAAGTGAGCGGTATTCTCAATACCGTTTTTGACGAACTCAAAGCAGATTTCAATATTTAGATGCAAGCAGAGATCATCACCATAGGCGATGAGATCCTTATTGGACAAATTGTAGATACCAATTCTGCCTATATCGCCACGGAACTCAATAAAATTGGGGTTCAGGTATATCAGATCACCTCAGTACAAGATGAACGTCAACACATACTGGACGCCCTAGCCAAGGCTAAGAAGCGTTCCCAGGTAGTGATTGTTACCGGTGGATTGGGTCCAACCAAAGACGATATTACCAAACAGACTTTTTGCGAGTTCTTTGATGATCACCTCATTGAGAATGCAGCGGTTGTTAAGCAAATCCACGAGCTTTTTGCCACCTATGTGAAGCGCAAGCCTTTGCCAGCAAACCTAACACAGGCGTTGGTGCCTTCAAAGGCGGTTATACTGCCCAATCAACACGGAACCGCTCCGGGGATGTGGATGGAGCAAGATGGTGCAGTTTTTATTTCCCTGCCAGGTGTTCCTTATGAAATGAAAGGCTTGATGCAGGATTCAGTACTGCCCAAACTGCAACAGACCTTTGATAGGCCTTTTATTTATCACAAGACCTTATTGACCTATGGCGAAGGTGAAAGTACTATTGCCGATAGAATAGAGGCTTGGGAAGACGCTTTACCTACGCATATCAAATTGGCTTATTTGCCTTCTTTAGGACGTGTACGCTTACGTTTATCTGCCAAAGGGCGAGAACAACAGCAAGTCATTTCAGAGGTTGAGGCGCAGATCAAAATCTTAATGCCTATGGTGGAGCACATCTTTGTCGGGTTTGAGGAAGATGGAGCTATTGAAGATTCTGTTGCCAAATTGCTAATTGAGAGTGGCAGCACCCTGAGTATAGCAGAAAGTTGTACTGGAGGTCGCATTGCGCAAACCTTTATTTCTCGTTCTGGAGCATCGGCTTATTTCAAAGGTGGAATCACACCTTATGAGACACAGATGAAAGTAAAGCTCTTAGGCGTACCTGAACAGATCATTAATGAGCACAGCGTTGTGAGCGCGGAAGTTGCAGCAGCTATGGCTACGCAAGTTCGGGAGTTATTCGGTAGCGATTACGCCATTAGCACTACAGGAAATGCCGGTCCTTCTTTGGGAGACAGTGCGGCTCCTGTGGGAACAGTGTTCATTGGAATCGCAGGTCCAGAGGGTGTTGTGACAGAAGAACATCGTTTTGGAAAGAGCCGAGAAAAGGTCATTCAAAGGGCTACTAATAAAGCCTTGGAGCTGCTTAGAAAGCAACTGGTTAAAGCCGCAGTTGTAGAGCAGTAAATCCTATCCGAAGAAAAAAAAGAGAAACTTTCTTAAAAAACACTGAATTCTCTTTTGCTCAGGAGATTTAATTTTTCTAAATTTGCACCCTGTTTAAAAATAACATTTTAAAGGAAAGCACCGATGTCAAGAGTTTGTGAGCTTACTGGAAAGAAAGCAATGGTAGGGAATAACGTTTCTCACGCCTTGAACAGAACAAAACGCAAGTTTGATGTAAACTTAATCAAAAAGCGTTTTTACATCCCAGAAGAGGATAAGTGGATTACACTTAAGATCTCTACTTCTGCTTTGAAAGATATTAATAAGCGAGGAATCTCAGCTGTGCTTAAAGAAGCCCGCGAAAAAGGATTTCTTAAAAAATAACACCTAAAGGTCTCTAACCATGGCAAAGAAAGGAAACAGAGTACAGGTTATTTTGGAGTGCACAGAGCACAAGGAGTCAGGAATGCCTGGAACTTCTCGTTACATCACTACCAAGAATAAAAAGAACACGCCAGATCGTATTGAGTTGAAAAAATTCAACCCGATCTTGAAGCGCATGACTGTTCACAAAGAAATTAAGTAAGCACGGAGCCGCTGGCACCTTAAAACAATAATTATGGCAAAGAAAGCAGTAGCATCCTTACAGACCGGATCAAAGCGATTGACCAAAGCGGTAAAAATGGTAAAGTCTCCTAAAACTGGAGCTTACACCTTTGTTGAGTCTATTATGGCTCCAGACGCCGTAAACGACTGGTTAAAGAAGTAATCAGCGCTTTTAGCGTAACGATATTCAGGGCTGTCTTTTTCAAAAAGACGGCCCTTTGTTTTTTGTATCTTTGCTAGCTCTTAAAGTCAATAATCAGAAGCATTCATGAGCTTTTTCAAGAAAATATTTACCAAAGAAAAAAAGGAGAATCTGGACAAAGGACTGGAAAAGTCTAAAGCCAGCTTTTTTGATAAACTCTCTAAGGCTGTAGCCGGGAAATCTAAAGTAGATGACGATGTCCTGGATGAGCTGGAAGAGGTTTTGGTTCGATCGGATGTTGGTGTAAACACCACCCTGAAGATCATTGAGCGCATTGAGGCGCGCGTGGCAAAAGACAAATACCTAGGCACAGACGAACTCAACCAGATCTTAAGAGAAGAGATCGCTGGATTGCTTTCAGAGACCCATGACGACCAAAAGAATGATCCTTTTGGCCTGGACTCTAAAGAGAAGCCTTACGTGATCATGGTAGTGGGCGTAAACGGTGTGGGTAAAACAACCACCATCGGGAAGTTAGCCAGCCAATATAAGGCTGCCGGGAAATCAGTGGTTTTAGGCGCTGCGGATACTTTTAGAGCAGCGGCTATTGATCAATTGCAGATCTGGGCGGATCGTGTGGATGTACCTATCGTAAAACAAAATATGGGAAGCGACCCGGCTTCTGTGGCTTATGATTCTGTGGAGAATGGAAAAGCCAATGGAGCCGATGTAGTGATCATTGATACTGCGGGTAGATTGCACAACAAAGTCAACTTGATGAACGAGTTGACGAAGATCAAACGCGTGATGCAAAAGGTTGTTCCTGGTGCTCCGCATGAGGTGCTATTGGTCCTTGACGGATCTACCGGGCAAAACGCCTTTGAACAGGCTAAGCAATTCTCCGCAGCTACAGAAGTAACGGCTCTGGCCATCACCAAGCTTGACGGAACTGCCAAAGGAGGTGTAGTTATCGGTATTAGCGATCAGTTGCAAGTGCCGGTAAAATATATCGGGGTTGGAGAAGGCATAGAAGACCTACAGATCTTTGACCGTTTGGAATTTGTGGATTCATTCTTCAAGCAATAAACATGCGCACCAAAAGCAGAAAGAAAAATAAGATCAATGTAGTCACCCTTGGGTGTTCCAAGAATGTCTACGATTCAGAAGTATTGATGGGCCAGCTTCGTGCCAACAACAAAGAGGTTGTGCATGAAGAAGAAGGAAATATCGTAGTGATCAACACCTGTGGTTTTATTGCCAACGCTAAGGAAGAAAGCGTGAATACCATCTTGGATTTTGTGCAGCAAAAAGAAGATGGACTGGTAGACAAGGTCTTTGTGACCGGTTGTCTCTCCGAGCGATACAAACCAGACCTCCAGCAGGAGATTCCAGATGTAGATCAGTATTTTGGTACTACAGAACTTCCGGGCTTGCTCAAAGCTTTAGGAGCCGATTACAAGCACGAACTCATCGGAGAGCGTCTAACTACCACACCAAAGAATTATGCGTATCTAAAGATCGCGGAAGGCTGTGACCGACCGTGTTCTTTCTGCGCGATTCCACTAATGCGGGGTAAACACCGTTCTACGCCGATTGAAGAATTGGTGGTAGAGGCGGAGAAATTAGCGGCTGACGGTGTAAAAGAACTCATTTTGATCGCGCAGGATCTGACTTACTACGGTTTGGACCTGTATAAAAAACGCCGTTTAGCGGACTTGCTTAAGGCTTTAGTACAAGTAGACGGTATTGAATGGATCCGTTTGCATTACGCCTTCCCAACTGGCTTTCCAGAAGATGTCCTTGACGTCATTAAGCAGGAGCCTAAGGTGTGTAATTATATTGACATACCGCTACAACATATTTCAACGGACATTTTAAAGTCGATGCGCCGAGGAACCACTTTTGAAAAGACGAACGCACTGCTCAAGTTGTTTAGGGAGAAATTACCTGGAATGGCTATTCGTACTACACTTATCGTTGGGTATCCAGGAGAAACGGAAGAGCACTTCCAAGAGCTCAAGCAGTGGGTGGCCGATATGCGTTTTGAGCGTTTGGGCTGTTTTACCTATTCTCATGAAGAAAATACGCATGCCTACAATTTGGTTGACGACGTGCCCGAAGATGTGAAGCAAGATCGCGCCAATCAAATTATGGAGTTGCAGTCGCAGATCTCTTGGGAACTCAACCAAGAAAAGATTGGGCAGGAGTTCAAGGTGCTTATAGATAGAAAGGAAGGCAATAACTACATAGGCCGTACGGAATTTGATTCTCCAGATGTGGATAATGAAGTCTTGTTAGATGCTACAGAACAATACCTGAAGACCGGAGACTTTGTTCAGGTCAAGATCACCGAAGCCACAGACTTTGATTTGTATGGGGAAGTGGTTTAGAGTAATCTTAAGCAAGACTTTTGCCGCGGTCCTTTTGGTCTTAGCGTTTTCTTCTTGCATTGATGAAGCCCAAACTACTCGTGTTCCCTTTGAAATTGAAAATCCTAGCGAAGGTTATGCGGGCATGTCTCGTCTATTTGTTGCTGATGATCTTCTCTACATGAGCTGGGTTGAGCAAATTGACAGTTTGGCGCTGCTCAAATACGCTTCCTATGACGGTAACAATTGGTCTATGCCAGAACTCATAGCCGAAGGTACTGATTGGTTTGTCAATTGGGCAGACTTCCCTCAGATCGCCGTGAATCAAGGAAACATCTTTGTGCATTACTTGCAGAAATCAGCTCCAGATACCTATGCCTACGATATAAAATACAAGATATATAACGCCAATAGTCAAACTTGGACATCTCCGCAGAAACTACACACAGATACTACTCAAAGCGAGCACGGATTTGTAGATGTGATTCCTTTCAAAGATGGTTTTATGGCGAGTTGGTTGGATGGGCGTACTACGATGAATCGTCCTGACTCTTTGAGGCAGATGACGATTCGTGCAGGAATAATTAACGCAGATGGAACTTTAGGCCAACAATGGGAATTGGATGGGCGCGTTTGCGATTGTTGTGCAACTTCTATTGCAGACACTCGTGATGGTCCAATGGTTGTTTATAGAGACCGGTCTGAAGCTGAAATCCGAGACATATACGCTGTTCGTTTACAAGACTCAATTTGGACTGAACCTCGCGCTGTGTATAATGATTCTTGGGAAATCAATGGCTGTCCTGTAAATGGTCCTGCTATCAGCAGTAATGGTATTACTGCTGTGAGTTGGTTTACCATGGTAGACGATAAACCTAAAGTAAAGCTCGGAACCATGGGAACAGGTTCTTGGTTTGATGAGTTTTTAGTTTTAGAAGATTTGAGAGCCATTGGGCGTGTTGACGTTGCGGTAGACAATCAAGCAAACGCCTTCGCTTTGTATATGACCGATGCAGGAAGTACCGCAAATCTGAATCTTACGCATATAGCCAGTACAGGTGCGCGCATGACCCACGTTTTGACTAAAATGAGTCCGGAGAGAGCCAGTGGATTCCCTCAATTGGCCTTATTTGAGGACAAAGCAGTAATATCTTATACAGAAACTGACAGCATTGGGTCGCAGATCAAATTGGTCAGTTATCCTTATCAAAGCTATTCATTTGAAGAATGAAAAAGGTACTGATCATCGGCCATGGAATTCCTGAACCGCGAAGCACTGGGGCAGGGGTATATATGGCGCAGTTGATCGATCTCTTTTTGCAAGGCAATTACGAGCTCCATTTTTGTTCGACGGCGAAGGCTCCTGCTGATGACTTGTTGATTGTCAAGAACATTCCTTACTCCCAGATTCAATTGAATTCGGACAGCTTTAATGCTTTCATCAAAGCTTTGGATCCGCAGATCGTAGTCTTTGACCGCTTTATGACCGAGGAGCAATACAGTTGGCGCGTGCGAGAGGCCTGCCCTGATGCCTTGCGCATTTTGGATACAGAAGATCTGCATTTTTTACGCGATCATCGCAGAACAAGCAATGATCCTAAACCTCCAGCAACACTTTCTGATCTGGCCAAAAGAGAGTTAGCGGCTATTTTTAGATCAGACTTAAGTTTGATTCTATCCAAGCCAGAGCTTGAGGTCTTGACAAGTATTTACCAAGTGCCAGAGTCCGTATTGCTGCATTTGCCATTTCTGGAGAAAAATGTTCCGCAGCGAACAGAATTAACAGCATATGAGGATCGCAAGGATTTTTGTTTTGTGGGAACAGCCAAACACAAACCGAACGTTGCTGCAGTCAAGCAACTGGCTAAACTATGGCCTTTAATTTCCAAAGAAGTGCCTGGGGCAAAAATGCACGTTTACGGCTCTTATTTTACCGAAGAGCTCAAGCAATTGCATAAGCCAAGTGCTGGCTTTTTAGTGCATGGTTTTGTGGAGGAGGTACAAACAAAGCTACAGCAACATCGCGTGCTACTGGCTCCTTTGCAATTTGGTGCAGGACTCAAGCGCAAGCTCTTTGACGCTTGGTTGTCGGGTTGTGCCGTTGTGACCACTCCAATAGGTATAGAAGGGATTGGGGAGGCCCACAAGCTGCCTTTTATGGTTGCTGATGACTTAGAAACTGACTTTGTCAATCTAGCGGTTACAAATTATACGCAAGAATACCAATGGGATCAAAATCGCCAAGAAGGCTTGGCTTTGATTAGTGAACATTTCAGTTGGGAAAAACGAGCGCCATCAGTTTTAGAAACGCTTAAATCCTACGCTTTAAACAAAGAGGAGTTCAGCCCGCAAAACCCAGTCGGGCAAATGCTTTGGCATCACAGTTTGCAAAGCAGTAAGTACCTTTCCAAATGGATCGAGGCGAAGAATAAGACCTAAAATCTCAGGTCTTAAATGGGTAAGGATCTGATGATTTCTATCATCTGTTTTTCTGCTGCGATATACCCAAAACTGGCCCAATCGTCTCCGTCTAAAATATCTTCTAAAATCATCATGGCCTGCTCCTGATCATCATTGAGATAGCTCCATCGAGCGAGTCCGTATTTCAGGGCAGAATTGCTCGAATTGATCTCCGCCTCAGGATTGTATAGCTCATCCAGAGCTTTCACTCCTTTATAAAACAAGCAGGCATTTAAATAAGATCCATTTTCAATGACTTCGAGGTCTTCATTGATCGGGTCCAAATAAGCGGCGATCTCATCATCACGCCCGAGTGCCTTTAAAGACAAAACGATCCAATGCGTAGCAGATACCAAGCCATCATTGTTTTGGGAAAGCTCCAAGCATTTCTGGTAGGCCATCAAGGAGCTTTCATAATTCCCCATTAAATAATGGGCCAGTCCCAAGTGATAAAAGATGTTTCCGTGTTTGGTGGTGAGCCTGATTCCCTCAGCATTAGGCATGCCGTCATCTTCTAAGGAATTGGACTCATCCAAAATGACATTCGTTGCCCGCTCGAGATCCGTAATTGCTTTGTCTAATTGACGAATAGAAATTTGACGGTGTCCTCGGTGGCGAAGCAGTCGGGAATTGTTTGGAAACTGTTTGAGCCCATCAGAATAAATGTCAATCGCTCCTTTGTAATCGCCTGTATAAGCTGTGAATCGCCCATACCAGATCAGCTTTTCCAAGTTTGTTGAATCTGCTATATATGCCTGCTGTTTTTCAATGAATTGAGCTTGTAGTTTCTCTGAAACTGCTGGTGCGTACAAGGTGTCTCCCGTAAATGAAATGGCTTGGTAAAAGGCCTCTTTTGGCTCAGTTTCTATAGGTTTCTCTACATTTTTGGGTTGATCATTGCAGGCCCAAACGAGCAGGATAGTGCCAAAGGCAATTAGTAGTTGATGGATTTTCATAGCTCTAAGATACTAAGCTCTTCTCAGAAGTGTCAGCTATGTCGTTAATTTTAAATACCTTAAAAAAAATTCGCGCCTCAGCTGTAACTCAGCCTCCCCGTCTGGCGTCAGATATACATCAAACAATCACTAAACATGAAAAATCTCAAACGTATTTTCCAGAGCGCACTGTTGTGCTTTTTAATCATTGTAGGCGGCGGGTCGACTATGCAAGCTCAAGATTTGAAATCGAGTGTTGATCAACTGCTGTCTGCAAAATATCCGTCAGATTCCCCTGGAATAGCTGCTTTAATTGCAAAAGACGGGAAGGTTATTTACAAGAATTCCTTTGGTTTGGCAAACCTGGAGCTCTCGGTTCCAATGAATCCAGACAACGTCTTTGAAATTGGCTCTATCACCAAACAGTTTACCGCTGTTTCCATTTTGATGCTGCAGGAAGAAGGCAAGCTCAGCACGGATGATCCCATTAAGAAGTTCTTTCCTGACTATCCAGAAGCTGGTAAAAATGTAACTGTTCACCAACTACTCAATCACACCTCAGGAATTAAGAGTTATACCTCCATGCCCTCCTTTTTTAGCCAAGCCAGGAATGACTTGACCCCATTGGAGCTCATTGATGTATTTAAAAATGAGCCTATGGACTTTGCCCCAGGTGAGCAGTGGCTTTATAACAACTCCGCCTATATCATTCTTGGAGCTATTATTGAACAAGTTTCGGGTATGTCTTATGAAGATTATATTGAAAAGAAGATTTTTGAGCCTTTAGGTATGGATAATTCGTACTACGGAAGCAAAACCGAACTCATACCCAATAGAGCCGCTGGGTACACGCCTACGCCTACAGGTTGGCGAAATGCAGACTTTTTAAGTATGACCTTGCCTTATGCTGGAGGTTCTCTAATGAGTTGTACAGAAGATATGTTGCTTTGGCAAGAAGCTTTAAATGATGAAAAACTTTTGCCTCAATCTGCTTTACAATTGGCCTTTACCAATACGACCTTAAATGACGGCAGTCCTACCAACTATGGATATGGTTGGGGGATCAATGAAATCAACGGCAGTCGGTCTATAGAACACGGAGGCGGTATTTTTGGTTATACAACCATGGGCGTTTATCTTCCAGAAGAAGACGTCTATGTCATCGCCTTGACCAATAACAACGGGAATTCGCCAACGGACATCGCCATCCAAATGGCGGCTATGGCCATTGGGAAGCCTTACCCTCAAACTCCAGCCATTAGCATTAGTGATGAAGACAAAGAAGTTTGGGTAGGTGCCTATAAATTTGATGACGATGTGGTGCGTATCATCACGCTGGAAAATGGGAAGTTATACAGCCAACGTGAAGGAGGGGAGAAGCTTCCGTTAATTGCGGTAGGTCCGAATGAATTCTATTTTGAAGGGAGTTTTACCAAATATTCCTTTTCCAATACCAATGGTAAAAGAGAAGTACTTTTTGAGGATAGAATTGTGCGATCTAAAGGAGTAGAAACTGAAGTTGAGCTGCCTCAAGAGCGCGTGGCTATCGACTTGCCTCTTTCTGTTTTAAAGAACTATGAAGGTACTTATGAGCTGCAACCAGGTTTTGAACTTAAGGTGTATTTAGAAGGTGATAAACTCATGACGCAAGCTACAGGGCAGCCAGCTGTGGAGATCTTTGCTGGTGGTGATCACAACTTCTTTTTAAAGGTGGTTCCAGCGGAATTAGACTTTGACGTTGATCAAAACGGTAAGGCCACGGGAGTTACTCTAAATCAAGGCGGACAACGCATGCCAGCCAAAAAGGTAAACTAGTTTATTATACCCATAAAAAAAGCCGAACTGCAATGTTCGGCTTTTTTGTTTTCTGTTTTGTTGGCTACAGTCTAAAAACGTTGCTATTGACCATAAAGATCCCATTGACCAAAAGAAGCTTTCCGTTTTCCCAGAAGGAACGGAACATGGGGTTGTCTACCATATAAACCACACTTCCGCGGCCCATTCTTACTTCTCCAAATACCAGTGAGTTTTTTAGCGAAGCCTTAGCTGCCTCACCCGAGAATCCAGCCACGCTTACGGCGTCACCGTCTATATAACCCACATTGTAACCGTTGTCTAAGTGTTGGAATGAACTGCTGCCTAGTTTGAGGCTGTAGTACGTATCTCCAAACCCAAAGGCCATCGGGTGTGAATCGTCCATTTTGATCTTGTAAATCGCCCCAGTGATGAAGTTCTTCAAACTCTCGCGTTCGCGTTGATCATAAGGTGTTAAGTTGCTAGAATCATCGTCAGAATCGCTGGTGTTATTTTTGAGTCCGAAGCCGTCTTTGCCGCTAAAGGCATTAACGGCGCGGCCTAAGGCGATTACCTTTCCACCACTTCGAATCCAACTTTTCAGATCGTCCAATGCGTTTCCATTGGTCACACTACCGTACCAGCCTTCTGGCATAATCAGAACATCAAAATTTTGAAGTACAGAAGGTCTAAAGCTTTCTGTGTTGATGGAAGTGATCGGGTAGTGGAGCTGTTGCTCAAAGAAGTGCCAAAGCGCTCCATAACTCAATGAAGAAGTCCCATCACCTTGTAGCATAGCTATACGCTGTGGATTGATCAGTTTAATGTCTGGCGATCCAAAATCAGGAGTTCTATCCGCAAAAGAGGTATTGGAACTGTATAAATAACGGTCGTACTGCTGTGCTACCTCAATCAAGTTCTGTGGAAAGTCTGGATTGTTTCTGTTATCACTCTTGGTGATTACTAAACTCCCTCTTTCAAAACTATTACCGTTAAGTTGCATTGGTTTTTCCGTAAAGCGCACTCGTACTCCAGCTTGTAATAAGGCTGATAAGAAACGGGCATCTTCCATACTGTTCCATTTGGCGATGTATCCAGCGGCAGCAGTATTTAGGGTTACAAAGTTGGATCCAGGAGCGCTTCCGCTTCCGTTTACTTTTACAGTACTCGCCACACCATCTAGTCCATATGCATGAACAAGATTCCAAGCCGTGATATCATAAGTCAAAGGTTCCTCTAAAGCCGCATCCGGTTCAAAAAGTACCTTTACCATTTTGCCCTTAGGCTGATCCGTGTTGATGATCAAGGCACCTTGGTTACTCACACTGCCTTTGCCTTGTGTGCTGTAACGATAACCTGTAGCTGAACCGCTGGTCCCAAAGCTGTACTGGATTTCATGACGATCCAACAACTGAGTCAGAGCGTTGATCTTGTCCGCATTACCTGTGAGCACAAAGCTCTTGTATTTCAAATTCGAATTGTTGAAGAACTTTTGAAACTCATCGTTAAGCTTGGCTGCGTTCTTAGCACCCATCTCAACTGTAGAGAGTCCTGTAGTGGTGTGGTGCATAACGCGATCTAATAAAGTGAGTTCATAGCCTTCGTCAGTATCAATCCCCAATCCAGCACGTCCGTGACCGGCTTGCTCGTAAGTCATTCCAATGGCGCCCATAAAGGTAGGATAGGTGTCTCCATAACTTGGGTAGAGCAAGTCAAATCGCTCTCTTGAAAAGAATAACCAACCCTCACTGTCAAAGTACTTGGCATGGTTTCTACCGATCGCCTCTTGGAAGTCGTACTGCCAATCACTAATGATCTCGTGATAAGGCGCTGCTGCCGGGGCAAAGTAATACGGCTCATTAATGCCTTGTTCGTGGAAGTCCACATGAATATGCGGCATCCATTGGTTGTATATTTTTAGACGTTCTTGAGATTCTATTTGCGAGGCCCAAGCCCAATCGCGGTTCAAATCAAAAAGGTAGTGGTTTGGGCGTCCTCCTGGCCAAGGCTCATTGTGTTCTGTAGCAATTTGAGCACTGTTGTACGGTGTCGCTTTAACTTGATTGTACCAGTTCGCATAACGATCCCGACCGTCTGGATTCACACAGGGATCTATAATAACGATGGTGTTTTGCAACCAATCTTGCTTTTCGGTTATGAGCTTGTAAAGGGTCAGCATAGATGCTTCTGTGCTGGAAGCTTCGTTACCGTGTACATTATAGCTCAACCATACAATCGCAACCTCTGGATCTGCACTGCCGCTGGCCAAACCAATACTTTTGAGGTTGTCAGTTCGGATCTGATCGATCTTCGCCAAGTTCTCTGGTGTAGAGATCACGGCATAGGTTAGTGGTCTGCGTTCATAAGTTTTTCCGTAGCTGTTGAATTGTACCATTGGACTTTGATCTGCCACATGGTTGAAATAGGCCACAACATCGGCATGTCTGCTAAATTGTGTCCCAATGGGATAACCTAAAAACTCTTCTGGAGATTGTACTTGAGCCTGTCCAATTAGGCCCACAAACAATAAAAATAGTAGGGTGATGCGTTGCATTGATTGGTTGTTAAAATAAACTTTAAAGCTACGAAAATTGGGGCAAAGCAAATGTGCCCTATGGGGAACATTAACGAATCTTTTAGAATCGATAGAAGTGAAGTTCGTATTTTTACCTTCCAATTGGAGCCAACCCATATGTCCGCAGCTTACGTACCCTATTCTCAGACTGGTTATTTTTCAAAGACCATATGTGATTATTTGGGCCAAGAACAGGCCGTAAGACCGTTCTACCATAGATTCCCATCACTTGAGACTTTGTCAGATCAGATTCAAGAAAAACAGGCAACAGCTGTATGCGAACCAAACTGGCGTAAAACCCTTTCTGAAAGCTTGATGGCAGTCTACGGAGCTGTCTCGATTAGCGAGGCTACTGCCGATAATATTGAATCACTCAAGCAATCAAATACCTATACCATAACCACGGGGCATCAGTTGAATCTATTTACTGGGCCCTTGTATTTTTTATACAAGATTGTTTCGGTGATCAACTTTTGTAAGCAAGCTAAACAGGCGTATCCCGATCACAATTTTGTTCCGGTTTATTGGATGGCGACGGAGGATCACGATTTTGATGAGATCAACTACTTCAATTTTAGAGGGAGTAAGGTGGCTTGGAACCGACAAGACGGTGGAGCCGTGGGGGATCTTTCCACGGAAGGACTTCAGCAAGTCAGTGAGGTGATCGGAGCTGCGATGGGTACGAGTATTCAAGCAAGCTATTTGCGAGAGCTCTTTGAGAATGCCTATTTAAAGCACGACGATCTCGCTTCGGCGACGCGGTATTTAGCCAATGCCTTATTTGCCGATCAAGGTTTGGTTATCGTAGACGGAAACGATTCCAAGCTGAAAGCTGCGTTTGCGCCCTATGCAAAACAAGAGCTCTTAACCCAAAAGGGACATGAAGTTATTAGCGCTACTACTGCGGATCTAGTTGCTGCTGGATATAAGGAGCAGGTGCATCCTCGGGAGATCAACTTGTTCTATTTGGACCAAGGATTGCGGGAACGTATTGTTCAAGTTGGCGATCAGTATATGATCAACAATACCGACTTATCTTTTTCAGAGGCGGAGGTCTTAGCAAAGTTAGAACAGCATCCGGAGCAGTTTTCTCCCAATGCATTATTGCGTCCACTGTATCAAGAAGTGATCTTACCCAACCTCTGTTATATTGGAGGGGGAGGAGAATTGGCCTATTGGCTGCAGTTAAAAGACTATTTTGAAGCTGTAGAGGTTACTTTTCCAATGCTGATGTTGAGAAACTCGGCCTTACTCATCACAGAAAAACAGATGGGTAAATGGGAGCGTTTGGGACTAGACGTTGCCGATCTTTTTAAAAAGCCAGAAGCTCTGGCTTCTCATCTGGTAAAGCAGCACAGCGGTTTGCCGTTGGATTTTGAGTCGCAGAAGGCGCATTTGAAAAAACAGTTTGAGGCGCTGTATGAACTTGCCAAACAGACCGATCCTTCTTTTGAAGGTGCTGTTGCCGCTCAGGAGAAAAAGCAGATCAATGGCTTAAAAAACTTAGAAAAGCGACTCCGCAAGGCAGAAAAACGAAATCACAACGATCGTATCCAACGGGCTCAAGAATTGAGAGATGCAGTGTTTCCTGCCAACAATCTACAAGAGCGCAAAGCCAACTTCTCTGAATTCTATTTGGAGGCCGGTGATGGGCTTATTCCGCTGCTTTTGGAGCAATTGGACCCCTTTAAATCGGAATTTTCTGTAATTCGTCTGTAAGTGTTGATGAGTAGTTAATTTTTTTGACTGACTTTTTTAGCGAGTCGTCAAATTTCAACTACTTTTGCACATGCAAAACAACGTACTTATCCTCGATTTTGGTTCGCAGTACACACAACTCATCGCACGTAGAGTTCGCGAACTCAATATTTACTGTGAAATCCACCCGTATCACAAAGTTCCAGAGAATTTAGATCCTTTTAAAGCTGTAATCCTATCCGGGAGTCCGTTTTCGGTTCGTGGAGAGGATGCACCGCATCCCGATCTTTCTAAGATCAAAGGTCACAAGCCTTTATTAGGGGTTTGTTATGGGGCTCAATATTTGGCACATTTCCACGGTGGAAACGTAGCGCCTTCCAATACCCGTGAATACGGTCGTGCGCGCTTGGCGGAGATCACCGATAACGAAGCTTTGTTTGCACATATTGAAACTGGTTCACAAGTGTGGATGAGTCACAGCGATACTATTGCGGAACTTCCAGAAGGCGGCGTGCGCTTGGCTTCTACACACGATGTAGCCAATGCTGCCTATAAGATACAAGGGGAGCCTACCTATGCAATCCAGTTTCACCCAGAGGTGTATCACAGTACAGACGGAAAGCAACTCTTGGAGAATTTCTTGATCCATATTGCGGGGATCAATCCAGATTGGACTCCAGCGCACTTTGTAGAAACTACTGTTGAAGAGCTCAAAGAGAAGTTGGGTGAGGATAAAGTTGTGTTAGGATTGTCTGGAGGTGTTGATTCCAGTGTAGCTGCCGTGTTATTACACAAGGCCATTGGTAAGAATCTCTATTGCATCTTTGTAAACAACGGTCTTTTGCGTAAAAATGAATTTGAAAGTGTCCTGGAACAGTACCAAGGGATGGGACTGAACGTAAAAGGTGTTGATGCCTCGGCACGCTTTTTGGATGCCTTGAAAGGAGTAACCGATCCGGAGGCCAAACGCAAGGCTATTGGACGCGTGTTCATCGAAGTTTTTGACGATGAGGCCAATCAAGTAGAAGGCGTTAATTGGCTGGGACAAGGAACCATTTATCCAGACGTTATTGAAAGCGTATCAGTAAACGGTCCTTCTGTGACCATCAAGTCACACCACAACGTGGGT
>NZ_CBFCWJ010000001.1:0-16395 GCF_965601605.1 Gilvibacter sp. | reverse complement strand
CTATGCTGTTAATCATCATCCATTCCGGCATACCCTTAGGAGTTACGTTCTCCCAAGAAGCTCCTCCGTTACGGCTTAAATGAACCAAGCCATCATCAGAACCAACCCACATGAGGCCTTCTGTTACTGGCGATTCTGCCGCAGCAAAAATGGTACAATAGTACTCAACAGAAGTGTTGTCTTGCGTAATTGGACCTCCGGAAGATTTTAGTTTCTCTGGATCATTTCTGGTCAAATCAGGAGAAATGATGTCCCAGCTCTGCCCTTCATTGGTAGTAACGTGTACGTGGTTGGAGAAGGTGTACATCTTCTTCGGATTGTGTGGCGAGAAGATAATCGGGAAATTCCACTGGAAACGGTACTTCATGTCTTCTGCACCATGTCCCATAGGATTGTCTGGCCATACACTGATACTACGAACAGTACCTGTTCTGTGATTGTAGCGTGTTAAGAATCCGTCATAACTACCTCCATAAACGATATCATTGTCTAAGGGATCAATGGCAATGTGAGCACTTTCTCCACCGGCAGTAGATTCCCAGTCGTTTTCTCCAATGCTGAATCCTTCATTTCTGTGATTGATTCTTATGGTAGAATTGTCCTGCTGTGCCGCATAAATACGATATGGGAATGCATTGTCTGTAGTTACTCTGTAGAATTGAGAGGTTGGCTGGTTGTGGTAAGTACTCCAAGTCTCTCCACCGTCATAGGTTACCTGAGCTCCACCGTCATCTCCAATGATCATACGTTTTGGATCCTCTGGGGCAATCCACAGATCGTGGTGATCTCCGTGAGGGGCGTTATACGTGCTGAAGGATTTACCTCCGTCTGTACTTTTATGATAGCGTACGTTGAGTACATAAACCAGATCTTCATCTTGTGAATCTGCATAAATTCGTGTGTAATACCAAGCGCGCTGTCTGAGTTTTCGCTCGCTATTGATGTGGCTCCAAGTGGCTCCACCGTCTTCTGAACGGTACACTCCACCTTTGTCTTTGTTTTCTACTATAGCCCAAACACGATCGGCGTTGACAGGAGAAACTGTAACGCCAATAATTCCTAAAGTATCCGTTGGGAAACCAGGGTTCTTAGAGATCTCTGTCCAAGTTTCTCCGCGATCAGTACTTTTCCACAAAGCGGAACCGTCTCCACCACTACTTAAACTGTATGGTGTTCTACGTACGTTCCATGTAGAAGCGTAAAGCACTCGAGGATTGCTTGGATCAATAGTCAAATCTACCGCTCCTGCATCACGGTTGGCAAAAAGCACTTTGCGCCAGGTTTTCCCTCCGTCTGTACTTTTATAGACTCCGCGCTCATCGGTTGGTTTATAAATGTTCCCCATCACCGCAGCATACACTACATTATGATCGTTCGGGTCAATGGCTATTCGCGGAATGTGTCGGCTTTTTTCCAAGCCCATTTGCGTCCAAGTCTTTCCGGCATCTACACTTTTCCAAACTCCGTAGCCAGAAGATACATTACCGCGAACGGTCTTTTCTCCTCCTCCCACATAGATCACATTGGGATCGCTTTCTGCCACTTCAATGGCTCCGATAGAACCACCGAAATAACCGTCTGAAATATTCTTCCAAGTACGTCCTCCGTCATTGGTTTGCCAAATTCCACCTCCAGTGGCTCCGAAGTAGAATAAATTAGGCTTTCCGGGAACGCCGGTAACTGCTGCGCTACGTCCGCCTCTAAAAGGACCGACCAAACGATACTCCATGGCATCGTATAGGGCTTCATCTACCGCTTGGGCTTGAGTTTCAATAGGAATGGCTACAAAAAGGAGTGTGAGTGCAAGGACAGTTGCACGGATCTTTGCGTAAAACATCAGGATGGATTTTTGGTTTACGTAAAGATAACCAAGAATTCGCTAAGAAGCTGTTAAAAAAGGGGATACAGCGGTGATTTTGAGTCGTTCGCACATTTATGAATATCACCCTAAATACATAAAAGTAGATTTCTTATGCTTGGAAATGAGCTTATTAGCATCCTACTTTTATCCTCCTGGCAAAAAGCCACCATCACTAACTTTTAAAACCTCACACTGATGACATGAAATTTGAAAAATGAATCAACCAGGCACCAGGTGTCTTGATTCCCGCTAACTGGCCACAGGCCAATCATTAACTAAACAATCTCAATATTATGAAAATCAATGTACGCATGTTCATAATGTTACTCCTCTGCACCTTTATTTTTAACAACAATACTCTGGCCCAATCTACTACTTATATGAGCGAAAACTTGGCCATCACTAAGATAGATCTGGTAGATCAAAAAGATGGAAGCTTTGTGTTTCAAATCAAGCTCACAGATTTCAGTGGTCAAAAGAAGCTCCCCGAAGGCTTTGGTTTTAGTGGAGTTACCTTTACTGATGATGGCAAAGGAAACGATCAAAAAGCCGGAGATGGCATCTATCACTCCAAAGAGTTGGGTGATTATAAAAAACTTAAAGACCGTGAATTCCTCAATGCCGTAATTGTAGGGAACCAATTCAAACACCATCAAAAACTCAGCAAGATAAGCTCTAAGGGTATTGGTTGTAAGTTCGTTCCTTGCGGTTGTCCTTGTGATACTGGGACCACCTGTAATGCATGTATTTGGTGGGGCTGGAGCTGTTGGAAAATAGAATCCTGCGAGTTCAGTATTAGCCTGAGTGATCTAATTATGCTCTAAAAAATGAAGGGCCTCTTTAAGATAGATAAGCGCTTTGCGCTACTATTTCTAACAATGCTGATCTTAGGATGGGTCATAAGGCAATTTGAACCTGTTGAATTACCTGATTTGCTTGAAATTTTGATCACCAATGGGATATTAATCACCGCGGTTGTTGTTCTATTTTGGTCAAACACCGTAGTATTTAGTTTAAAACTTAGCAAAGGGATACAAGTAGGGGTCTGGTTTTGGGTTAGCTTGTTGGGTTGTTTCATTTTCTGCCTAGCTACCGCATCAGATGTGACTATTGGTGATTTTGAACCGGTATTTTTGATTCAATTGATTGGAATTGTATACGTCCAAACCTTTGCAGAAGAACTTATCTTTAGAGGCCTTTTAATTAACGGTTATTTGACACGCAACATCCCATTGAAGCGAGCTGTCGTCTACTCAGCGCTGCTCTTTGGTGGGATGCACTTAATAAACCTGAGTTCCAATGCAAATGTGATGTCGGTGATCAATCAATCCATAGCGGCAATTTTTATGGGCGTGTTTTTTGGTGCTGTTTATATTCATGTCCGAAATATTTATTGGATGGGACTATTGCACATGCTCATCAATTTACCGTCTTACTTGAAAAAGTATCCCAACACCTTTTGGATGGAATCAGAAACAGAAGTCTTGAGGGAAATGAACCTCATCTCTACTGTAATCTCCACTTTTTTTGTCCTAATACTATTCAGTCCTTTCTTGATAACTGGGTTACTCATGCTTAGGAAAAAGGCACTGACAAAACTGAATTTAGATACCTCCAAAAAGGCTAAAGAAAGAGCTTTTAACCGCATTTAACTTCCCCTGCTAACATAACATTATGAAACGCTATTTTTTTATGGCCATGGCCTCTTTGGCCTTGTCCCAACCCATCCATGCACAAACAGCGAAAGTACAGTTTGGACGTTATGGAGAGTGCCGCAGCGGTCGTGGCATCTGCGCAATTAACATTGAAGCCGCAAGACAAGAACACAATGCAACCTTGATCAAAGAAGACGGTCTTATCGTTTTAAGGATCCATACTGAATTTTTGGATTCAAAAGCCAAGAGTCAGCTTACTGAAACAATCATTAGCTCTCCCGCAGGCTTTATAACAATTGACTCCGCCTTTACATTCAATGAAGGAGTTAAAAATTTATTAGAGCGTTTGGGATCTCAACTAAATGGACTCAGTGCGCGGAACTATCCGATAAGCCTAGAACAAGGTCAAGTCAATATATACCTCACCAAAATTTAAGGGCATGAAAGCACTACTTGTATTTACACTTATCCATTCTGCATGCATTCAACCTTTGAGAGCATTCCATGATGAATTTCCGCCTGAGAGGACCTTTGATCAGATCCTGCTGGAATTAGAAAGCGAGATCACCGAAATCCGAAATTCCTATCAACAGGAATACAGAACCTTGAGCCTTGCCATTGAAGAGGTCCGTCAAAATATGTTAATGGCAAAAACGACAACAGATCTGGTCAGGCTTATTTACAGAAAGGACCATTTGTTAGAGCTATTGGACATTACCAAGCAAACAGAATATGCCGACATCAGCAAAGTAAGATATCTCAAAGGACTTCAATTGATACGGTTGCTATATGAGAAAATGTTGTCCTTGGATCATCATTTTGAAGCAGTGACCACGTTTTCAGAAATGAGCGCTATGGCCAATCCAAACAGTTTTGAAGCCTTTAATGAAGTCAAAGGCATTCTGCAACAGCAGCAAAAAAAATCGAATTTTGAGCTCCCGAATCTGTTGGGTGAAAACATCTATACCTCAATAGTACATTCAATGGTTTCCCTGTTCAATAGCGGACAATCCCGGAAAGAGAAAGAAGCGACTATTAAGGATATTGAATGCATTTTGGATTTTACTTTAAATATGCATCAGGACCTCAACACCATCTACTTTGAAACCGCTTTTTTAAAGTCTAGTAGTGATGGCCTTTTGGCTGGATTGGAGGAACTTTTTAGAGCATATACCGTTCCTATCGGATATCAAAACAGCCTTGAAAAGTGTCGGGCAATGGATGATTGGGACGCGCTTAAAGAAGCCTTGAATCAATACTTAAATAAGATGCAATCGGCAATTATGGATCCTTCTAAAAGCGATCAGGCATTTAAGCTTCAAGTCAATTTGGAGTTCAGTATAGACCGTTTGCTTCAGTTCATTGCGCAGTACAATAACTTCATCGATCAAGGGGCAAAATTCTATCAGAAATTTGCAATTATGTTGTCCAGCTATGAGAACGAAGCACTCTGTAGAGGGCAGATCCCGGGAGAATTTGAAGTATTAAAGCAAAAGATCACCAATTCCATAGATAAGTTTAACAATGCCTATAAACCAGCCGAGATCAACGGTAGTAAATTGAAGGAAGTCCTTTATGGGATTAACGAGTTCGACTAAGTCGTTGCCCGCATCTTTTTAACCGCAGCATTCAAGAAATAACCAGTCACTACTGTAGCCAGCACATCTGCTATGGGGAAGGATATCCAGACGCCAAATACGCCCAAATAAGTCGGTAATATCAAGATCAAAGGGATTAGGAAAAAACCTTGTTTGGTAAGACTCAACAATAATGCGGGAACCGCTTTGCCAATGGCTTGAAAGTAACTCGCCCCAATGAGTTGCACCACAATGATGGGAGTCGCGGCAAATACCCAGCGTAAGGCGTTTGGAGTCCTTTTTAGAATCTCTGTATTGTTGGCCAGGGTTTGCGCGTCAATATTATCACTGCTGCCGATGAATACAGTTACTATTTCTGTCGGAAAGGCCATGATGAGTGCAAAAATCAGTACGGCCAATCCTCCAGAATATTTAATGGAGGTATTGATGGATTCTCGCACGCGTTCAAATTGTTTAGCGCCGTAATTGTACCCTGCAATAGGCAGGAATCCTTGGTTTACTCCAATAACTGGGAAGAGTGCAAACATGAGCATACGGGAAATGATACCGTAAACCGCCACGTCCAAATCATCTCCATAATGAATAAGTACATTGTTCAATAATATGGTGAGCACGGCAATTACTCCTTGTCGGGATAAAGTCACAAAACTCAAGGCATTGATCTCACGAACAATGTTGCGTTGTAATGAGAAGGAGCTCCATTTTAATCGGAGTTCACTCTTTACAGCAAAGAACCAAAAGATGAACGCAAAACAGATGGCATAACTGATGAAGGTCGCCCAAGCAGCACCTTCCATGCCCATGTCAAAGACACGGATCAAGATCCAGTCCATGAAAATGTTGCCAATGGCTGGCAACATCATAGCGTACATAGCAAATTTAGGTTTGCCTTCTGCTCGGATCACATTGTTACCCATCATGCACATGGCCAACATCACAATTCCGTAGAGCACTATGTTGTAATAGGTCAAAGCGAGATCTTTAAAAGACTCACCTGCCCCAAAGAACTCGATCAAATAATCTTGAAAGACCAGACCCAAAATGGCCAGAATCCCGGAGGTAAAAAAGGTCAGTGTTATTTGATTTCCAAAAACCTTTAAAGCCTTGTCATTGTCTCCTGCACCCAGGGCTCGTGATAATACGGAACCTCCTCCAATACCAACGGCCAAACCAATGGCGGCAATAAAAAAAGTAACAGGAATTACAACAGTGATGGCAGATATGGCCAAAGGGCCAATCCATCGGCCTACAAAAATGGTATCAACGATCATGTTCAAAGACATGACCAAAATTCCAATAGACGCCGGTACGGCCTGCTGAATCAGCAATTTGCTAATAGGGGCCGTGCCCAATGCTTTGGAATTCCTTTTTGCCATTTAGGCTATTGCTGTTTTTAAATCGGCAATGCGCCAGTGTTCAATCCAATCGGCAAGCAGTGAGGCCCAATCCTCATCCTCATTCAAACAAGGGATCACAGTAAAGTCTTCTCCCCCTACTTCATGGAAGATCTCTTCTCCTTCCATGGCAATCTCTTCTAACGTCTCCAAACAGTCACTCACAAATGCTGGAGTAACAATGGCCAATCGCTTCGTGCCAGCTAAGCCCATTTTTTCAATGGTGCGGTCTGTATACGGTTGCAACCAGGGATCAAAACCTAATCTAGACTGAAAGGTAGTACTGTAGGTTCCTTCCTCGAATTGTAAATATTCGGCCACCAAGCGTGTTGTTTCTTTACACTGATGACGATAACAATATGCGTGCGCCTCGCTAGGAGTTTGACAACAACTGCCATCTATTTTACAGTGCGATTTTGTTGGATCACTCTTGCGAATGTGACGTTCCGGAACTCCGTGATAGCTGAACAGCAAATGCTCGTAATTACTTCCTTCTAAACCGCGTCTAATAGACTCCGATAAGACCTTGATATAACGAGGATCATTGTAAAATGGATCCAAAGTACTGATGTGTAACTGAGGGAAGAACTCTTGGCGTAATTCTTCCACCTTCACCGTAATGGTCTCTGTTGTTGCCATGGCAAACTGCGGATACAAGGGCATAACCAGAATCTCTTCAACGCCTTTATCCACTAATTCTTGCATTCCATTTTTAATGGTCATGCTACCATATCGCATGGCTAATGCCACTGGAATCTCTAGTTTTTCTTGCACTTTGGCCTGTAAACGTTCTGAGAGTACGATAAGCGGAGAGCCTTCCTCCCACCAGATTTTGGAATAGGCCTCGGCTGACTTTTTGGGACGGGTATTCAAAATGATTCCTCTCACCAATAGAATTCGCGCCCAACGCGGCACGTCAATCACTCTTGGATCCATCAAAAACTCATCCAAATAACGCTTTACGTCTTTAGGGTCTGTACTGTCTGGCGACCCCAAATTGACCATTAAAACACCTTTCTTATGCATGATACTTTTTTTGCGAAGTTAAGCCGCTTAAAGGCTATAATTCTTGCGCTGTTTTATTATTTGACAATTGATTAATCAATATCGTTTATACTGTTTGACCCATGGTAAATTTCTTGGGCGTGGTTCCGTAGCGTTTTTTAAAGGCTGCAATAAAATGACTTGCCGTGCTATAGCCCAGTTTTAGGCCAACTTCGTTTACGTTAAGCGTTCCTGAGGCCAAAAGTTGGCGCGCCACTTCCATTTTATACTCCAATAAAAAGCTAAACACAGAATCGCCATAAATCTGTTTGAATCCTTCTTTAAGCCTGTTGATAGGCATTTGCACTTCATCTGCTAATTCTTGCAAACTCGGTGGTTCGGCCATGCGCTTAATGATGATTTCTTTGGCTTGTTTGATCTTTTTCACATTCGCCTCACTGGCTAAAAATGGACATTGTGCTATGTCCAGCTCTTCGGGTTTGTTGAAATACAAACTCAATAATTCATAGGCCTTAGCTTTGAAATAAAGCGGCTTTACGTTTGGGTGCAAGTTGAATTGTAGCAGCTGATTCAAGGCTACAGCCATAGAAGGCGTGATCAAGGTCTCCTGATAGTACTTTTGCTTGCTGTTCTCTTCCGAAAGGAAAGTGATATAATTCGCTTCGGTTGAAAAAAAACTGTGAAGCTTAGAAATGGGCACAATTATAGACAACAACCACGAATCAGGCTTCAGAGTGAGTGCTATGGGAAGCTCTTTCTTCGGATTGTAAAGAAGAATGGCTTTGTTCTCTCCCGCTGGAAAGGTGTAAGTATTGTTGTTGAACTGAAAGAATCCGCTGCCTTTTACACAAAAATGAAACTGCAGGCAATCTTGACGTACTTCCCTGCTGTAGAAGGCGTTAGTGTTTTCTTCATTCAAAAATTCCAGCACAAAAAAGCCAGGATCTATACTCGTTTGCTCGTAAATGCCGTTAGCGACACTTTTTTCCATTTTAGCTTTGAATTTAAGATTGATTATTTAGACTCATTCTAAATAAAGAATTGACATTTATCATATCTCAGCCCCCAAAAATAGTGCATTTTGCGCCCCAAGGTTTCAATTTAAGTCAATATTAACAGGCTTCGATATTATAAATACCGCTAGCGTTATTTTTTAAAAATCGTAGCGATTAATTTTGCGGCGTTTCTATGAGCAAGAACACCCAAAGAACAACCACGGCTATGGCCGACTCTCGTTTTATCGTTATCGGGCTGAACTATCAGAAAGCCGATGCCGAGACGCGTGGGCACTTTAGCTTGAGTCCAGATTCGCAACTTGCTCTTTTAGAAAGTGCAAAGCAACAAGGCATTGATGCCATCAGTGTAATATCAACCTGCAACCGCAGTGAGATCTATGGCTTTGCGCGTTCTGCGGATCAATTCATCGATCTGCTCTGCGATCATACCAACGGTAACAAACCGGAATTTCTCACCGCATCATACATCTACACCGGGAATGAAGCAATACGCCATTTATTCCGTGTGGGTACAGGACTGGATTCTCAGATTTTGGGTGATTTTGAGATCATTAGTCAATTGAGACGATCTTTCAAGCAAGCCAAAAATCTAGGGTTGCTCAATCCATTTATGGAACGACTCATCAATGAGGTGATTCGCGCCAGCAAACGCATTAAGAATGAAACGGCTTTATCCAGTGGAGCCACCTCAGTAAGTTTTGCTGCAGTACAGTACATACTTGCCCGTGTTCCCTATGTGACCAATAAGAACATTTTGCTCTTCGGTACAGGGAAAATTGGACGCAATACTTGTGAGAACCTCATAAAACATACTCGAAACGAACACATCACTTTGATCAACCGAACGCGATCCAAGGCTGAGAAAATTGCTGGGAAGTTCAATTTGATCGTTTCTGATTACGCCAATTTACAGTCTGAGATTGCTCAGGCAGATATTCTAATTGTAGCGACTGGGGCACAAATGCCTACCGTTTCAAACGCCTTGCTACACCTTAAAAAACCGCTGCTGATCTTGGATCTTTCGATTCCAAAAAATGTGTCACAAGATGTAGAGAACAACCCCCTGGTACACTTGGTACATTTGGATCAACTCAGCAAAATTGCAGACGACACCCTTTCGGAGCGTGCACAGCAAGTGCCAAAGGCCTATAAGATCATAGAACTGATCGAGACCGAATTTTACGAGTGGGTAGAAAAACGCAAATTCGCTCCAACCCTGCGTGCGCTCAAACAACAACTCAATCTGTATGCGGCGGCAGAGATTGACAATCAGCGTAAAAAATTAGACGATTTCAACGAGGAACAAGCGCAGATACTCACCGATAGAATCGTTCAAAAAATTACAACACAAGTGGCCAATCACCTCAACAAAATGGATACTACAGAGGTGGACCAACACGAATTGATCCGCAAAGTGTTCAACCTGCAAACCGAACAATAATGGAGGCCGCAATTAGAATTGGAACCCGTCAAAGTCCTTTGGCCCTTTGGCAAGCCAACACCGTAAAGTCACTTTTGGAAGCTCAAGGGCACAATTGTGTTTTAGTGCCTATTAATTCCCAAGGGGATCTCAATTTGGAACGACCACTTTATGAATTGGGAGTGGTTGGTGTCTTCACTAAAACTCTAGATGCTGCACTGCTGGCAGATAAAATTGACGTGGCCGTGCACTCCATGAAAGACATGCCTACGGCTTTGCCAAAAGGCATCGCACTTGCTGCAGTTTTAAAGCGAGCTGACCCTCATGATATTTTAGTTCATAAAGGAACCGACTTCTTAAATGCAGCAGGAACTATTGCCACCGGAAGCCTTCGCAGAAAGGCTCAATGGTTGCATAAATACCCGAACCATGAAGTTGTCGGCCTGCGAGGAAATGTGCAAACTCGGCTTCAAAAACTAAAAGACAATCCATGGAACGGCGCTATTTTTGCCAAAGCAGGCTTAGCTCGCGTTGAGCTCTTGCCAGATCATTTCCATCAGTTGGATTGGATGATTCCAGCACCAGCTCAAGGCGCAGTAGCTGTTGTTGCTAAGCAGAAAGATTCACAACTCCTAGAAGACTGTAAAGTCATCAATGACCAACATACTGCTCTATGTACCCATATAGAGCGTCAATTTTTACGTACACTTGAAGGAGGTTGTACCGCGCCCATTGGAGCCATCGCGACTATAGAAAATGAGCAGATCCAATTCAAAGGAAGTTTACATAGTTTGGATGGAAGCCAAGCAAAAATTATTGATCAGACCGCACCACTTGCTCAAGCACTTGACCTTGGAGCTGCTTTAGCCAAAGCTCTTTTAGCTGATGGTGGAACGGCAATTATGGAAGCAATTAGAACCGAATTATGAGATTGCTGTCTACCAAAATATTAACCGACGAACAACAAGCACGCTTGCAAGCTGCAGGATATGACGTGTCTCATTACGACAGCCTTTCCATTGAGTTGCTCACTTTTGAGATACCTGAGCAAGCCGAACATTGCATTTTTAGTTCCCAAAATGCAGCAAAGGCCTTTATCAATAACGATTCGGCTATTAAACAGCGTTCGGTTTACTGTGTAGGAGAAAAAGCAGCACTGCTTTTAGAAGAAAATGGTCAAAAAGTGATTGAAATTGGTCAAAATGCCGCCGATTTGGCCCAAAAGATCATAAAAAACCATAAAAACATTCCTTTTTATTATTTCAGCGGAAATCTCCGAAGACCAGAAATGCCTCAATTACTGGCTCAAAATCAAGTGGTATTTCACGAAGTACCGGCCTATGAAACCCGTTTAAACTATCCGGAATTTGAGCAGCAGTTCGAGACTGTTCTGTTTTTTAGTCCAACTGGGGTTCAGAGCTATCACAAAAACAATAACAACACGAATTACACAGCGATCTGCATTGGTGAAACCACCCGAGCAGAAGCTTTAGCATTTACACCTCATACCGCAACAGCTCTGCACACCACTGTAGATGGAGTCTTGGATGCTGCCTTGCAACACTTAGAAAAAGCATGATAAAGAACGATCTATTTTTACGCGCCCTAAAAGGCGAAACCGTTGAGCGTCCACCCGCGTGGATGATGCGTCAAGCAGGAAGATATTTACCAGAATTCATGGAGATTAAGCACAAGTATGATTTCTTTACGCGCTGCAGAACTCCGGAATTGGCCAGTGAGATCACTGTGCAGCCTATTCGTCGATACGGCATGGATGCAGCTATTTTGTTTAGCGACATTTTGGTGATTCCACAAGCCATGAATATCGAGGTAGAAATGAAACCAAATTTTGGACCATACCTGCCTAACCCGGTGCGCACTCCAGAAGATGTAGAGCGCGTCATTGTTCCAGATGCTAAGGAATCGCTTAACTATGTGATGCAAGCCATTAAAGCCACTAAAGAAAAGCTCAATGATGAGGTGCCACTAATTGGTTTTGCGGGTTCCCCATGGACCATTTTATGTTATACAGTGCAAGGTCAAGGGTCTAAGAATTTTGACAAAGCCAAAGAGTTTTGTTTTACCCAACCAGAAGCCGCGCATCAATTACTGCAGAAGATCACCGATACCACCATTGAGTATTTGAAAGCTAAGGTAGAAGCTGGTGTAAACGCTGTTCAAGTTTTTGATTCTTGGGGAGGCATGTTGGCTCCTGAGGATTATCAAGAATTCTCACTGCAATACATCAATCAAATTGTGACTGCCTTGAAACCTTTAGCTCCGGTGATCGTCTTTGGTAAAGGATGCTGGTTCGCTTTAGGCGATATGGCTAAGTCAGGCGCAGCTGCTTTGGGTGTGGATTGGACTTGTTCTGCGCGTAATGCACGTTATCTCTCCGGAGGTAAAATTACCTTACAAGGAAACTTTGACCCAAGCCGTTTGTTATCGCCTCCAGCGGTGATCAAAGAGCGTGTACATCAAATGATTCGCGAATTCGGGAAAGACCGTTATATCGTAAACCTGGGACACGGAATATTACCCAACATCCCAACAGAAAATGCAGGCGCTTTTATAGAGGCGGTGAAGAGCTACAAAGAATAAACTATGTTCTGGAGAACACTCAAGCGATTAAATTTTGCGCAGCTATTTATGTTGTGTGGAATCACTTTGCGTTCTCCGATTCGTATGCTCAAAACTGCTTTGGCGACCCAAGAGTGTATGCAAATCTGTAATCGAGAGTTTGGACAAGCGCATCATTTACACAACCGAGCCAATGCCATTCGACATGCGCTGTGGAATATTCTAATCATGAAGCGCATTTATAAGAATCCGTCGAATATTCTTTCCACCTTGGCTTGGGCTGACAAAATCACTTCTTGGCACGAGGACTTTTCTGTGAATGAACCCTTGGAACGCGCCATGGACTTGCACAACAACCAGGTCGGGCGGTATTGGTTTTCTGATTATAAGACCAGCTCGGAAAAAGAAATTGTCGAAAGTTTGAAACAACGAGCCCTCAAAGCGCGTCAAATACTCGATGTTAATGAAACCAAGTACTGCTTTGGACGCTTGGTGTATTTAAGCGAATAGTTATGATCGGTTCTGTATTTTCAAGCATAAAAGCATATTCTGATGCACTCCCACTCATGAACAGATTAGGGTTGTGGCGGTATTTTGTGGTTCCTATAATTATCAGTTTGGTCGTTGCCCTTGGAATCGTTGTCGCGGCCTACGGATTGAGTGATAATTTAGGCGCATTGATCAGTAAGGCGTGGATCTTTGACTGGGGCAAGGAAGCCTTTGCGGTAGTTGCTGAGATTCTGAGTGTGATCATGATCATTACCTTCGGATTTATTATTTACAAAGCTGTAGTGATGGCTTTGAGCGCTCCATTTATGAGTCCGGTTTCTGAAAAGATCGAAGCAGACTTGCGCCCAGGTGAGCGTTTTTACAGAAATACAGACTTTAATGACCAATTGTGGCGCGGTATTCGGATTAACGCACGCAATTTAGGCATGGAATTGTTGTGGACTGTTCCAATTTTCTTTTTAGGACTGATCCCTGTCATAGGTTTGATAGCTCCAATTTTGCTCTTTTGCATGCAAGCTTACTATGCTGGCTTCGGAAACATGGATTATACCTTGGAAAGACACTTTGGATACAGCGACAGCATTCGCTTTGTAAAACGCAATCGCGGATCAGCCATTGGCAACGGATTGGTTTTTATGACAGTGCTTATTATACCTGTTATAGGTTTGATCTTAGTACTCCCGCTTTCGGTAACGGCAGCTAGCTTGAGAACTGTACAATTAATGGACAAAGAACAACCTAAGTTAATCGACTATGCGAACTAAATTTCACGAGTACATCCAAACCCTTCAAGATCAAATTACCTCAGCTTTAGAAGCTGTAGATGGGCAAGCTAAATTTCAAGAAGACCTTTGGGAACGCCCAGGAGGCGGAGGTGGCCGTACACGAGTGATCGAAAACGGAGCCGTATTTGAAAAAGGCGGAGTGAACATCTCCGCAGTACACGGCGCCTTACCCCCTGCCATGCAGGACTATTTTAAAGTAAAAGAGGCGGACTTTTTTGCCTGTGGACTCTCTCTAGTGATCCACCCTAAAAGCCCAATGGTGCCGACCGTTCACGCGAACTGGCGCTATTTTGAACTCTACGATAAAGCCGGGAATGTGGTCACCCAATGGTTTGGTGGCGGCCAAGACTTAACCCCTTATTATCTGTTTGAACAAGATGCTATTCACTTCCATGAAGTGTGTAAAACTGCTTGTGACAAACACGATCCGGAGTTTTATTCCAAATACAAAGCTAAGTGTGACGACTATTTCTGGAACGCTCACCGCAATGAAGCTCGTGGTGTAGGCGGATTGTTCTTCGATTACTGCAAGCCTACGGAAGAATTTAGCTTAGAGCAGTGGTATAAATTCGTTACAGAGGTGGGCAATAGCTTCGTAGAAGCTTACGTACCCATTGTAGAGCGCAGAAAGAACCTAGAATACACCCAAGCCCAGCGAGATTGGCAAGAAGTGCGTCGTGGACGCTATGTGGAATTCAACCTGATCCACGATAAAGGCACCTTGTTCGGCCTTAAGACCAACGGGCGCATTGAAAGTATTTTAATGAGCTTACCGCCACATGTACAGTGGCATTATAACCATCAACCAGAACCGGGCAGCCCAGAAGCAGCCCTAGTAGAAGTGTTGCAAAACCCAAAGGATTGGGCGGCACGGATTCCGGCAAATTCTTAAAAAGATTATGTATCCCATCATTAGAAATAGACGTTTACGTTCATCCGCAGCCATGAGAAATCTGGTTCGCGAAACCATCATTACTCCGCATGACTTTTTGGTGCCATTGTTTGTGACAGAAGGTAAAGGCGTACGGGAAGAGATTCCTTCCATGCCGGGCTATTACCGCTTGAGTTTGGATCAATTGGCCGGTGAAGTGAATGAACTCTGGAATATGAACCTACAAGCCGTCTTGCTCTTTGTAAAGGTTCCAGACAACCTGAAGGACAATGAAGGTACTGAAGCATTGAATCCTGATGGCTTGATGCAACGCGCCATTAAAGAGGTAAAAAATGCACAACCGGGAATGTTAGTGATGACCGATGTGGCTTTGGATCCTTTTTCCAGCTATGGGCACGATGGTATTGTTGCTGATGGGAAGATTTTAAACGATGAAACCAATGAAGTGCTAGCAGCCATGAGTGTTTCTCATGCCGCTGCTGGTGCCGATGTGGTTGCACCCAGCGATATGATGGACGGACGCATTTTAAGTATCCGTGAAGCTTTAGAAGAAGAAGGATATATTGACACAGCCATTATGAGCTACAGTGCCAAGTATGCCTCGGCCTTTTACGGACCGTTTAGAGACGCTTTGGATTCTGCGCCTGGCTTTGGTGATAAGAAGACCTATCAAATGGATCCGGCAAACCGCTTTGAAGCCATCAAAGAAACGCAAATGGATATTGATGAAGGTGCCGATATTGTCATGGTAAAACCGGGTTTGGCTTATTTGGATATAGTCCGAGAAGTTCGCAACGAAGTTGATGTCCCTGTAGCCGTTTATCAAGTGAGTGGAGAATACGCCATGCTTAAAGCCGCAGCAGCTCAAGGATGGCTAGATCACGATGCAGTAATGATGGAACAACTCATCAGCATAAAGCGTGCAGGAGCCAATATCATTGCGAGTTACTTTGCCAAGGACGCAGTGCGTTTACTTTCGTAACTTAGAAGCGGTTGATCTATGCAGATAATTTTTATTTGCTTGATTATCTCAGAAATAAAAATTTTAAATAGATGAAACATCTTTTATTTGCCTTTGCTCTTTTTGGAGCCACAGGAGCTATGGCACAGGCTACAACACCCAAGGAAGCCTTTTTGGAAAAATGGGAAAACGCTAAGAATTACACCTTAGAGATCGCCAAATCCATGCCCGAAGAAGATTTTGGGTTCAAACCAACTGATGGACAAATGACCTTCAAAGAACAACTGATCCATATAAAAGGCAATATGGATTGGTTGAGCACTACGTATTTTGGAGGAACCGAACCTAAGGCCATCACAGACACCAAGGCAAATATCATCAAATCCTTAGAAGCTTCTTTTAACGGTGTAGCCGATGCCGTAAAAGCTACTGACCCTAAAACCTTTACCGAAACTGTGGATTTTTTTGCTGGGCCAAAAAGCCGTCTACAGATCTTGAATCTGTTGCAAGATCACCTTACCCATCACCGTGCACAGCTGATTGTATACCTCAACCTCAAACAAGTAGCGCCTCCACGTTATGTGGGTTGGTAATTTTTGGTATTTTTACTCATATCAAGTCAACTATAAGCTAGCTCTGTGACCTTACTCATTGTTTACGCCGTACTGTCTATCTTTTTTTCGTTCCTGTGTTCGATCTTAGAGGCTGTACTGCTCAG